>NZ_JBBECC010000195.1:0-56671 GCF_040882025.1 Parvibaculum sp. | reverse complement strand
CAGAAGCCGCCGTCAGGCGGCGTCTCTCTTCGAAAAAAATCTTTGCCGCAATCGCATTGCCGTCGTGCAAAACGATGCGCCAAACTCATCTCATGCGGGATTACTTCGTCTACATCCTCGCCAGCGGAAAGAACGGGACGCTCTATACCGGCGTCACCAACGACGTGTTGCGCCGCGTGTCGGAGCACAGGCAGGAACTCACCAAGGGCTTCACCAGCCGCTACGGCGTCAAACGCCTTGTCTGGTACGAGGTCCATGGAACCGCCATCGGCGCCATCCAGCGCGAGAAGAACATCAAGCACTGGTCGCGGTCATGGAAGATCGCGCTGATCGAGGAAATGAATCCGACATGGCGCGATCTATTCGAGGAGCTGCTTTAAGAAGAGTTTTTTCGAAGAGAGACGGCGCGTTCCGCGCCTTCTGGATTGCCGGATCAAGTCCGGCAAAGACGACCTGGGGATGGGATGGCGGGGAGCAACGTGAGGCCGGGTCATAACGGCTCCGTGTTTTAGCGTACCTCGCTAACGCCTAGCCCAGGTCAGGCCCATAGGCCTTCAACAGGCCCGCGCCGATGCGTTCGTTCATCATTTCAGTGCTGCCGTCGGTATAGGCCGCGATCTTCGCGCAAGCGAGTTGACGGCCGAGGCCGTGTTCCTCGCGCAGACCGGCGGCGCCCATCGCCTGGATACAGTCGGCGATGCGGGCGAGGGTGACGCGGCCGGCGAATTTTTTCGCATGCGCCGCCGCCATCACCGCGTCGCCGCCTTCATCGATCAGGTGGCCGGCGGCAAGCGTCAGCCCGCGCAGCGCTTCGAGATCGTTGGCGACGTCGCCGAGGGACCAGTTGAGACCCTGATGCTCGAGAAGCTTCCGGCCGAAGGTTTCACGCTCGGCGGCGTAGGCGAGCGCCTTTTCCAACGCGTCGGCCAGCATCCCGGCGCACATCGCCGCGACATAGACGCGGGCGCCGTTGACACCTTTCATGGCGAGCTTGAAGGCGTCGCCGGGCGGCGCCAGCATGTCGTCGTCCGGCGCGATGTAACCTTCGAGCGTGAAACCGCCGGCGCCGATCGCATGACCTCCCGACAGGTCATAAGACGCGGCGCGACGGAAACCCGGCCGCCTTGCATCGACAAGGAAGGCAGCGATGCCGCGCCAGCCCGCGGCCGGATCGGTCTGCACATAGGTGATGAAGAGGTCGCCAACGCCCGCATTGGTGATCCAGCCCTTCTCGCCATTGAGCGTCCAGCCGGTGCCGCTTTTGACGGCGCTGGTCCGGATCGCCGAAAAGTCGCTGCCGGCGCCGGGTTCGCTCAAGGCGGTGCCGCCGAAGATTTCGGCCTTCATCAGCGCCGGCACATGGACGTCGCGATGTCGTGCCGTCGGCGAGAGCGCCAGTCGCGCGGCGACGTTCTGCGTGTTGACCAGAGAAAAAGTGAAAGCCATGTCGGCGCGCGACATTTCCTCGCAGAGCGCGAGCTTCACCATGTAGCGATGGCCGGGGCCGCCGGCCTCGCGCGGCACTTCGAGCGCGGCAAGCCCCAGCGCGGCGGCTTCGCGCAGCGCCTCGACCGGCTGGCGGCGCGCGCGTTCCCATCCGGCGGCGTTGGGCGCGACCGTGTTTCGCGCGAATGCCGCCGCTCTGTCGATGAGCGCCGTTTCATTCGCCGTCAACGCGCCGCGCAGAAATCCCGTCATGGCCGCCCTCCCCCGATCAAACGCCGAGACCGTCGATCACCAGCGTTTCCAGATTGGCGCGCATTTCGTCGGGAATGGCAATCGCCTTGCGTGTCGTCAGGTCGAGTGCGATGGCGACCGCCTCGGCGGTGGCGATGGCTTCGCCGGTTTCGAGATCGAACAGCCAGTGGCACCAGGTATAGATTTTCGGACCGACATTCTTGAGGCCGCTCCTGAGCGTCAGCACGTCGCCGACACGCGGGTGGCGGCGATAGACGAAGCGGTATTCGAGCGCCGCGCCGCCCACCGACGGCGTTCTCGACCGATCCTCGCCGCGCGTTTGCGCCAGCAGATTGGGAATGCCGTCCGACACAATGCCCATGAAATGGCGAATGGTCAGAAAGCCCTGGCCGTCGCATTGCGCGGTGTCGATTTCGCCCTGCCAGGTGCGCACCATGCCCATGGCGTCGGCCCCGGCGAGCTTCGGCGCCGGGCGCGGTTCGTAAATGTCGAGACCGCGCGGGGCGCCATGCACCGGCAGTTCGACGACAAGTGCCTTCGCCGCCGTTTTCACTTTCGCCGGCAGCGGCTTCACTTCGCGGCTTTCTTCATCCAGCAACTCGATCTCGGCGATGAAGGTCGCGGCGACCTCGCCCGAGACCGTGTTGACCATCTCCTCATAGACGCGCAGACCGAAATCGCGCACATCCAGAATGCCGGCGCGAATGAAGAAAGGCGCGCCGGGCCGCTGTTCGCGCAGGAAACGCACATGATGATCGCGCACGAAGAGCCGCGCGCCTTCCGCGCGGGCGAAACGCGGCCCGATGCCGAGCCGGAGCGCCAGCGCGGCCAGCCCCTGCCCCGCCTTGTCGACATAGAACTGCACGTTCATATGCCCCATCTGGTCGCTTTCCCATGTCTGCACGCTCGACCTTGCGACCTCGATCATCTCGCTCATGTTTTCTTTCTCTTGTTGCAATAAGGATGACGAATGGGATCAGCCGCGCGCCCGAAGCGCGTCGGGCAGCGGCACGGCCTTGCGGCTCGCCTTGTCGAACAGGAGCCCCGCGCCTTCGGCGATGCAGGCCGGCTCGCCGGTGTCGCCCGAAAACAGCCAGTGACGATAGCGGATCGTCTTGCCGTCGGTGGCGTCGATGCCGGTGCGCACGAAAAGCGTTTCGCCGGCGCAGAGCTCGCGCAGATAGGCGAGCCTTATCTCGACGGTCGCGGTCGCAAGCCCGCGCGCCGCCTGCTCGTGCCGGCCGAGGCCTGCATGCGCCCACATATGGCCCTGCGCATCGGAGAAGCGTGCCATGAAGAAGCGCGCGTTCATGTGATTGTTGGTGTCGCATTCCCAGGTGTTGACGACTGAACGATTGGTCTCGACCATGCCGTCGGCATCGGCGCGGGCCAGCGAGACGTCGCGCTCCAGTGCTTCCTTCGGCAGCGAGCGCGGCAGCGAGCGCGGCAGCGCTTCCGGCGGCAGTTCGGTTGCCATCGTCGCGGCGCGGGCCCGCGTTTCCTCGGGCCAGGCGGTCAGTCGCCGCGTCGCCAGATCGAGGCAGCCCGTGTCGACGACATAGGTGGCGGCCAGCCGGTCGTCCAGCGCCTCGCGCATTTCCTGATAGATGCGCATCGTCTTGTCGCGCAGCTCGACGACGCCGGAGCGGATCACGACGAGATCGCTGGCGCGAAGCTCGCGGTGAAAGCGGATGTGATGTTCGAGCGCCACATAGCCAAGCCCTGTCTGCGCCTGATCGAGCGCGCCGAGGCCCAGCGCCACGCGCAGATTGTAGGAACTGTCCGAGCTCTTCGAGATGTAGTGCTGGATGTTCATATGCCCCATCTCGTCGCATTCCTGCAGCGAGACATAGCCGCGATAGGTGTCGATCATGCCGGTCATTTTTGCGGGATACGGGTTCGTCGATGGCGGGTGGCGCAGCATAGGGGGGCCGCCGCCGCTTGTCATGGGTCAGCCCTTCGCGGGAAGTGCCGCCAGCCGGTGCGCCAACAGATCTTGCGCAGGGAAACCCAGCGCCGCAAGACGCCCCGAGCCTTCGAGCACCCTGAGCCCGATCAGGAAGGCCGCGAGGCAGAGGATTTCGCGATGCGCCGCCGCGCCTTCGAGCCCGGTCGCCGCGCGCAAGGGCCCGCCCAGCGTTTCGAGCACCGCGATAACACGGCCCGTGACGGCGCGGCTCAGATCGGGGTCGAGCGTGTCCGCCGACATCAGCCGGCCGGCCAGCCGCACATGCGGCGCGTTGCCGGCGGTCGCCGCCAGCGCCTCGCGGGCGGCGGCGGCCAGCGCCTCGGCGGGCGATGCCGCCTTCTCCGCCGCCTCGCGCATCCGTCTGGCGAGGTGCCCCAGCTCCTCGGCGGTCAGCGCGATCGCCAGTTCGTCGATGCCGGCGAAATAGGAATAGACGGCGCCGGGCACATAGCCCGCTTCGGCGGCCACGGCGCGAATGGTCAGCGCCTCCGGTCCGCCCGCGTCGCAGACGCGGCGCGCGGCGGCGAGGATCGCCTTGCGCTTGTGGTCGCGCAGCGCCGTGCGGCGTTTTTCGGCGGCGGGTGCGGCCATCAGAATTTGTAGGTCGAACGGGAGACCCCCTCGGCAATCGGCCCGCCGCCGTCGCGTTCCTTCACCGCCTGCTGGAAGCCGACCGCTTCCGCGCGCTCCTTGAACCAGACGCCTTCGGGCGAGTGGCGCGTGATGCCGTCGAACAGCGTCGCGAACATCTGCGTCGTCTGGAGCCCCATGTTCTCATAGGCCTGATTGACCAGCAGCTTCTGCATCATCAGCTGGTTGCGCGGCACGCCGGCCATGCGGTTCGCGAGTTCGTCGACCCGCGCATCGAGAGCGGTCTCCGGCACCGCTTCGAGAACGAGCCCCATTTCGGCGGCCTCCGTGCCCATCACCAGATCGCCGGTGAAGAGCATGCGCTTGGCGCGTTCGGGGCCCAAGCGATAGACCCACATGGCGGTCGTCGGGCAGCCCCAGACGCGGGCCGGCGGATAGCCGATCTTCGCATCCTCGGCCATCACCACCATGTCGCAGCAAAGCGCGATGTCGGACCCGCCGGCGACCGCGAAGCCGCGCACTTTCGCAAGCGTCGGCTTGTGGCAGCGCCAGAGCGACATGAAATCGCGCGTGTTCGCATGCATCATGTTGAAATCGACCATCGGGTCCCAGGGGCGGGCGTCGCCCGCCGCCGTGCCCGCGCCCTGGTTGCGCGTCGGCCGCTCGGCAAAGTCTTTCAGGTCGTAGCCGGCGCAGAAGGCGCGGCCGGCGCCCGTCAGCACGATCGCATGGACATCGTCATCGTCGTTCGCCTGTTCGACCGCGCGGGCGATTTCGCGCGGCATGCCCGAGGCGATGGCATTGAGCCTGTCCGGCCGGTTCAGCGTGATGGTGGCGATGCGGCCCTGCCGCTCATAAAGGATGTGTTCGAAAGGCATGGGCTTCCCTCCGGTTTTCGGTTATTTTTTGACCATATATCATATTTTTGAACAATGTTCAATTTCTGGCCGGCGGGATGGCAGCGCCCGGCCGGCGCGTCCCGCCTTCGCCCCTCCCCCAAATACAGCGATGGCCTGCTAACCTCCCCCCATGAGCAAGCCCCTTCCCGCGCAACAGACGGTCGCGCTGCCCGCCGCCTTCAGCCGCTGGTTCGCTGCGCGCGGCTGGCATCCGCGCCCGCATCAATTGGCCTTGCTCGATCTCGCCGAGGCCGGCCGCTCGGCGCTTCTCATCGCGCCCACCGGCGCCGGCAAGACGCTGGCGGGCTTCCTGCCGAGCCTTGTCGAGCTTGCCGAACATCCGCAGGCGGCCCCCGCGCTCCACACGCTCTACATCTCGCCGCTCAAGGCGCTGGCCGTCGACGTCAAGCGCAATCTCGAAATCCCGCTCGCCGAAATGGGCCTCGATATCGCGATCGAAACCCGCACCGGCGACACGCCGCAAAACCGCCGCCTGCGCCAGCGCCACACGCCGCCCGATATCCTGATGACGACGCCCGAACAGCTGGCGCTGCTCTTGTCCTACCCCGACAGCCCGCGCTTTTTCGGGCAGCTTTCCTGCATCGTGCTCGACGAACTCCATGCGCTGGCGAATTCGAAGCGCGGCGACCTGCTGTCGCTCGGTCTTGCGCGTCTTTCGCGCCTTGCGCCCGCCGCGCGCCGCGTCGGACTGTCGGCCACCGTTGCCGAACCCGATGCCTTGCGTCGCTATCTGATGCCGCAACCGCCAAATGACGAAAGGGGCGGCGAGAACCTTGCCGACGTCGTCGTCGCGCCGCCCGGTGCGGCGCCCGAGATCAACATCGTCGCGGCGGGCCTGCCCGATGAAGAGGGCGGCGAGGCGCACATCCCCTGGTCGGGTCACTCGGCGCGCCATGCGCTGCCGGCCGTCTACGAAGCGATCAAGGCGAACCGCATCGTTCTCGTTTTCGTCAACACGCGCAGTCAGGCCGAATTCGTCTTTCAGGAGCTCTGGCGCCTCAACGAAGATGCGCTGCCGATCGCGCTGCATCATGGCTCGCTCGCCGCCGAAGCGCGCCGCAAGGTCGAGGCGGCGATGTCGGCGGGCACGCTTCGCGCCGTCGTCTGCACCTCGACCCTCGATCTCGGCATCGACTGGGGCGAGGTCGACCTCGTCGTCAACATGGGGGCGCCAAAAGGGGCAAGCCGGTTGCTGCAGCGCATCGGCCGCGCCAATCACCGCCTCGACGAGCCTTCGCGCGCGCTGCTGGTGCCGGCCAACCGCTTCGAGGTGCTGGAATGCGAAGCCGCCCGTGCCGCCGCTCTCGAAGGCGCGCAGGACGGCATGGTGTCGCGCACCGGCGCGCTCGACGTGCTGGCGCAACACATTCTCGGCTGTGCCTGTTCGCAGCCCTTCGATCCCGACGCGCTCTATACGGAAGTGCGTTCCGCCGCGCCCTATCGCGCGCTGACACGCGGCGACTTCGACAAGGTGGTCGATTTCGTCGCCACTGGCGGCTACGCGCTGAAAACCTATGACCGCTTCGCGCGGCTGCGCCCCAACGCGAAGCTCGAAGGCGACATGCGCCTGCGCGCCTCTTCGCCCGCCGTCGTCCAGCAATACCGCATGAATGTCGGCACCATCGTCGAGGCGCCGATGCTGAAGGTGCGGATGATCAAGCGCGGCCGCCGGCCGATGGGCGGGGGCGGCGGGCGCTATCTCGGCGAGATCGAGGAATATTTCATCGACCAGCTCTCGCCCGGCGACACCTTCCTCTTCGCCGGCCACATATTGCGTTTCGAGGGCCTTGCCGAAACCGAAGCCCTCGTCACGAAGTCGCAATCGGGCGAGCCGATGATCCCGTCCTATTACGGCGGCAAGTTTCCGCTCTCGACCCATCTCGCCGCCCGCGTCCGCCGCATGCTGGCGCACAAGGCGGAATGGGGCCACCTGCCGCCACAGGTGCGCGAATGGCTTGAAATGCAGAGCTGGCGCTCGCTGCTGCCGCGCGAGAGCGATCTGCTGGTCGAATGTTTTCCGCGCGGCGACAAGTTCTATCTCGTCTGCTACCCCTTCGAGGGCCGCCTCGCCCACCAGACGCTCGGCATGCTGCTGACGCGCCGCCTCGACCGCGCCGGCGCGCGGCCCATGGGTTTCGTCGCGTCGGAATATTCGCTGGCGATCTGGTGCCTGCGCGATCCGGGGCTGATGCATGAACGCCACGAATTGCCGCTCGGCGAACTCTTCGCCGAAGACATGCTGGGCGACGATCTCGACGCCTGGCTCGCCGAATCGAGCCTCTTGAAGCGCACCTTCCGCGACTGCGCGATCATTTCGGGCCTGATCGAGCGCCGCTATCCGGGGCAGGAGAAAACCGGCCGCCAGGTCACCTTCTCCTCCGACCTCATCTACAATGTGCTGCGCGAGCACGAGCCCGACCACATTCTGCTGCGCGCCACCTATAATGACGCGGCTTCAGGGCTTCTCGACGTCGGCCGCGTCGCCGAGATGCTGAAGCGCATCCGCGGCCACATTGTTCTGAAACGCCTCGACCGCGTCTCGCCGCTCGCCGTGCCGGTCCTGCTCGACATCGGCAAGGTCCAGGTCGACGGCGAAGCCGGCGACGCGCTGCTTTCGGAAGCCGCCGACAAGCTGATAGAAGAAGCGACGCGGCTGGTTTGATTCCGTGCGCCGCCGCACACTAAAGTGTCACCCCGGCGAAAGCCGGGGCCCATGGACCTCGCGCCATACGCAGGTCGTCATAATTTGACCGGCAGATGTACGAAGTAAAAGACATCCATCTCGAAACCCGTCCCGCGCTCACCGTCTGTGGTGTCGCCTTCGACCTGACGCCGGAAGGCGCGGCGTGGCTCGCCGATGAGCGCCTGCTGGTCGTGGCCGATCTCCATCTCGAAAAGGGTTCGTCCTATGCCGAACGCGGCCAGCCGCTGCCGCCCTATGACACGCGGACGACGCTTGCCCGCCTCGAAAAGCTGATCGCCCGTTTCCGTCCCCGCACCGTCGTCGCGCTGGGCGACAGTTTCCACGATGCGCGCGCCGACAGCCGCATGGATGCGGACGACGCCGCGCATCTCGCGCGCCTGACGCGCGGCCTCGACTGGATCTGGATTTCGGGCAATCACGACCCGGCGCCGCCGCCGCAATTCGGCGGCGAGATCAGGGAAGCGTTCCGCCTCGGGCCGCTGACCTTCCGCCACGAGCCGAGGTCCGCGCCCGCCACCGGCGAGGTCGCCGGCCACCTCCATCCGTGTGCAGCGGTTCGCGTTCGCGGCCGCAGGCTCCGCCGCCGCTGCTATGCCTCGGACGGCACGCGGCTCATCCTGCCCGCCTTCGGCGCCTATGCCGGCGGCCTCAATGTGCTCGACCGGGCCTTCGACGACCTTCTCCCCGGTCTCGATTTCCATGCCTGGATGATGGGCGGGCGCACCATCGTGCCCGTCACGGCCCGCCGCCTCGAGGGCGATTGATCCGTAGACGGATTAAAAAATTGCTCGCTTTATCTCCGTTTCGGGCGCGAGCGCGGGGATAAGACATGAAATCCCGGGGATAACGTGAAGTTGTCCCCGCCCTTATCCCCGCTCAAAAAGCGTTTGTGACAGTTTTTTGACAGTTTGATGACAGAGGGGGTGTTTTCGGAGCCTCAACCGAGTGTCGCGAGCGCCGGAAACGTCTCCAGCAGGAAGATCGCAATCCGCTCGAACGAGCCGAGGATCATCAGCGTTCCGGTCGCCGCCAGCAGCAGGCCGGCCGTCATCTCGACCTTGCGCATGTGGCGGCGAAAGCCGGAGGCGAACGACAAAAATCCGCGTACGGCAAAAGCCGCCGCCAGAAACGGAATGCCGAGCCCCAGCGAATAGACGGCGAGCAGCGAAACACCCGCCTGCAGACTTTCCTGCGCCGCCGCGATCGTCAGGATCGTTGCGAGGATCGGACCGATGCAGGGCGTCCATCCGAAGGCAAAGGCGAGTCCCAGCAGATAGGGACTGGCGAACTGCATCAGCGGGCTGCGCGCGACATCGCCATTGCCCGCGATGTGAAACCGCGCCTCGCGGTCGAGCAGCGCGATGCGGAAAAGACCCATGTAGTGCAGGCCGAAAATGACGATGACGCCGCCGGCGAATTGCGACAGCAGAATCTTGTGCGTCATGATGAAGGGGTTGATCGCCGATGCGCTGGCGCCGAGCGCGACGAAAATCGTCGTGAAGCCGAGCACGAAACCGACAGCGCCCAGCGCCACGCGCCGCGTCAATCCTTCCGAGGCAAGCGGCTTTCCCTCCGCGTCCTCGCGCGTCAGTTCCTCAAGCGAGGTACCGGCGATGAAGCAGAGATAGGCCGGCACCAGCGGCAACACACAGGGCGACAGAAAGCTGATGAGGCCGCCCGCGGCGGCGGCGAAATATCCGATCTCCATCAGGGTCGTCCCATAATCGCCGAAGCGAGCCAGCCGGCAAAGGCGGCGCCGAGCACCGCGAGCAATCCATACAGAAACGGATCGCTGTGCGCCATGCGGTAAATGAACCGCTCGATGCCGCGCTTGTCGATATAGAGGGGCGAGGAAATCGTATCGATCACTTCACCATCCTGAAACAGATAGACCTTTGCGGTATAGAGACCGACCGGCACATTGGCCGGAATGTCGACCGTTGCGCGAAACAGCGTCTGCCCGAGGAATGTCACGCCGCCCGGTACGTTGGCGTAGAGCCTCTCGCGCTGGCGGTTGCGGATCAGCGCCTTCCAGAAGGCGTTCTCCTGCTCGGGCTGCAACACCTGCGGCGTGCCGTCGATCGCTCGCGCCTCGGGCGTCCCGAGGTCGACATTCTCGATCCCGATGCGCAGCGCCTGACGCGTTTCGGGCGTCATCGTCACTTCGAGCGGCCGGGTGCTCGCAATGGCGTAGTAGCCCGGTGCAGCGGGATAGGTGACGGAATCGTGATTGACCCAGATGCCGGCAACCCGGTCCTTCCGCCGCACCATGGCCGGCGCGTTCGGACCCTGCACCACCACCACGACGTCGCGATTGAGCGCGCGCGTGCCCGGCGTTCGCGCTTCGACTGCGCCGAACAGCAGAATCTGCGTGCCCGTGAAATTGGAGCGAATGGCGATCTGGTGTTCGGACAGGTCGGTCACGAGCTGATCCGCCCGGGCCGCACCCGCCGCCGCCAGCAGCGCCGCGGCCAGCGCCAGTGCGATGGAATATTTCAGGGAGCCGATCATCTGTGCGGCGCCACTTCGACAATGGAATAGACATCGTCGGGCGTCGTCACCAGATCGAAACCGAGCCGAAGCCCGATCAGAAGGAGGATCGCCGCCAGCAGCGCGCGCAACTGCTCGGCCGGAAGCTTTTCGGCCGCCCGCACGCCATACTGCGCGCCGACGACGCCGCCGATCACCAGCAGGAACCCGAGCACGATATCGACGGCGAAATTTTCGACCGCATGGAGGACGCCGGTCAACGCGGTCACGAACACGATCTGGAAGAACGAGGTGCCGATCACGACGTTGGTCGGCATACGCAGCAGATAAATCATCGCGGGGATGATGATGAAACCGCCGCCGACGCCCATGATCGCCGACAGCGTGCCAACGAAGAAGCCGACAAGGATCGGCGGGATGACGCTGATATAGAGCTTCGAGCGGCGGAACCGCATCTTGAAGGGAAGCCCGTGAATCCAGCTGTGGTGGCCGCCCCGCCGCGTCGGCACTGCGCCGCCCCGCGCCGCGTGGATTGCGCGTACGCTCTCGACCATCATCATCGCGCCGATGACGCTGAGAAAAAGCACATAGACGAGCGAGATAACGAGATCGATCTGGCCGAGGCGCGTCAGCAGTTTGAACAGGAAGATGCCACTGACCGAGCCGGCGACGCCACCGATCAGCAATATGCCGCCCATCTTGAAGTCGATCGATTTTCGCGTGAAATGCGCGAGCGCGCCGGTGACCGACGAGGCGACGACCTGGGTCGATTGCGTGCCGACGGCAACCGCCGGCGGAATACCGAGAAAGATCAGCAGCGGCGTCATCAGGAAGCCGCCGCCTATTCCGAACATGCCCGACAGGAATCCGATCGTCGCGCCCATGGCGAGAATGGTCAGTACATTGACCGGCATCTCGGCGATCGGAAGATAAATCTGCATGACGCACGGCTCCGGCGGCCGGTAACCGCCCCGGAGCGAAGAAGGGACGGAGAAACGGATGCGAATTTGGGTAACACGTCCGGACGGGAATTCCTAGGTGTACCCCGGAAACGGCTCAGCCGAAGCGGGCCTCGAGTGTCGCCAGCGTCTCAGGCGTCACGGTCCCCGTTGCCGCCAGGCCCTCGGTTATCTGGTAGTCCAGAATGGCATCGCGCGTGCGCGGCCCCATCAGTCCGTCGGGCGAGCCGGCGTCATAGCCGAGCCGGTTGAGCAGCGCCTGCGTTCTTGCAATGGCGTCCTTCTGCGGCAGGGCGGCACGCTCGCCCATATCCGACACATCCCAGCTCTTCAACGCGCTGACATCGCCATTGGCGAGCGGCGCGGGCGTCCTGGCGCGCCAGGTTTCGGTTGCCACTTTCGCCCTTGCGAGCTCGGCGGCCTCCATCGTCGCGGCCAGCGCATCGCGCTTGGCGGCCGCGCCCTTGTCGCCG
The DNA here is from genome assembly GCF_040882025.1 of Parvibaculum sp. GTDB lineage: Bacteria > Pseudomonadota > Alphaproteobacteria > Parvibaculales > Parvibaculaceae > Parvibaculum. The sequence continues at coordinate 44,867 of NZ_JBBECC010000195.1, read as the reverse complement.
CCTTTGGCTGCGATCGAAAGCCATTTGTATGCTTCGCTGGCATTCTTCTCGACGCCGAGGCCGCGCTCGTTGAGTACGGCGAGATTGTACTGACTGTCGCCAAGTCCGTAGTTGGCGGCCTCGCCGAACCATTTGGCGGCGGTGGCGAAGTCCTGCGCCGTGCCGCGTCCTTCGGCGTGGATGACGGCGAGATTGTGCATCGCCTTCACATTGCCGCTTGTCGCCGCCTTTTCGTAAAGGACGCGGGCTTTCGCATCATCCTGCGTCACGCCGCGTCCTTTTTCGTATTGCGTGGCGAGACGGTACTGCGCGATGGCAAGACCCTGATCGGCGGCACGCTCGAACCACTCTGCCGCCTTGCTCATGTCCTGCGTCACGCCCTCGCCATCGGCGAAGCGCTTGCCGAGTTCGTATTGCGCGGCGGCGTCGCCGCGTGTGGCCGCCTCCATCAGCGTCAGTCGCGCCGGTTCGACCGGCGCCGTCTCGACGGGCTTCGCGGGCGCGGCGGTCAACGGCGGCGCTGGCGTCAACGTGGCCTGACCGGCCGGCTGCGCAGTCGAAGGCTTCGGTGTTGCCGGTTTCGGCGCTGCGGGTTTCGGTGCGGGCACCAGCGCCTCTTTCGGGGTTGCGGGTGGTGTGGCGGACGCCGGCGCCGGGGCATCGTTTGCCGTCGCGCCGGCGCCCTCCGGACTGGCCTCCGGAATCTTGTCGGTTGCTGAAGCCGGGCTTTCGGTGCCGGACACGGAAGGTTGCGGTGCGCCCTGTTCGATCGGTGTCCGGGGCTGCTCGATGCGCGGCGCCGATCCATCTTTCAGCAGATAGGCGCCGGCCAGCAACACAAGCAGCACGAAACTCGCCGCGAGGCCGATGATCAACCTGCGCCGGCTCGCGCCGTTGTTCTCAGCCGAAAAACGGGCGGGCGACTCGGCGTAGCCCGGCGCGGGCGGCGTCGTGTAATAGGGTTCCTGCCGCGGCGCCGCTCCGCCTTGCGCGGCGGCCTGTGCGGCGCGACGCGCGGCCGCGAGAAAATCGTTGGCGGCGCGCTGTCCGGCATTTTCAATCGGCGGCGGCGCAGGATCGGGCGGGATGACCCCGTCATCGACCGGCTCGCGCAGCCGCATCTCGCTCCCCGCATCGTCGGCGACATAAGGCGGGGGCACGTCATTCTCGTAGGGCGCATCGACGGGCGGCGGCGCCGAAACAGCGGGCGCGGCCGGGCGGCCCCAATCCGACGGATTGAGCGCCGGGCCGAGATTGCCACCCATCGCCGGGTTGAGCATCGGCGGGGCATCGAATTGCGGCATCGGGAAGCCGGGGCCGGATGGCGCAAAGCCCGCCGCCACACCGCCGGCGTTGAGTTGCGGCGACAGCGTCGCCTGCCTCACCGCCTTGGTCTCGCGTTCGAGGTGACCGAGACGGCTCGTCATCTTTTCGATCATCGCCTGCAGCGAGGTCAGCGCCTCACGGTCGCGGCTCTCAGTCGCGTTGAGATTGTCGCTGATGCCGGCAACCGCTTGTTCGACGGTCTGCGCGGCCTGCATCGTTAGTTGTTCGTTGTGTTCGATCCGCTGCGCCATCTGTTCGAGGCGTTGCGCCAGCGCTTGCGGAATTTCGTGACGCTGCGCGTTGTCGAGATCTTCGAGCTTCCGCGCGATACTGGTCACGCTTGTTTCGAAGGTCTTCACCGTTTCTTCGGTGCGATTTTCGGTCTGCTCCAGCCGCCGCGCCATGAGTTCGAGGCTGGTCTGAAGCCGTTCGATGGTCGCACGCTGGCTTTCGGCATGGGATTTCTCGTCGATGGCCTTCAGCGCGGCTTCCACTGCCTGCGGCGCGATGCCGGAAACACCGTGCTCCATCTTTTCCATGCGCGTCGCAAGCTGCATCAGCGCATCTTCGAGCGCGCGCGTGCGCTTCTTGGCTTCTTCCCGTTCGGATTCCTCTTCCGCCGTCTCGATGCGGTCGGAGAGCGAGGCAAGCGACTGGCGAATTTCGCTGAGCGTGTCGTCGGTGCGGCGTTCGGTCTGGTCGAGATGATCGACGACCGCGTTGACGGCCTTTTCGAGCGTCTGGATCGTGCGCGCGTCTTCGGCGCGCAGCCCGCCACCGCCACGCGCGCGCTCGGCGCGCTCCATGCGCTCGTGAAGCTGCTGCAGTTTCCGCTCCAGCGGATCCAGCGATCGGGTCTCGGAAGACCGAGCTTCGGAATATCTGTCGTCCATGTCGTGCTCCGACTGGTCGATGCGCTGGGCGAGTTGTCCCACCGTCGCTTCGAGCCTGCGCGCCATTTCCGCAGTGCGGCGTTCGCTGTTGTCGACCCGCTGCACCACCTCGCGCACCGCCTCGGCCACGGGCGCGAGATCGATCCCCGAAGCAGGTTGCGGTTCGGGCGCCGCCTGCGGCATCGCCTGGGACGGCGGTGCGTAGGCGCTCCGGAAGGAAGCGGGAGCAGCGTCCTCGTCGCCGACTTCGTCGGTACCGGTTTCCATGATGACCTGGTTGAGCCACGCGCCAAGCGTCACACCCGCCCGACGGGCGGCCTGTTTCGCCGCCTCGCGCGCCTCGGGCTCAATGCCCTTGACGCTCCATGGAACCCCCGGTCTCATTCGAATCACTATGCCCGTTAACCCTCTGGGGCAGTATAAACCGCGCTATCTGGTATTACGAACGCGCGCTGTCCCAAAACCTTGTAGCGGTTGCGCCTGCACCGGCCGGCGTCTGAACGCAGGCCGGCAACCTCCCTAATAAAGCGCCAACCTAGGTAAAGACCGGGTTAACGGGTGCGCCATTTCGGTATTTCTGCGTCAGCCCACGGAATGATCGTTGCGGAGCGCCAGCATCGCGACATCGCTCCATTGCGACCAAACACGGGCCTTGCCGAGGGCGCCGCCATAGGACGCCGCCACCCGGCCCGCGAGATCGCTGCTCTGGGCGAGTTCGGCGAGGACCGCCCGCGCCGCCTCGGCCATCGCGGCGGCGATGGGCTCGGGCCAGCTCCGCAGTTCCGTTCCACCCGCCGCCGTCAGCCGGGCGAAGGCGTCGGCATTGTGGAAGGTGAAATCGGCCAGCGTCTCGGCGGCACCCGCCATCGCCGCGCCGCGCACGATTTCCTGCAGATCGGGTGCAAGGCGCTCGAACTCCGCCTTGTTGACCATCAACTCGAGCGCCGGCCCCGCCTCGTGAAAGGCCGGCAGATAGTAATAGCGCGCCACCTTGTTGAGCCCGAACGCCATATCGTTCCATGGCCCCACCCATTCGGCGGCGTCGATCGTGTTGCTTTTCATCGCGGTGAAAATCTCGCCGGGCGGCGTCACCACGACGCTGACGCCGAGCCGCCGCATCACCTCGCCGCCAAGCCCGGCGATGCGGAACCGAAGCCCCTTGAGGTCGTCGAGCGTGTTGACCTCCCTGGCAAACCAGCCGCCCGCCTGCACGCCGCTCGAGCCGGCATAAAAGGGCAGGACGCCGAAGGGCGCATAGGCCTCTTCCCAAAGGGCCTGACCGCCGCCAAATTGCAGCCAGCCGGCCATTTCGGGCGCCATCAAGCCGAAGGGCACGCCGGTGAAATAGTGGAAGACCGGGTTCTTGCCCTGCCAGTAATAGGGGCTGCCGTGGCCCATTTCGCAGGTGCCTTGCGACACGGCATCGAACACCTCGAAAGGCGGCACCAGCTCGCCGGCGCCGAACAGCTTCACGGTCAGCCTGCCGCCCGACATCGCGCCGATCCGGTCGGCGAGGCGCTGCGCATTGACGCCGACGCCCGGCGCGCCTTTCGGCCAGCTTGTCGCCATCTTCCACTCGATGGCGGTGTCGGCGCGCGCGTGGCGCGTCAGCGCCGGCATAGCGAGTGCGCCGGCCGCCGCGCCGCCGATAAACTGTCTGCGTTTCATGGTGCTGCCCGTCCCCGGAGATTCGATGGTGCAAGCATCTCACCTCCCGGCCCGGCTCGGCAATGGGCCGTCAGTCCCCGGCGAACACCTGCACGGCAATGACGCGCATTCCCGTCCGCGCGATGCCGACACCGCTGCGGGTCGCCGCATCAGCTTGCATGATTTGCCGGTGCGACGGGCTCTGCGCCCATTTCGTTACCATCACCTCGGCCAGCGCCGCGTCGTCCATTGCGGCATAGCTCGGCCCATCCAGCATCTGGAGGTTCTCCGAAATGCTGGCGCTGAAAGCCGGATCGACGGCCAGCACCCGCTCGCGCGGTCCCTGGCCTTCGGGGTTGTGATGGCCGAAATAACCGCGCAGCGCCATGTCGGCCGCATGAACGGCAGCGGCGCGCTGCAACGTCGCATCAGCACTCAACGCGCCTGCGCCCTTACCCTTGCGCCAGGCGTTGACGGCCGTCATCACAGCGCGGCCGAGCGGCGTGTCGGCCTCGGCGGCCGCGCTCGCGGCGGCCGGCAGGGAGCTTGTACTGACATTGACCGGTGGCGGCGCCCGTTCCGGTCCGGTTGCACAGCCCGAAAGAACGGCCATCAAGGCGGCGGCCATAAAAACTGTCATGTGTCGCATTTTCCGTCTCCCTGCCGAACTGGCCGAGCCTAACAGATCGCAGACGCAATCGGCTCCACTTGACGCTTACGTCAACGTAAACTAGAGTCCGGTCCATTCTGAAAAACGGCTGAAAACAGCCAAAAAATACGCCATTCAGGGAGCGACCATCTCATGGACCAGCAGCTTCACAGCGCCGTAGAAGCGCCCCGCCGCAACGGCCGCGACGCCGCCGGCGAGACTTTTTCGATCACCCAGCTTGCCGAAGAATTCGGCCTGACGACCCGCGCAATTCGTTTCTATGAGGACAAGGGTCTGCTCTCGCCGGAGCGCCGGGGCCAGACCCGCGTCTATCACCCGCGCGACCGGGCCCGCCTGATCCTGATTGTGCGCGGCAAGAATGTCGGGCTGGCGCTGGCCGAGATCAAAGAGATCCTGAGCCACTACGACCAGGAAGACGGCTGCGAGACCCAAAACCGCGTCGCGGTCGACAAGTTCCGCCGCCGCATCGAGAGCCTCCGGGAGCAGCGCCGCGAGATCGACCTCCAGATCAAGACGCTGGAAGAGAGCTGCGCCCGCCTCGAAGCGCAGATCGCGGCACATGAGAAGCGCGGCAGGGCCGAAAAGAAGCTGGCCGCCTCCGAAGCGGCAAAGACGAAAAAGCCGGAAAAGGCTATCGTCTGAGGCTTGGCGCGGCCGGCGAAGACCGGCCCCGCAAACCCGCCGGAGGAAACCCATGCCGACCTACAAAGCGCCGCTGCGCGAATACCGCTTCCTGTTGAACGAGCTCTTGGACCTGTCGCAATACAGCGACCTGCCGGGTTTCGCCGACGCGCCGGCCGATCTTGTCGATGCCATCCTTGAGGAAGCCGGCAAGCTCACCGAGGAAGTGTTGCAACCCCTGAACCAGATCGGCGACCGCGAAGGCTGCAAGCTCCAGAACGGTGTGGTGACGACGCCGACAGGCTTCAAGGACGCCTATAAATTGCTGGTCGATGGCGGTTGGCCGGCGCTTGTCGCCGACACGCAATATGGCGGTCAGGGTCTGCCCAATGCGCTCGGCGTCATCTTCAACGAGATGGTCTCGTCGGCCAACATGGCTTTCGGCATGTATCCGGGCCTCAGCCACGGCGCCTACTCCGCGCTCTCGCAGCACGGCACCGACGAGCAGAAGAAGAAATATCTGCCCAAGCTCGTGACCGGCGAATGGACCGGCACGATGAACCTCACCGAGCCGCATTGCGGCACCGATCTCGGCCTGCTGCGTTCAAAGGCCGTGCCGGTGGGCGACGGCTCCTACAAGATCAGCGGCCAGAAGATTTTCATCTCCGCCGGCGACCACGACCTCACCGAGAACATTCTCCATCTGGTGCTCGCCCGCATCGAAGGCGCGCCACAGGGCGTCAAGGGCATCTCGCTTTTCCTCGTGCCCAAGTTTCTCGTCAACGAGGACGGATCGCTCGGGAACCGCAACGGCGTTTCCTGCGGTTCGCTGGAAGAGAAAATGGGCATTCACGGCAACGCAACCTGCGTGCTGAACTACGACGAGGCGATCGGCTGGCTGGTCGGCGAGGAGCACAAGGGCCTGCGCGCCATGTTCACGATGATGAACGAGGCGCGGCTCGGCGTCGGCTTGCAAGGTCTCTCGCAATCGGAAGTCGCCTATCAGAATGCGACCGCCTATGCGCTGGAGCGCCTGCAGGGCCGCTCGCTCACCGGTCCCAAGGCGGAGGACAAGCCCGCCGATCCGCTGATCGTCCATCCCGACATTCGCCGTATGCTGCTCAACGCCAAATCCTTCAACGAAGGCGCACGTGCGCTTCTGATCTGGACAGCGCTGCATGGCGATCTCTCGCACAGGTCCGACGATGAAAAGACGCGTGAATTCGGCGACGACATGATGTCGCTGCTGACGCCCGTGCTGAAAGGCTATTTCACCGATCGCGGGTTTGCCCATGCGGTCGATGCGCAGCAGGTCTATGGCGGTCACGGCTATATCGACGAATGGGGCATGGGCCAGTTTGTGCGCGATGCCCGCATCGCGATGATCTATGAAGGCGCCAATGGCGTGCAGGCGCTCGACCTCGTCGGCCGCAAGCTGGCACAGAATGGCGGCCGCGCCGTCTTCGCCTTTTTCAAGGCGGTGGACGAATTCATGGCTGCCAACAAGGGCAATGCCGACCTGAAACCTTTCCTCGATCCGCTGGCTGCCGCGCGCAGGGATCTCGAAGCGGCGACCATGTGGTTCATGGAGAACGCCCTTCAGAATCCCGATCATGCCGGCGCCGGCTCGACGCCCTACATGCATCTTTTCGGTGTCACGGGCCTCGCCTTCATGTGGGCAATGATGGCAAAGGTCGCGCTCGACAGACTCGCCGCCCAAAATGAGGGCGACAATGCCTATTACGAAACCAAGATCAAGACCGGCCGCTTCTACATGGAACATGTGGTGCCCGAAACGGCGATGCATCTTGCGCGCATCCGTCACGGCGCCGATCCCATGATGGCGATGGCCGCCAGCGAATTCTGACGATCGAAGACAGGGAGCCTCACGAATGAGTTTGAATGCCGGTTACAAATCGCCTTGGCTGAACGAGGAGCTTGAAATCCTCCAGGGCGCCGTCCACAAGTTCTACGAAAGGGAGTTCCTGCCGCATAGCGAGCGCTGGGACGAACAGGGTTGCGTCGATCGCGATGCCTGGCTGAAGGCGGGCGAGGCCGGCATTCTTTGCGCGTCGATCAAGGAGGAATATGGCGGCGGCGGCGGCACTTTCGCCCATGAAATGGTCATCGCCGAGGAACAGGGCCGCATCGGCATTTCCGGTTTCGGCAATTCCGTGCATTCCGGCATCGTCGCGCACTACATCCAGTCCTACGGCACCGAAGAGCAGAAAAGGAAATGGCTGCCGAAAATGGCGACCGGCGAAATCGTCGGCGGCATCGCGATGACGGAACCGGGCACGGGCTCCGACCTTCAGGGTGTCAAGACGACCGCAAAGAAGTCGGGCAACCAGTATGTGGTGAACGGTCAGAAGACCTTCATCACCAACGGACAGCAGGCGAACCTGATTTGTGTCGTTGCGAAGACCGATCCGTCGGCGGGCGCGAAGGGCACTTCGCTCATCATGGTCGAGACCGACGAGGTTGAAGGCTTCCGCCGCGGCCGCAATCTGAAGAAAATCGGCATGAAGGCACAGGACACCTCGGAGCTTTTCTTCGACGAGGTGAAGGTGCCGACTTCCAATCTCCTCGGCACGGAAGAGGGCAAGGGCTTCATTCAGCTCATGCAGCAATTGCCGCAGGAGCGTCTCATCATCGCCGTGCAGGCCTGCGTCGCCATGGAAATGGCACTGAAATACACGACTGATTATGTGAAGGAGCGCACCGCTTTCGGCCAACGCATCCTCGACTTCCAGAACACGCAGTTCAAGCTTGCCGAGTGCAAGACGGAAGCTACCATCGCTCGTGTGTTCGTCGACGATTGTGCCGTGAAGCTGCTTGACGGCAAGCTGGATGCGACGACGGCCGCGATGGCCAAATGGTGGACCACGCAGAAGCAGAACGAGATCGTGGATACCTGCCTGCAATTCTTCGGCGGCTTCGGCTACATGATGGAATATCCGATCGCCAAGCTCTATGCCGACGCCCGCGTCCAGAAGATTTACGGCGGCACCAACGAAATCATGAAAATGCTGATCGCCCGCACGCTTTGATGCGTGCGTTGTCCCGGTACGAAAACAAGAACCCCGTCCCCCAGGGAGACAGCCAATGACCGAATGTTTCGTCTACGACACCGTGCGCACACCGCGCGGCAAGGGCAAGAAAGATGGCGCGCTTCACGAAGTGACCGCGCTGGAGCTCTCGACGCAAACGCTGAGAGCGATCCGCGACCGCAACGGCCTCGACACCTCGAAGGTCGACGATGTGGTTCTGGGTTGTGTCGATCCGGTCGGCGAACAGGGCGGCGATATCGCCCGGATCGCGGTGCTGAACGCCGACTATGCGCAAACGACGGCGGGCGTGCAGATCAACCGTTTCTGCGCGTCGGGTCTCGAAGCCACCAACATGGCGGCAGCCAAAGTCATGTCCGGTGAGGCCGACATGGCGATCGGCGGCGGCGTCGAGTCGATGTCGCGCGTCGGCATGGGCGCCTCGGGCGGTGCCTGGTCGTCCGACCCCAACGTCGCCTTCAAGTCCTATTTCACGCCGCAAGGCATCGGCGCCGATCTCGTCGCCACGAAATACGGCTTCTCACGCGCCGATGTCGACGCCTATGCGGTCGAAAGCCAGAAACGCGCCAAGGCCGCCTGGGACAAGGGCTATTTTGCCAAGTCCGTGATCCCGGTGAAGGACATCAACGGTCTGACCATTCTCGATCACGACGAGCATATGCGCCCTGAAGCGACCATGCAGTCGCTGGCCGCCCTTACGGCCTCCTTCGCCTCGCTCGGCGAATTCGCCTTCGACGGTGTCGCGCTCGACCGCTATCCCGAAGTCGAGGAAATCATCCACGTCCACCACGCGGGCAATTCCTCCGGCATCGTCGATGGCGCCTCCGCCGTCCTTGTCGGCAACGGTCCGACCGGCAAGGCCATGGGCCTGAAGCCGCGCGCCCGCATCCGCGCTATGGCGTCGATCGGTTCGGAACCCTGCATCATGTTGACGGGTCCCGCCGATGTATCGCGCAAGGTACTCGCCAAGGCCGGCATGAAGCCGGAAGACATCGACCTCTACGAGTTGAACGAAGCCTTTGCCTCCGTCGTGCTGCGCATGATGCAGGCCCTCGACATCCCGCATGAAAAGATGAACGTCAATGGCGGCGCCATCGCTATGGGCCATCCGCTGGGCGCCACCGGCGGCATGATCCTCGGCACCGTACTCGACGAGCTTGAACGCCGCGATCTCAACACCGCGCTTGTGACGCTTTGCGTCGGCGCGGGCATGGGTACGGCCACCATCATCGAACGCGTGTGAGGCGACAATGACCACCTATGAAAACTTCAAATTCGAAATCGATTCCGACGGCATCGCCCTCATCACTTGGGACATGCCCGGCCGTTCGATGAACGTGCTGTCGCAAAGCTCGATGGCCGACATGGCCTCGATCATCGAGAAAATCATGTCCGACGACGCCATCAAGGGCGCCGTCCTCACCTCCGGCAAGGATGCGTTCTGTGCCGGTGCCGATCTCTCCATGATGGGCGGCCAGGCCGGCGGTTCCGGCAGCGGCTCGCAGGAAGAGCGCGTCAAGGCGATGTATGAGGGCAACCTCAAGTTCAACATGCTGCTCCGCAGCCTGGAGACATGCGGCAAGCCCGTGGCAGCGGCGATCAACGGCACGGCGCTGGGTGGCGGTCTCGAAGTCACCCTGGCCTGCCACTACCGCGTGGCAGCCGACAATCCGAAAACGCAGATCGGCCTCCCCGAAGCGAAGGTCGGCCTGCTCCCCGGCGGCGGCGGCACGCAGCGCCTGCCCCGTCTCATCGGCGCGCAGGCCGCGCTGCCGCTGATCCTGCAGGGCACCTCGCTCGATCCGCAGAAGGCGTTGAAGGCCGGCATCGTCCACAAGGTCGTGCCTGCCGCCGAACTCGTGTCGGCCGCCAAGGCATGGCTCAAGGAAGGCCTCGCCCAGCCCAAGGTCAAGCTCGGCAAGAAGGGCCCTGAGGTTTATGCCATCGCCATCCAGCCATGGGACCGCGAAGGCTACAAGGTGCCGGGCGGCGATCCGCATTCCAAGGGCGGCGGCCAGGTCTTCACCATCGGCAACGCCACGCTTCACAAACAAACGCATGGCAACTTCCCGGCGCAGAAATACATCATGTCCTGCGTCTATGAAGGTCTCCAGGTGCCGATCGAAGCGGGCTTGCGCATCGAGACGCGCTACTTCACCAAGCTGCTGATGGACCCGCGCTCCAAGGCGATGATCCGTTCGCTCTTCCTCTCCATGCAGGAACTCGCCAAGGGCGCGCGCCGTCCGTCGGGCGTTCCCGCCTTCCAGGTCAAGAAGCTCGGCATTCTGGGCGCCGGCATGATGGGTGCGGGCATCGCTTATGTCTCGGCGCAGGCCGGCATGGAAGTCGTGCTCCTCGACACCGATCAGGCGAATGCCGAGAAGGGCAAGGCCTATTCGCAGAAGCTGCTGGCGAAGGCGCTGGAGCGCGGCAAGACCACGCAGGAGAAGGCGGACAAGCTTCTCGGACTCATCAAGCCGACGACGAATTACGACGACCTCAAGGATGCCGACCTCGTCATCGAAGCGGTCTTCGAAAGCCGCGAGATCAAGGCGGAAGTGACGAAGAAGGCAGAGCCGATGATCGCCACGGGTGGCATCTACGGTTCCAACACCTCGACGCTGCCGATCACCGGCCTCGCGGAAGCTTCCGCGAAGCCCGAGAACTTCATCGGCATCCACTTCTTCTCGCCGGTCGACAAGATGCAGCTCGTCGAAATCATCATGGGCAAGAAGACGAGCGACGAAACCCTCGCCAAGGCGATGGATTACGTGAAGCAGATCAGGAAGACGCCGATCGTCGTCAATGACGGCCGCGGCTTCTACACTTCCCGCTGTTTCGGCACCTATGTCGGCGAAGGCCTTGCCATGCTGGGTGAAGGCATCCCGCCGGCGATGATCGAGAATGTCGGCCGCATGACCGGCATGCCGATGGCGCCGCTCGCCTTGAACGACGAAGTCTCGCTCGACCTCGCCCACAAGGTGCGCGAGCAGACGAAGAAAGACCTCGGCGACAAATATGTTTCAGGTCCCGCGGACGAACTGCTGGAGAAGATGGTCGTGGACCTCGGCCGCGCCGGCAAGAAGGCCGGCAAGGGTTTCTACGACTACCCCGCCGACGGCAAGAAGAAGCTCTGGCCCGGCCTCGCCGATCTGATCGGCAAGCGCCAGGACCCCGACGATCTCAATGTGCAGGAGATGAAGAACCGCTTCCTCTACATCCAGGCACTGGAAGCGGCGCGCTGCTTCGAGGAAGGCGTGGTGACGGATGTGCGCGATGCCGATGTCGGCGCGATCCTGGGCTGGGGCTTCGCGCCCTGGGCCGGCGGCCCGCTGTCGCTGATCGACATGGTCGGCACGAAGGCATTCGTCGAGGCTTGCGACAAGCTCGCCCAGAAATACGGGCCGCGCTTCACACCCTCCAAGCTGCTGCGCGACATGGCCTCGAAGGGCGATACTTTCTACGACCGCTTCGCGCCGAACAAGGAGAAGGCGGCGGCCTGAGCGGCGCTTTCTGCTGGAAATGTTGGAAAATCAACACCCCGCCTCAAAAAGGCGGGGTGTTTTTTACAGTTGATTGGCAGAAAATGCATGTCATTTGTCATTTCCGCCATCCGTCGCCGAGCCTAGTCTGGCTTCATGACAACGCCCTCAAAAAGAAAGCCGTCGAAATCTGCCCCCGGTCCGCGCCGGGTGATGATGCTGGCATATGACGCCGCGCAGATACTCGACATTGCCGGACCGCTGCAGATTCTCTCCTCGGCGCTGACATCTGATGGCCATCCGGCCTATTCGGTCGAGCTGGTTGCGGTCGAGCCCGGCCCGGTCTCGACGACGAGCGGTCTTGTGCTGCGTGCCGATCGAGCGATAAGCGATGTGACATCGGCTGATCTCGCGGCACTCGACATCCTGATGGTGACGGGTGGGTTCGGCTCCCGCGCCGCGATGGAAGATGAACGGGTTCTCGCGTTCGTGCGCAAAGCCGCCGCGCCGGCGTGTCGCGTCGTTTCGATCTGCACCGGCGCGATCATTCTCGCGGCTGCCGGCCTGCTCGACGGCCGCCGCGCCACGACGCATTGGGCCTATGCGCCCACCATGCGCAAAGGCTTTCCTGCGGTGACCGTGGAAGAAGATGCGATCTATGTGCGCGACGGAAAGTTCTGGACCTCGGCCGGCGTCACCGCCGGCATGGACCTCGCACTGGCGCTGATCGAGGAGGATCTGGGTCGCGATGCGGCGCTGACGATCGCCCGCCACCATGTGATGTATCTGATGCGCCCCGGCGGCCAGTCGCAGTTCTCGGCGCAGCTCGCAGCCCAGCGTGTCGCCGACACGCGACTTTCGCGCGTCTGCGCCTTCGTCATCGACAATCCGCGCGCCGATCTTTCTGTGCCGGCGCTCGCCGCCCGCGCGGCCATGAGCGAACGCAGCTTTGCGCGTCATTTCGCCGACGAAACCGGCATCACTCCGGCGCAATTCGTCGAGCGTGCCCGCCTCGACGAGGCCTGCCGCCGCCTCGCCGGCAGCGATCTGTCGCTCGACGCCGTCTCGGCCGATGCCGGTTTCGGCGCCGCCGAGCGCATGCGCCGCGCCTTCATCCGCCATCTCGGCGTGACACCCGGCCGCTACCGCGAACGCTTCCGCACCGCCCGACGCGACCCCGCGCCTTCAAATCAGGGAATCTCGAACAATGCGTATCTCCATTCTTCTCTATGACGGATTCACCATGCTCGACGCTGTCGGCGGCTATGCCGTGCTCGGCTGGCTGCCCGGCGCGGAAGTGGAATTCGTTGCTGAAAAGAAGACCGTCATCGCCGACGATCTCCGCTCCGGGGGCATGGCCGCCTGGCGCGACTATTCCGAAGTCGAAAAGACCGGCATTCTCTATGTGCCAGGCGGACCGGGCGGTCGGCCGCAAATGACCAATGAGGCGACGCTCGCCTTCATCCGTCGCCTGCACGAGACCTCTACTTGGACTTTCGGCGTCTGCAACGGCGTCGAGATTCTCGCCGCCGCCGGTATCCTGAAAGGAAAGACGGTGACGACGAATTATTATGCGCGCGAGTCGGTGGCCTCCTTCGGCGCGACGGTCGTGTCCGACCGCTATCGCCGCGACGGCAAGATCGTAACGACGGCAGGCGTCTCGGCCGGCATCGATGGCGCACTCTATCTCGCACGGCTGATCGCCGGCGAGGAGATAGCCAAGACGATCCAGCTCGGCATTGAATACTATCCGCACCCACCCTTCAGCTACGGTTCGGCCGACGAAGCGCCCGAGCACATTCACAAGACGATCCGCGCGGCGGAGGAAACTGGCCTGCTGGCGCAGATGGAAGCAACGTCGCCATCCTTCAAGCAGCCGTTGCTCTGACATCGAGGAAGTATTCATGACCCGCAACCGCACCATCGGCATCCTGATTTTCGACGGTGTCGAGGAACTCGATTTCGTCGGCCCCTATGAAGTCTTCACCATGTCGAACGAAGCGCATGGTTTCGAGGGTCGCGAGCGCCCGGATACCGTTATCCTGATTTCGGAGACGGGCGGCCCAATAACCGGCGCCAAGGGCATGCGTGTCGAAGCGCATGTGTCGATTGCCGATGCGCCGAAGCTCGATCTGCTGCTGGTGCCGGGCGGGCAGGGCACGCGCCGCGAGGTGGAGAACGAAAAGTTGCTCGCCTGGATCGCGCGCCAGGCCGCCGCCGAATGGGTGGCGAGCGTTTGCACCGGCGCGCTGCTCCTCTGTGCCGCCGGTCCGGCGCGGGGCAAGCGCGTCACCACCCATTGGGGCTTCATCGAACAGCTCCGCCAGCGCGGCGAAGCGGCGGAAGTACTTGAAAATATCCGCTATGTCCGCGACGGCAATGTCGTGACGGCCGCTGGCGTTTCGGCCGGCATCGACATGGCGCTCTGGCTTGCGGGCCAGATGCATGGCGAGAGCCATGCGCGCCTGACACAACGCCTGATGGAATACGACCCCGCACCGCCCTATAGCGCCGCCGTCTGATTGCGCTATCCTGCCCCGAAACATCGGGGGAGAAAAATGGCGACGGCGACGAGAACCGAACTCAATGGCTGGCTGGCAAGTGCCGAGTTGCACCAGCGATATTTGACAGGGCTGATCCTGCGCGCCATCGTCTTCAAGGGCGAGGCGGCAGGTACCGAGCTCAACTTCCGCACCTTCCAGGCCCAGCACCGCGAGAAGTTTCTGGCAGGCTATAAAAATCTCGGCCTCGACGAGCTGCCGCCGGCCGTCGCCTGCGCGCAATATATCTATCTGGCAAACCATGTCGGCGGCGTGAAATGCGAATTCATTCCTGAAAGCGATCGCAAGGCCTGGGTGCGCTATCTGCCGCCACGCTGGATCTGGGACGGCGCGGCGATCTGCGCGGTTCCCAACGACGTGAGCATCGCCTTCATGCGCGCCTTCCATTCGCAGGTCGGCGTCAGCCTCGGCAATCCAAATCTCGGGTTCGTCTGCACCGCCATCACCACGCGCTGCGACCCATGCCTCGAAGGTTATTTCATCGAGGAAGAGCGGCCGCTGGCGCCCGATGAGCGTCTGCGCTTCCGCTTCGAGGAGAACGGGCCGGACGTCGACCCATCGAAGCTTCCCCATGTCGAATGGTCGGAAGAACGCATGATCAAGGCGAAGCGCAACTATGCGGTGCAGTATATCCGCTCGATCCTGCCGGCGGCCGTGTCGCTGCTCGGCGAAGAGGAAGCGCGCCAGCTCGGCTGGGAGGCCGGGCGCCTGATCGGCATGCAGTGTTACGACACCACTGCGGCCCTGATCGGCGTTGCAGGCGCGGACGCCCCAGCCTTCGCGCACTATCTCGGCTCCATGCTCGATGCCGGCGGCGACAAACCGGATGTGAAGGGTGCCGAGGTGTCGATCTCGACATGGCGCATGATGCAAGGCAGGGAGGGCGTTACGCCGGCTTGCTTCGACGCCTGGAACGCACTCTGGGAAGGCGCGCTCGCGGTCCACAACCGCCATCTCAAACTCGAAGTGACGAGCCGCATGGACAAGGGCGCGGATCGCTGGGGCTGGCGCGTCCGATAGACGGATCCCGCGAAATCCGGTTTAGTCTTTCAGAAGAAACGCCATCGACGAGGGGAAATAATGTCAGACAGCAATCCGTTCGATCCGAAGCTCTTCGCCGCCGACGCCATTTCGGCGGAAACCAGAGCCATCAACGACACCATCATCAAGGCGATGGACGGCGCGCCCGACTGGTGGGATATCGGCGCGCAAACGGTGCGCGATGCCCGCGCGCGTGGCGAGGGGCCGTTCCCGTTGGCGCCGAAATCGCACCGTGCCCGCACAATCGAAATTCCCGGCAAGGGCGGCAAGATCGCGCTGCGTATCATTGCGCCCGACAATCCCAAGGGCGTCTACCTGCATATTCATGGCGGCGGCTGGACGCTGGGTACCGCCGACCAGCAGGATCCGCTGCTCGAACGGATCACCGACAATGTCGGTCTCGCCTGCGTCAGCGTTGAATACCGGCTGGCGCCGGAACATCCCTATCCGGCGGGTCCCGACGACTGCGAAGCGGCGGCCGTCTGGCTGGTCGCGAATGCGAAGAAGGAGTTCGGCACCGACAAGCTGACCATCGGCGGAGAAAGCGCCGGCGGTCATCTTTCGGCCGTTACGATTCTGCGCATGCGCGACCGCCACGGTTACACCGGCTTCAAGGGCGCCAATCTCGTCTTCGGCGCCTTCGACATGACGATGACGCCAAGCCAGCGTGCCTTCGGCAACGAACGCCTGATCCTGCGCACGCTCGACATCGAGAAATTTTCCGAAGCCTTCCTGCAAGGCGTCAAGGACAAGCGCGACCCCGACCTTTCGCCGCTCTATGCCGACCTGAAGGGCCTTTGTCCGGCGCTCTTCACCGTCGGGACGCGCGACGCGCTCGTCGACGACAGCCTCTTCATGTATGCGCGCTGGATCGCTGCCTGCAACGAAGCGGAGCTTGCCATCTATCCCGGCGGCGCTCATGGCTTCGTTGCCTTTCCGGGCGCACTTGCCGCTGCCGCAAACGCTAAATGCGACGAATTTCTGAAACGCGTGACGAGCTAGCGCCGGACACGGCCTGAAGCGATCGCCAACCGACGATACCTCTCCGAGCGAAGCCTCGCCGGGTTGCCGCCCGAAGACCCCGAGAGCGGGTTCAAATCGGCGGCGCATCTTGGGAGACTGCCGTCTCCCTCAAAAACGTCCACAGGAATGGAGCCCCGCCGCATGTTCGAGAAGTTGCCGCCTTCGTTTCAGGAACAGATCGACGTTCTGCTGCCGACATTTGTCGAGCACGGGCTGGCGTTGATTTCGGCAGTGCTGATCCTGATCGCCGGCTTCTGGTTCGCGGGCCGGGCGCGGGCATGGACGATCGACGGCTTGAGGCGCATGCCGAATGTCGACGAGATGTTGCAGAATTTCTTCGGCACGATGGTGCGTTATCTCGTGCTGATCTTCACGCTGCTGGCGGTGCTGGCGAAATTCGGCGTGCAGACGGCAAGCCTGATCGCACTGCTGGGCGCAGCCGGCCTTGCTGTCGGCCTCGCGCTGCAGGGCACGCTGTCGAACGTGGCGGCCGGCGTGATGCTGCTGATCTTCCGGCCGTTCCGCGCCGGGCACTATGTCGAGGTCGGAGGGATCGCCGGAACGGTCAAGCTACTGTCGCTTTTCACCACCGAACTCACGACGCCGGACAATGTGCAGATTTTCGTACCCAACAGCCAGATATGGGGACAGGCGCTCAAGAACTACACATTTCATGCGACACGGCGGGTCGATTTCTCGTTCGGCATTTCCTATGGCGACGATATCGGGAAGGCGATGGAGGCAATCCGCGCCGAATTCGAGGCCGATCCGCGCTGCCTCAAGGAGCCGGAGCTTTTCATGGGCGTCGGCAATCTCGGCGACAGCTCGGTCGACATCACCGTCAGGGTCTGGAGCGCGACGGACGACTACTGGCCAGTGAAGTTCGAGCTGACGCGGCGGGTAAAAGAGCGCTTCGACCGCGAGGGAATTACCATCCCCTTCCCGGCACGGACGGTCTACACTGGCAAGGATTGAGATTGGCGGTTACGCGGCGTTACAGAAGCGGGTTTTCGAAAATGAACCGGATATTTGGCGGGCCTGTGCTGGCCATAATCTTCAAGCTGGCGGTCGCCTCGATCGCGGTCGGCATCGTCCTGGCCATTCTCGGCATCAGACCGATCGACCTCTGGCGCGACTTCCTCGCCACGGCCGCCAATATCTGGTCGATGGGCTTCGAGGCCATCGAGTGGTCGATGCAGTATCTTGTCCTCGGCGCCATCGTGGTGGTGCCGATCTTCATTGTCGTCCGGCTGTGGACGATGATGACGGAACGCGAGAAGAAGGATTGAGACACGCCGACTCTCCTCCCGGATACGGGTAGAACACGAACTGCACGACGCCCATTCCATTACGCTTTCCCTTGCGTCAGCTTGAGAAGCGAGACGATGCGCGCATGAAACTGTAATCTTCCCGGCAAATGCATATGGGAGGATGAGATGGTTTCGATGTTTCGCGATGGACTGCTTGCGGGCAAACGCATTCTGGTGACGGGCGGCGGTACCGGACTCGGCAAGGAAATGGCCGAGGATTACCTGCGCCTCGGTGCCGAGGTTTACATTTGCGGGCGGCGAAAGAACGTTCTCGACGAGACCGCCAAGACGCTGATGGACAAACATGGCGGCTCGGTGAAGACACACAGCGTCGACATTCGCGTCGCGCAGGCCGTCGACGACATGGTCGGTGAAATCTGGACCGACGGTGGACCGCTTACAGGCCTCGTCAACAACGCGGCCGGCAATTTCATTTCGCCGACCAAAGACCTTTCACCGCGCGGCTTCGACGCGATTGCCAATATCGTCTTTCACGGCTCCTTCTACGTGACGCATGCGATCGGACGGCGCTGGATTGCCGACAAGGTGAAAGGCAGCGTCATTTCGATCCTGACGACATGGATCTGGAACGGCGGGCCGTTTACCGTGCCGTCGGCGATGTCGAAAGCCGGCGTCAACATCATGACGAAGTCGCTCGCCGCGGAATGGGGGCCTTACGGCATCCGCCTCAACGCGATTGCGCCCGGCCCCTTTCCAACCGAAGGCGCCTGGGCGCGGCTTTCGCCCGGCCAGTCGGCCGATGGCGACGGCTCGCGCGAAGGTATTCCGATGGGGCGTGTCGGCGAGATGGACGAATTGAAAAACCTCGCGACCTTCCTGATGAGCGACGGCTGCGAATACCTCACCGGACAGACCATCGCCATCGACGGGGCGGGGTTCTCGGGCGGCGGCGGCAATTTCGCGCGCCTGTCGAAACTTTCCGACGAAGAGTGGGACAGGATGCGTGAAATGATCCGCAGCGCCAACGAGAAAGACAAGGCGCAGCGGAGCGTTTGATCTGGTACTCACCCTCGCGAGATGGGGCTCGAATTGGCGCAGTACGGGCGAAGCAAATTTCGGCGCAGGCGAAAGAGTTTTTTCGTCTCCTCACATCTCGATAACGACCTTGCCGACGGCTTCACGGTTCTGCAGCATGCGCAGCGCGTCGACGGCGCGCTCGAGCGGGAAACGGGCGCAGATATAGGGATCGATCTTTCCTTCCGCCGCGAGGCGGTTGATGGCTTCGAGGTTTGCCCTGCCCGCTTCCGGATCGCGGCGGCCATATTCGCCGGCGCGAACGCCAACGACCGAGAAGCCCTTGATCAGCGGCATATTGACCGGGACGGTCGGAATGCGACCGCTGGTGAAACCGATGACGAGCAGACGACCATTCCAGGCGATGCAGCGTACGCTCTCGTCGAAGACGTCGCCGCCAACCGGATCGTAGATCACATCGGCCCCTCGACCGCCCGTGAGTTCCTTCACCTGCTCGCGGAAGCCCTTCGTCACATTCAGCACATGATCGGCACCGCGGGCTTTCACCACTTTCAGTTTTTCGTCCGAGGCGGAAGTCGCAATGACGGTGGCGCCGAGAAGCTTGCCCATTTCGACGGCGGCGAGGCCGACCCCGCCGCTCGCCCCATGCACCAGCAACGTTTCGCCGGGCTGCAGGTGGCCACGACAAGTCAGCGCAACCCAGGCCGTGAGGTATGTGGCCGGAAAGGCCGCGGCTTGCGCAAAGTCCATGGTGCCGGGAATCGGGCGGCAGGCTTCGGCCGATGCATTCGCTTCCTCCGCGAAGCCGCCGGTGCGCAGGCCGGCAACGACACGGTCACCGGCCTTGAATTTCGTGACGCCTTCGCCGACCACCGTGACGATGCCCGCCCCTTCCATGCCCGGTGCAAAGGGGAGTTCCGGCTTGAACTGATACTTTCCCTGTACCATCAGGATATCGGGAAAGTTGACCGAGCAAGCCTTGAGTGCGAGACGCAACGCGCCGGGGCCTGGCGGCGGCAGCTCGACATCGTCCATTCTCAATACGCCTACATCGTCCGATAGTTCATGCACACGCATGGATCGCATTTTTTCCGCTCCCGAAGGTTTCGCTTATGGCAAATTCATATGTGGGCGAGCATAAGGCGGCGGCCCCAACTTCGCCACGGTAGGCGCGGAGAATTGCGGCCGGAATCAGGCCGAGTCGCGCCGTGGAAGGGAAGACACGAATGATCAACGGGATGGAGGCGGCGCGCTTCGGCGTGGCGCATCTCGACAGGATCGCGCTGCATTACGCGGAGATGGGACCGGAGGATGGACCCCTGATCATACTGCTACACGGCTTTCCCGACACATGTCTTGGCTGGGGCAAGCAGATGCCGATATTGGCCAAGGCCGGCTTTCGCGTGATCGCACCCGATCAGCGCGGCTATGGGGTCAGCGGCAAGCCACGGGGTGTCAAAGCCTACGATCTCGACGAGTTGGCCGAGGACATAGTGGCGCTAGGCGCGCATTTCGGCGAGACGCGGCTCCGGGTCGTCGGACATGACTGGGGCGCGAGCGTTGCCTGGTGGCTCTCGTCGACACGGCCCGAGCGCATGGAGAAGGCGGCGATGATCAACGCACCGCACCCGGCGATCTGGAAGCAGGCGATGTATGCCGACAAAACACAGCGAAAGAAGAGCCGCTATGTGAAGGCGATGCGAATGCGCGTGTTGCCCGAAATGGCGATCCGGTGTCGAAATTTTGGGCCCTTCATCAAAACGCTGAAAGCCGCGTCGCGAGAGGGCGTTTTCGACGGCGAGATCGAGGCCTACCGAAAGGCCTGGAGCGAGCCCAGGGCGCTGACCTCGATGCTCCATTGGTATCGTGCGCTGCTGAAGAAGGAACTCCCGAAAGCGCCAGGCCGCATCGAAACGCCGGTACTGCTGATCTGGGGCGAGAAGGATGAGTTCGCCGATGTTTCGCTTGCGAGGCAGAGCATCGCGCTTTGCGAGCGGGGCGGCACGTTGTTCTTCGCGGACGGCTCGCACTGGGTGCATCGCGAAGAGGCGCAGCCGATCAACGACATGCTGATTACCTTCCTGCAATCCGATCAGGATATGTAGTTCATTGCACCGGCAATGGCGACAAGGCCGAGGACGATGAAAATGCCGGCGGCGGCCAAACGCAGCAGGTGCAGCGGCAGGTGACGCGCCGCCGCCTCACCGATCAGCACGACCGGCACATTGGCGACCATCATACCAAGCGTGGTGCCCAATGCGACCGCAAGCAGCGTCTCGTAATGTGCGGCAAGCGCGGCGGTGGCCGCCTGGGTCTTGTCGCCCATTTCGACAAGGAAAAAGGCAATCGTGGTGGCGAGGAAGGGACCATAACGCGCGGGCAAAAGCGTTTCGTCTTTCTCCGGCGGTTTGTCGGGAATCAACGCCCAAAGGCCCATCACGATGAAGGAAATGCCGAGCCCCCAGGCGAGGACCTGCGGCGTCAGCCAGTCGGCAATCAGCGTACCAACCCAAGCGGCCAGCGCGTGATTGAGAATGGTCGCGATGAAAATTCCGGCGATGACGGCGACAGGCGCGCGAAAGCGCGCCGCGAGCAGCAGTGCCAGAAACTGCGTCTTGTCGCCCATTTCGGCAATGGCGACGACGCCGAGAGAAACGAGAAAGGCTTCCACGAGAGGTTCGGCGCCGCTCAACGCAAGGCGCGGCCGACATCGCGCGCGATTGCCTCGCAGGCTTCTTTTGCCTTGGGTACAACGCCGGTCATGGCCGTGAAGGCGTGGGCGAGACTGTCCTCGCAGCGAAAGGTCACGGGAACGCCGGCCGCATTTAGCCTTTCGGCATAGGCCGCGCCCTGGTCGCGCAGTGGATCGAAACCTGCCGTCACGACGATGGCCGGCGGGAGCCCCGCGAGATCGGACGATTTCATCGGCGAGACGCGTACGTCCTTTGCCTCGGCCGCATCGTTCAAATAAAGGCCGCCGAACCAATCCATGATTTCGCGGGTCAACGGATAGACATCGGCGCAGCTCTCCATCGAGCCGCCCTGCCATTCCCAATCCGTCACCGGGTAGATCAACAGTTGCAGCGACGGCCCCGACCGGCCGGCGCGCCTTTCTTCCTGGGCAATGACGGCCGAGAGATATCCGCCAGCGCTGTCGCCGCCGACGCCGATGCGACCCGCAATCATGCCGATCTCGTCCGCATGGGCGTCCGCCCAGCGCCAAGCGGCGAGCGCATCGTCGATGGCGGCAGGGAATTTGTGTTCCGGCGCCAGACGATAGGCAACATTCAGCACCGCGCATTGGGAGATTTCCGCAATCATTGTGCAGAAAGTGTGACAGGTATCGAGATCACCGATAACGCAACCGCCGAAATGAAAATAGACGAGACCGGGCAGTGGACCCTGCGCGTCTTTCAGTGTGTAGAGCCGTGCCGCCAGCGAGCCCGCCGGACCCGGCACCGAGATGCTCCGCACCGTAACGCTTTCGCTCGGCGCGCCATCGAGAAGCTTCAAGCCGTCGGCCGTGCCGGCGCGGGCGGCGACCGGATCGAGTGTCGTTATCGAGGGTTGTTTCGCGCCCTGCGCCGCCAGAAACTGCATGCGTGCATCGAGAATGCGGCCGTCGATCGCCAACGGCTTTCCACCCGACATCTTTATCAGGATGCTGTCCGGCAGCTTCAGCAGAGTACGGACAATAAATTTCTGGACGCTCATCAGCGATTTCCTTTGGCAACGGCGCGGTAATGATGTTTCAGGGTTTCTGGGCCGGCAGGGCGCGGAAGCCGCTCAGTACCAGTTGCGTGGCAAAAGCGGCGGCGGCGGCAGCGTCCATTTCCGGCCGGCGTAACATGCGGTCGCCGATTTCCATGGCGATGCCGACAAGGGCGGCCATCAGATATTCGGAATCGACATCGGGCAGCGTGCCGTTGCGAATGTCTTCCTCGAGATATTCCCGAATTTCCTCGAATCCCGCCAGGATTTCGGGAGAGTCCATACGTACGCGCAGCGTGTTGGGATTGCGGCGCATGACCTGAAAGGTGTCGCTGTCGGTTGCCAGATATTCGAAGTAGGTGCGATAGGCGTTGCGGATGAAATCCTCGAAGGTGCGCGAACGGATGCGTTCGGCGCGCAGACGAGGACGGATGCGGCGCATGCCCTCGTCCATCAATGCCTCGAAGACTTCCTCCTTGCTCTTGAAATAATTGTAGAAGGTGCCCGAGGCGAGACCGGTCTTGCGGATGATGTCGCGCACAGAGGTGGCACCATAGCCGAGATCGGCAAAGACGATGCGCGCCGCATCGAGAATCGCACCGCGGTTGTTGTGTTTGGTCTGTTCGCGCTTGCCGCGCGGTCTGGAAGCCGAGGACCCCGCTTCGGGCTCGACCTGCTTTTGTATGACGCCTGCCATCTTTCCTCCCCGTGCGCCGGGTTGCCCGCCCCCGGGGCCCCACGCGATCGGCATATTACCCCAATGACGAAAATCGTCAATTTTGGAATTGCAGCAAAATGCTGGAAAATCTTTTTATTTCAGATAGTTAGAGATCGGCCCGCGGATCGCCTTTGCTCCCAGTATGACGCAACATTCATGGGAAAGCATAAGCCGCCAATAGACGTGTAACCCGCTCGCCGTCCTCGGAGAGCGGCAGATGCACGCATTCGAAGCGACGATAACCGCGGTTGAGCCAGTCGAGCCGGCCGCCAAGCGCCACGGGGCCAGGCGAGGCGAGCATGCGCTCCAGCGCTGCCAGCCGCTCTTCCAGCCGCTCGCCGCTGTGACCGCTGCGCAGGGTTTCGCCCGTACGGTCGATGCCACCCATTTCGACGAGGCGTGTGCCCATCAGGCGGTAGCGAATGTCGAGCGGGTCGTACATGACGTCCGCGATGGCGATATAAGGGAGCAGGCGCGGCATTTCGATCGGATCGATGTCGGTATGCACAGGCATGGGCCGGCTGCCCCGCTTGCGTTCCCAATAGGCGATCAACTGGGGCAAGGGTGGCGCAAGCGCGTCCAGATCGGTCAGGAGCGTCAGCCCCCCTTCGACGATCAGCATGAATCAGCGCTCCGGTTCCGGCATCTGGCAGCCGGTGTCGTCCCCATGTTGAGTGTGGGCCGGCGGGGCTCACGGCGCAACAGCACCGGCACCGATTTACCGTGTTGACTTGGCGATGTGGCATAGCGCTATTAAAAGGCTCAATCAGGCGCTTTAACGGCTTGCGAAGACTTGATCATGGCATCGAACTTCAAAATCACACCGGAACATATTGCGCTGATGAAGGATGTGCTGATCGAGCATGTGCCGCATGCGAAGGCGCTGGGCATGACCGTCGTTAACGCCGCGCCCGATGAAGCTTGGCTTTCGGTGCCCTACGACGCGAAGCTCGTTGGCAATCCCGAGACCGGGGTCATTCACGGTGGCGTCATCACCTCGCTGCTCGACAATGCTTGCGGCATCGCTGTGCAATTGGCGCTGCCGGAGCGCATGTCGATCGCGACACTCGATCTCAGGATCGACTACATGAAACCGGCGACACCGCACCTCGAGCTTGTGGCGCATACGCATTGCTACAAGGTGACAACCAACATCGCCTTTGTGCGCGGTACCGCCTATCACACCGACGAAACCGATCCGATCGCGACCTGTGTCGGTACTTTCATGCTGGCCGCTAACCGCACCATGCCGATGCCAATGACGCCGGAGGCGGCGGCCGAAGCGCTGGCGATGCTGGCGGAGAAGAAAGGCGGCGTCGAGTGAGCAAGGAAAAAGAAGCGCCCGATATCGATGTGATGATGCAGGCGATTCCCTATGCGCGGTTTCTCGGAATTACCATCGACCAGCGTGGCAATGAGGTCACAACGGTGCTGCATTTCTCGCCACAACTCATCGGCAATCCGGTTCTGCCCGCGCTGCATGGCGGCGTGATCGGCGCGTTCCTCGAGACAACCGCAATCGCTCAACTCATCTTCGAAGCGGGCGAAGGCGCCTTGCCGAAACCCATCGGAATTACCATCGACTATCTACGCTCGGGCCGGCCGGTCGATACCTATGGCCGGGCCGAGATCACCAAGCAAGGGCGCCGCGTCGCCACCGTGCGCGCCGAAGCCTGGCAGGACGATCGCGCACGACCCATCGCGGTGGCGCATGGACATTTCCTGCTGAAGGCGGTGGACGAATTTGCCGACAAATGACCATCGACGACATCACACCGCCAGCCGGTTATCCGCATCTCAAATATGCGCAGATCGAGCGCGAACGGCGCTGGCTTTGTGACGGCGTTCCCGACCTGGCCCGCGCGTCAGGTATGTGCTTCGACATTGTCGATCTTTACATTCCGGACAGCGCGCTTCGTCTGCGCTCCGCTCAACCAATCGATGGCGGCATCAACTACCGGCGGCTTTCGAAGAAGACACAGCTGGCCGATCCACGACACAGCATCATCACCACGATCTATATGAGCGACGCCGAGTATGCACGGCTCTGGACACTGGGCGGGCTCACACTGAGAAAGCGACGCATCAATTTCGAAGTAGCCGGACGACGCATCGCTGTCGACCGGTTCGAGCCGCCGCTTCAAGGCCTTATCCTTGCCGAAGTTGAGTTTGAAGACGACGCGACGATGGAAACCTATCCCATGCCGTCATTCGCAAGGACTGAAGTGACAGCGGACGGGCGCTATGCCGGGTTTGCCCTGGCGCTCCGCGCCGCGGAAGCCGAGCCGAATATTCGCGACCTCATCGACGGACCTTCCTGAATGGCGATCGCGACGCCCGTATCGCGCGTGACACACCGAACGGTGCTGGCGATTGCCGCGCCGATCGTTCTGTCCAACATCTCGACGCCGCTTCTCGGCGTGGCCGACACCGCGGTGATGGGGCGGCTCGGGGATCCGAAATATATCGGCGCAGTCGCCATCGGTGCGCTGATCTTCACGATGGTCTTCTGGACCTTCGGATTCCTCCGCATGGGGACGACCGGGCTCACCGCACAGGCGCTGGGTGCGGAGGATGGCGAGGAGATCCGTGCCGCGCTCGGCCGGGCAATGTTGATTGCCGGCGGCGTGGGACTCGCGCTCATTCTCGTCCAATGGCCTGTCCGCGAGATTGCCTTCTTCCTGCTCGATGGGGGACCGGAGGTCGAGCCACTGGCGCGCAGCTATTTCGATATCCGTATCTGGAGTGCGCCAGCGGCACTCGCCAATTATGCGCTGGTCGGCTGGTTCATCGGGCTTGGCCGCGCCAGCGTCGCGCTGGCGCTGCAGGTGTTCCTCAACCTTGTGAATATCATTTTCAATATCCTGCTGGCGCTGGGACTCGGTTGGGGCGTGACCGGCATCGCCGCCGGGACACTGATTGCCGAAGTTTCTGCCGCGTTGCTGGGGCTTGCCGTCGCGGCGCGCTATCTGCGGTTTTATCCGGGCACCTGGACGCGGGCGCGGCTTCTGGATGCGGCACGGCTTGCGCGCACCATCGCGGTCAATCGCGACATCATGGTTCGGACCATCGTGTTGATGCTTTCTTTCGCCTGGTTCACGGCCAGGAGCGCCGAGGCCGGGCCGGTGACGCTTGCCGTCAATTCAATCCTGCTGCAATTCGTCACGGTGAGCGCATTTTTCCTCGATGGTTTCGCGCTCGCCGCCGAAGCGCTGGTGGGCAAGGCCGTGGGCGCAAGAAACCGGCAGGACTTCGACCTTTCGACGCGGCTTTCGACGCTGTGGGCAGCCGGGGTCGCGCTGGTGCTGTCGCTCGGCATCTTCGCCGCCGGAGGACCAATCATCGATTTTCTCAGCATCGATGTGGAAGTGCGCGCGGTGGCAAGGGTCTATCTCTTCTGGGCGGCGGCACTGCCTATCCTGTCCGTCTGGTGCTATCAGCTTGATGGAATTTTTATCGGGGCGACCCGGGGCCCGGAAATGCGCAACGCAGCGCTTGCTTCCAGCCTGATTTTCCTCGTGCTGTGGTGGCTGTTCCTGCCATATGGCAATCACGGGCTGTGGGCGGCGCTGGCTGGCTTCAACATCATGCGCGCGGCGACGCTGGGATTCTACTACCCCAGGCTGAGGCGAGGACTGGTGTAACGGGTTCCGGGCGGCACGTTTGTTCAACGAGCCGTGCGACCTTGCTCCTAGGCTCTCCGGGACACCAACTCCGGAGGAACCAGGATGAGCGCCACGACACTGCGAACGCAACCGCGCCTCTCGATCGAACATCTCTTCGAGCGCTATCACACAGGCTGGGAGGCGAAGAACCCCGGCTTCATCGCATCGACGCATTCCGAAGACACCCTCTTCTGGCTCCATGACGGGTCCGAGCCGATCAAGGGCCGGGAGGCGCTGCGGCGGTACTGCATCGCGACGTTCGAGGCGTACGACTTTTCCCAGGAAATGGGCCGCAGGCTCTTTGGCGCCGATCACTGGGTGTTCGAATGGACGATGGTCCTTCCCCTGACGGACAAGGAAGGCGCGCCGTTCACCGCGCGTGTCGAAATGCTCGACGTGGTGACCGTCAACAAGGCGGGCGAGGTGACCCGAAAGGACGTGTTCATGAATGGCGATCAGTCGCGGGCCGCCTTCGCGCGGGCCGGTATCGCCATCGAAGGCGGCATAAGGGCCTGAATGGCCGGGCCCGGCACGTTCCGCCGCCGCGAAATCTCCGCTACGGTGAACGCCGGGCCCGCACACCGGGCCGGGGACAGGCCATGAAGCGCAAAGCGCCGGCATTTCCGGACACCGTGCTTCCCATCGACACGGCGCAACTGGCCGCGCATGGGAACGCGGTGACATGCGTACTCGCCGGGTGGCGCGGCCCCGTCTCCGTCATGCGCGGCAACGACAACGTGACCGGCGAGTTGCTTCTGGTGCGGCCGGGTGTAGTGCACCCCGTGATCTGCAGTCCCGGCGGCGCCCAGGTTCTCTACCTAAACGGCCTCGCCTTTCCCGGCAACGAGGCCCTTGCCGTGCGGCTCGACGGTCCGCTCGCGGCCGTCGCAATGGACGCGGTGAACGGAAAACCCGAGGCCGGCCGGGAACTGCGCGACCGGTTGGGAGAAAAAGACGGCTATCCGGCCGATATCGCCGACATCGCCATTGCCGCGATGAACGATCCCATGGAACGGCTGACGCAGGTTCAGCTCATGCGCCGTCTGAACATGGAGCGCACGAGGGCGCTTCGCTATTTCAAGGCCGCGACGGGGCTTACCTTCCGGGACTTCAAGCGGTGGGCAGGCCTGCAGTTCGCGGCGCGGCAGATGATCGAGGGCGCGTCGATCCGGACGGCTGCAATGGATGCGGGTTTCTCGGACACCGCACATCTCTCGCGGACATTCCGGCTGATGTTCGGGCTTACGCCAAGTGACGCTCTGGAGGGGCTTCGTTCAAGACATTCCGCCGGGGAGCGCGCGCACGGCTAGCCGGCTGCGTCCGGCCTATAAAATGTCGAGCACGCTTTCGGGCGGGCGGCCGATCTTCGCTTTCGCCCCGGCGACGACGATGGGACGCTCGATCAGGATCGGGTTTTTGACCATAGCCTCGACGAGATTTTCGTCGGAGAGCTTTTCATTGTCGAGGCGAAGCGTCTTGTAGATCTCTTCACCCTTCCGCATCAGCTCGCGCGGCTTCATTTTCAACTTCTTCAGCAGTGCCCGAAGTTCGGGGGCGGTGGGCGGGGTCTTCAGATAGTCGATCACGACCGGCACATGACCCTGCTCTTCCAGAAGCGCCAGCGTCTGGCGCGATTTCGAACAGCGCGGATTGTGATAGATGACGGGCTTGGCCATTATTCCTCCTGAAGCTTGACGTCGGCGCCAACCGCATCCTTCAGATGCACGAAGCCGTCGGCGGCGAGATGGGCGGCCAGCTCGCGCTTGATACGCGCGATGAGGCCCGGGCCTTCATAGGTGAGCGCCGAGTAAAGCTGCAACAGCGAAGCACCGGCGCGGATTTTCATATAGGCGTCGCGGCCGTTCGAGATGCCGCCGGCACCAACAAGCGGCAGGCGGCCCTTGGTCAGCCGGTAGATGTCGGCAAGGACCGCGGTCGACATCGCGAAAAGCGGCGCGCCGGAAAGGCCGCCGGTTTCGTTTGCGTGGACACCGGATACCAAGTCGCCCCGCGCGGTCGTCGTGTTGGAGACGATCAAGCCATCGAGACCCTGAGCCAGCGTTACCTCTGCGATATCGACCAATTCTTCGGGATCAAGGTCGGGCGCAATTTTCAGGAGCACCGGCGTGCGGGTCTTGCGCACGGCCAGTACGCGGGCAATCAGCGTTTCGAGTTCGGCGCGGTTTTGCAGGCTGCGCAGGCCCGGCGTGTTGGGCGAGGAAATGTTGACCGTGAAATAGCTCGCAAGGCCTTCAAAGGCGTGGATGCCGGCCTCGTAGTCGGCAATGCGATCGGCCGCATCCTTGTTGGCGCCGATATTGACACCGATGACGCCCGGCCGCTTGCGGCGTGCTTCCAGGCGCTTCTTCAACGCCGCATGGCCTTTGTTGTTGAAGCCAAGACGATTGATAACTGCCCGATGTACCGGCAAGCGAAAGATGCGCGGACGCGGATTGCCCGATTGCGGCAGCGGTGTCACCGTGCCGACTTCGGCAAAACCCATTCCCATCGCCAGCATCGCATCGGGTACTTCGCCGTTCTTGTCGAAACCGGCGGCGATGCCGAGCGGGTTTTCGAAATGAAGACCGAAAACGTCGATGGCAAGCGAGGCGGGGTCGGCTTCACGCGGGTGAGGACCGAGCCCCATGCGAAGCGCCCGCAGCGTCAGCGCATGTGCCGTCTCCGGATCGAGCAGGCTCATGGCGGGCCGCGCCAGAGGGAAGATGTCGATGCGCATTATGCCTCAAGCTCCGGAAAGAGGTGCGTACCGCCCTCGCCGACCGGCAGCGGCTCGACGCGACGTACCGCATCGAGGGTCAATACGTCGTAGAGGTGAGGGAAGAGCGCGCCGCCGCGCGAGGGCTCCCATTTGAGCGCCTCGCCGAGCGCGGCAGCCTCGACGGCAACCAGCACGAGGCCCTTGCGGCCGGCAAAATGGCGGGCTGTCGTTTCGGCGACCTGCGCGGCGGTCGAAAAATGAATGAAGCCATCATCGATATCGACCGCCGAGCCGACGAAACGGCCTTCGGCCGCGGCGGCGAGCCATTCATGCTCGCTCACGATCTTGTAGATGAGGCTTGAAACTGGGGGCATGCCGGTCTTCCCGATTGGGGCGGCACTGTAACCATGGGGAGGCAGAGGGACAAGAAGCGGAAAATAGGAATTAACTCTCCAGACTTCTTGATTTTCCTGAATATATTCTCATAATTGTTATCGTTTCGACCTTGCAGGACCCACATGCTCATGGCTGACGCCCTGTCCCACGGCCGGCTCTGGACCGCGATCGATGCGCTGGCGTCCGCGCATGGCTTGACAGCATCCGGCCTTGCCAAATCGGCCGGGCTCGATCCCACGACCTTCAACAAGTCGAAACGCGTCACGGCGGCGGGGCGACCACGCTGGCCGAACACGGAAAGCCTTTCGCGTATCCTCAACGCGACCGGCTCCTCGCTTGAGGAATTTCTCGCGCTCGTGGCGAGCGGCGACTTTGCAGCCCGGCAGCGGAATGTGCCGTTAATCGGCCTCGCACAGGCGGGACATGGCGGCTATTTCGACGATGCGGGCTTTCCGGTTGGGGGCGGCTGGGAGGAAGTGGCCTTCCCCGAATTCAAGGACGAACATGCCTATGCGCTGGAAGTAAGTGGCGACAGCATGGCGCCCGTTTATCGCGATGGCGACGTCATCGTCGTATCGCCAGCCGCCGGTATCAGGCGCGGCGACCGCGTGGTCGTCAAGACGATCGCCGGTGAAGTGATGGCCAAGGTACTGGCGCGGCGGACAGCCAAAAGCGTCGAGCTGCATTCATTCAACCCTGCGCATGACGACCGGATATTGAAAGCCGAAGAGATTTTGTGGATGGCGCGGATCATTTGGGCCAGCCAGTAGGGATCAGCGCGTGCGGCCGACGCCGGGCCGCGTTTCGATGCGCGGGCCGGGCGCGGTAGCGCCGAAGCCATCGCGGCCGAGACGACGCGTGACGACGCGCAGCATTTGAGGGCGGTTGCGGCTTTCGACGGCGGCGGCAAGCTCGGTGGCGCCGTCGCGGAGAAACCGGTCGAGCGCGGTTTGCGGCGGGTGTTCCAGAATGGCGGCGAGCAACGCCTGTGCGCGGTCGATACGGGATTTCCCGCCGATGCCCGTTAGCTGAAGCGCATATTGCCAGGCGATGGAGGTGTTTCCCGGATCAAGCACCAGAGCGCGTTCGTAGGAGGCCTCGCCTGCCTCCACGCTCGCGCCATAAAGCGCCGCGCCGACAAGCCCGCCCGCATAGGCGATTTCCAGATGCCAGCCGCCCAGAGCCGCATGGGCCCAGGCATTGTCCGGCGCAAGGACGAGCGCCCGGTCGATATGTGCCCGCGCCTCGTCGCCATAGCCCGCCACATGCGCCATCAGCACACCCTCCCCACGCGCAACGAGACCGAGCGCGACGGCGAGGTAGAGATGACCTTCGGGACGCGCAGGATCGCGCAGAAGGGCCCGACGGGCATCGGCGAGCGCCCGGTCGAACGCTGCACGGCGGGCGGCGCCCACCGACACGAATTCGCCCTGCACAAGCTCCGCGCGGGCGGCGAAGGCATCGCCTTGCGATGTGTCGAGTTTGCGGGCGAGGAACGCCGCGCGGGGAAAAGCACCATCGTCGAAGGCCCTGGTCGCAGGAGCAAGGTCAGCGCTTGCGGCGAGAGCGGTCGTACCTAGCGCGAGAGAGAAGAGGAGAACCAGCATCCTCATCGCGCGAAAGCCTTGTCGAATATAAAGGGGTCGTCGAAATGGCGCTCGCCCACAAAGGCCGTTGCATGTGTGCCCCATTGGCGCATGGCGCCGGGACTTTCGATGCCGAGCGGCCAGAGCGTGAAGCGCTCCAGTCTTTCCGTATGCGGTACGATCCCCGTGGGACCGAAGAAGCTGCGGCGGCCGCCGTCCGGCAATGGCAGGGAACGCTCTCCGAAGGCAGGGGACGCCCATGCGGATTCAAGCTCATAGGTGGATGGCGTGGATGCTGCTTCTTTCGCGCCGAGATTGATCAGATAGTGGCTGACGGCGGCGAGGCGGAGATGGATGCGCTCGCCGGGCGGGAGACGCGGGGCGGAGATGGGCGAGAGCGGCGCTTCGCGCGTGTCGCGGTCTTCGGGCACGGGCACCCGGACGAGCGGCGCGACCGGGAAAAACATGTGATAGCAGCCGCAGGCATGGATCGCGTCGTAGATCAGCGGCTCGCCGTTTTCGTCGAGTGTCACGCGCCAGATGAAGCCATCGATGCGGCCGCCGAGAAGATCGAACTTCCCCTGCAGGGTTCGTGCTGGAAACCAGACATTGTAGACGAGTTGCGGCAACACCAAGCCCTCGAAACGCGTGTAGACGAGGCGCGTCGTTGCGACTGGGCTCGACACATCGACATCGGGGAGCAATTCGTCACCCTCGCGGCGCCAGACCGCTGAGCCGAGGCGATCGTCGTTGCTCTCTGTTTCGATTTCGAAGACGGGGGCAAAAGCGGCGGTCAAATGCGCTACGTCGCTTGCGGAGAATTTCGGGAGACCAAGGGCAGTGCGTGGTGCAGCGCGGACGATATGCGACGCCTCACTCGCATCCGCGCGCGCGCCGGGGTTGTAGACCATGATATTTTCCGACTTCGCATGCGGCTCGAACGAAAGCGCGAAGGATCTTGTGTTCTCGTCCTTCCACTGCGCATAGCCGATGGCGGCGCCGAGATTTGTGACCGGGTAAAGGCCGGCGGCACGCTGCCACTGATTGTAGTGGTTGGGTGCGACGGCGGCACGGACGAGCGCATCGCGCGCTTCCACCGTCCCCTCCAAAACTTCAACTTTCAGCAGGAGATCGCCGCAGCGGCTGGCAGCGGCACCGATCCCTTCTGGATCGGCGAGGCCGTGGCGCGCGGCGAGCGATGCGCGCGCGTCCG
The DNA here is from genome assembly GCF_040882025.1 of Parvibaculum sp. Taxonomy (GTDB): domain Bacteria; phylum Pseudomonadota; class Alphaproteobacteria; order Parvibaculales; family Parvibaculaceae; genus Parvibaculum. The sequence continues at coordinate 12,221 of NZ_JBBECC010000195.1, read as the reverse complement.
CTGACAAGTTCGCCGCTTCGATCAGCCTCGCCTTGTCATCGAGCCAGCGCAGATGGCCTACCCAGTCCTCGAAGGCGCCTGGCGCAACGAGTTCGTGGCGGAAGCTCGCAAGGAAGCGGTCGATGCGGAGATAGGGGAAGGTCTTTATGCGAGCGGCACCAGCATCGCCGACATCATGCGCGGCGACGGCCTCATCCATATCACCGATCAACGCAAGACAGCGAGCCCGCGGTGACCCGGCCGCCGGTTCGGCGCGCCAGTTCGGCACGGCGACGCAGCCGCCGAGCAAGCCGAGCGCAAACAATGCACCGATCCGTCGCGCAGAGAAACTCAACGGCGCGCACCTCTTGTTGACAACAAACAGCCGGCGCCATGTTCGGCCATGAGGCGTGGAGCCGCAATGGACCGGCGGCAGATTGCCGGGTGCGGCATGACAAATTTTCGCGATCAGGCTTTGGAGAGGTCTTCGCCCGCCAGCGAACGGCGGATCAGCGCCACGGTTTCTCCGACACCGTAGAGCTTGGTGAAGGTACCAAAACGCGGCCCCTGCTCCTCGCCAAGCAATACTTCATAGAGCGCCCTGAACCAGTCGCGCAGATTCGTGAATTCATGCGCCTTGCCGATTTCGTAGACGATATTTTGTAGCTCCTCACCGGATGCAGACGCGTCTGCTGCTTCGAGCCGCGCCGCCAGATCCTCCAACGCGGCACGTTCCTTGTCGGTCGGCGCCCGATACTTCTTTGCCGGTTTCACGAAGTCGTGGAAGTAGTTGATCGCGTAACCGACAAGCTGGTCGAGACGTGGATGATCTTCGGGGGTCGCGTCTGGCGCATAGTTGCGGATGAAGCCCCAGAGCACGTTCCGGTCTTCGGAATGGCTGGCGCTGGCAAGATTCAACAGCAACGAGAAGGTGATCGGCAGGTCCTGCACCGGCGGGTTGCCGCCATGAATATGGAAGGCTGCGTTGTTGAGGCGCTCGCGCAAATCCTGCTTCGGATAGGCCGTCAGCGCGCCGAGATACTCGTCGACATTGCGCGGAATGACATCGAAATAAAGCCGCTTGCCGGCACGCGGGCTCTGATACATGAAGTATTGCAGGCTTTCCGGGCTCGCGTAGCGCAGCCAGTCCTCGATCGAAAGACCATTGCCCTTCGACTTCGAGATCTTCTTGCCTTCCTCGTCGAGGAACAGCTCGTAGTTGAAACCTTCCGGCGGACGCTGGTTGCTCAATACGCGGTAAATGCGTGAGGCAAGTTTGACGGAATCAATGAGGTCCTTGCCTGCCATCTCGTAGTCGACGCCGAGCGCAACCCAGCGCATCGCCCAGTCGGCCTTCCATTGCAGCTTGCACTGGCCGCCGGTGACGGGCACTTCGACGACTTCGCCGGTATCGGGCTCCGCATAGCTCACCGTGCCCTTCTTCGCGTCACGTGCCAGAAGCGGCACCAACAACACATGGCCGGTGCGCGGGCTGACCGGGAGAATGGGACTGTAGCTCTGCTGGCGTTCCTCACGCAGGCTCGGCAGCATGATCTCCATGATCTCGTCGAACTTCTCAAGCACCTTCAACAGCGTTGCATCGAAACGGCCGGTCTTGTAGTACTCGGTCGAGCTGGCGAATTCATACTCGAAGCCGTAATTGTCGAGGAAGGCACGCAGTCGCGCGTTGTTATGTTCGCCGAAACTTGGATGCGTGCCGAAAGGGTCGGGCACTTTTGTCAACGGCATGTTGATGTAACCGGCCAACATCTCCTGGTTCGGCACATTGGTCGGCACCTTGCGCAGCCCGTCCATGTCGTCCGAAAAACAGAGAAGACGCGTCGGCACGCCAGGGGCGAGTATCTCGAAAGCTCGACGGACCATCGTGGTACGCGCCACCTCGCCGAAAGTGCCTATATGCGGCAAGCCGGAAGGGCCGTAACCTGTCTCGAAGAGAACCGTGCGGTTGGAGCTGCCTTCCTTCTCCAGCCGATCGACGATCTTGCGTGCTTCATCGAAGGGCCAAGCCTTGCTCACACGGGCCGCCTCCAGAAGCGTCGAGGGTGCTATCGCGGTTGTATTTGTTGACATATTTCGACTCGAAGGAATGACTTAAGGCTTTATCAAGCGCGCGGACCCTATGCTTAGCACACCCCTCCGTCAACGCGGCAATCCGAACCGGAAAGGTCGCGGGCGACCCGCTCCGGCGGCCTCTGAAGAAGGATCTGCGACCCCCGCCCGGAGACCCGGAAGTTGACCAAGACCGATCTGGACCAGGATTCGATCGAAGCCGAGACCGTTGGCGACCCCGCGACCATCGAGCCGACCGCTACGGTTCGCCGCGCCCATCCTATCGATGCCCGGATCGATGCCGAGCAGGTGCGCCTGCTGCTGGAGTTGGGCGAGGCCAGCCGTCTCACTGTTTTCGGCGGCATTCTTGTGGTGGGCCTCGCTTTTTGGCCGTATGCACCCCTCTGGACCATTGGTGTCGTCGCGGCCATCCAACTTGTTGCGCAAATTCTCTTCGATCGCGTGCGGGCGGGTTTTCGCGCTGACCCCGACGCCGTCGGCAATGCAACGCTTTGGGCAAAGCGTTACGCGCTCGTGACCATCGTCAGCGGTTCCACTTGGGGCGTCGGTTCGCTTCTGTGGCTGCCGGGCGCGTCCTTTACCCACGAGATATTCTACGTTCTGGTTCTGGCGTGCCTGGCCATGGCAACGGCCATTACACGCGCCAGTCACCCCCTTGCCGTCATCTACTACATCGCAGCATCCTGCCTGCCAACCGTCGGCATGTTGCTCTGGCGCGGCGATCCGCTGGCCATCGCGACAGTGGCGCTGGCGGGCATGTTCTTCGCCACCGTCGCCGGCTGGACACGACGCGTCAACAACAGCTATCGCGAAGCCTTCCGCCTGCGATTCGAGAACGCGGATCTTGTGGAGCGGATGGCGCGGGCCCATGCAGCGACTGAACAAAAACGCCGCGATGCCGAGGATGCAGAGACCCGTGCGAGAGCCGCGATGCGGGCAAAACAAGCATTCCTCGAAATCCTGAACCACGAGGTGCGGGCCCCCCTGGATGGGTTGAGCAATCTGGCGATACATCTTGCCGACGAGCCGTTGAGCGAGGGCCAGGCGAAGATCGCAAGATCGATGGGAGAGACCAGCCAGTTACTGCGTCGGTTGTTTGACGACATGATCGACCTATCGCAGATGGAAGCGCTTTCGCTGGAATTGAGGCCCCGACGTTTCGACCCTGTCGAGCTCGCGGGCAGCGTCGTGCGCATGATGAGGCACCGTGCGAGCGGACACGGATTGTCGCTCGAACTCGATGCGGCACCAGGCATCGATGCCGATATGTCCGCCGATGCCGACCGGGTCCGCCAGGTACTGACAAACCTGATCGACAACAGCATTAAATTTACCGACAAGGGCGGTATCGTCGTTCGCATCACCTCGATCCAGACGCCAAGCAACGACAAGGTTGTCAGATTTTCCGTGACCGACACCGGGCCCGGCCTTTCGGATGAATCCCGCGCGCAGCTTTTCGAAACCTTCTGGCAAGGCGGGGACGCGCGCGACTTTCGCTTCGACGGTGAGGCTGGCGGTATGGGTCTCGGCCTGCCGATCTGCGACCGTCTAGTGAGGCTGATGGGTGGCCAAATCGGCGTCGACAGTGCGCCGGGACAAGGCAGTACTTTCTGGTTCCTGCTACCGACGGAGCCCGGCGGCGCAGCAGAATATTTTTCCTCGCTCGCTGCCGGCGCCACGCCGCCGAAACGCCGGGCGCCGGAAAAGCTGATCGATCTCGGCCACCTCTACGAGATCGAGCGGGAGATCGGACCGGAGCGCATCACAGATCACCTGTTGTCCGGGCTCGAACGTGTGCTGACCCTGCATCGCGCCGTCGAAAGGGCGCGCATCGGACACGATGAAGTAGCGCTGGCGGAAGGCGCGCGCGCGTTGCAGGCCGCCGCCGACAAAATAGGCCTATCGGCGATTTCGCATGTAGCCGGCGACATCGAGATGGCGCTCGGCCATGGCGAGGCAGATGCCGCGATGCGCGACGTGCCGCGGCTGCAGCAGAAAATCACTGCCACATGGCGCGAACTCGCCAAGGCCTATCCGAGTCTCGCCAACTGATTTCATTCAGAGCCTGCACGTCTATACTCGCCGCCCATGTCCTTGCAGCCCCCATTCGATTCGCCGCACGGCCCGGTCGGCGGCGCTTTCCTGCCCGAGGCCCCGGCCATCGTACCGTCGCGAGCGGCCGGCGGCGCTGTGGTCGTCAGCGCCGAGGGCGAGGTCGACGAACTTGGATCCGAAGCGGCTCTGAAGCTGATCGAGCGGGAACCCGTCCTGCTGGTCCATGCCGGCTTCACGGCGCGGCGTATCGCCCGGGGACGGCCGTTTGGCGCACCGGGCCCCCATGCGCTTGATCTGATGGAACTCTTCGCCTTCGTCCATCCAGCCGAGCCGTGCCTGCCGACGCCGGAGGGACTTGCCCGCGCCCTTGGCCTCGATGCAGGCAATACACCGGAGACGCAAGCCATCATGCTGCATGCCGCAGCAGCGCAGATGCTCTTATGCCTGCAGGACCGCAACTTGCCAGACCGCCCGTCGGCGGCGCGCACGGCCTTCCGCATGGCCGAAGGCGGATGGGCGTGGGGACCGGGCGTCGTGGCAGCGCTCGCCGATGCCTTGGGACGGGAGGGGCGGCCACCCGCCGGCCGCGGCTTCGATATCTGGAATGAACTGCCGGAATGGGAAGAGCAGGCGCCTCGCGCACCAGCGGGCGCCTTGTCCATCAGCGATGCCGAGGCGCGGGCCCGGCTTGCCGAACTCGCTGGCGTGGATGCCGAGCAGCGTGAGGGCCAGGCTGAATTCGCCGGCGCTGCCGCCTTTGCCTTCGGGCCGCGTGAAGCCGTCGGCGCCCCCAATGTTGTCATCGCCGAGGCGGGCACGGGCATCGGCAAGACCATCGGCTACATTGCACCCGCGAGCCTCTGGGCAACGCGCAACAAGGGCACGGTATGGATCTCCACCTATACCAAGAACTTGCAGCGGCAACTCGATCAGGAGCTTTCGCGACTTTATCCCGATCCCGCTGAGAAAGCCGAGAAGACCGTGATCCGAAAGGGACGCGAAAACTATCTCTGCCTGCTCAACTTTGCCGAGTTGGCAGATCGGGCGGCTCTGGGCGGCGGCGCAACGGCCATCGGGCTTGTGGTGCGTTGGGCCAAGGCCAGCCGCGACGGCGACATGGTGGGCGGCGATTTTCCGGCATGGCTGGCAGGGCGTCTTGGCGGCGCGACCGGTCGCACAGGCCTTACCGACCGGCGCGGCGAATGCATCTATACCGCCTGCCCGCATTACCGAAAGTGCTTCATCGAACGCGCGATCCGCAAAGCGCGCCGCGCCGAGATCGTCGTCGCCAATCATGCGCTTGTCATACGACAAGCGGCGCTCGACCGGGCGATGGGACAGATTGCGCAAGCCAAGACAGCCGACATGGCAGGCGGCGCCGAGGATGAGGCGCCGAGCGGACGGGAAGCGCGATCACGCTTCGTCTTTGACGAAGGGCACCACATTTTTGATGCCGCCGACAGCGCCTTTTCAGCTGCGATTTCCGGCATGGAGACAGCAGAACTCAGGCGTTGGATTCGCGGAGCCGAAGGTCAACGAGGGAGACGCGGACGCGGCCTCGATGAGCGTATCGGCGACCTCATTGGCGGCGACAATCTGGCGGAAGATGCACTTGTAGCAGCACTTTCGGCCGCCGCTGCGCTGCCAGCTCCGGGCTGGACAGCGCGGCTCAAGGACGGGGCCCCTCGCGGCGCGGCCGAGAAGTTTCTCGTGCTGGTGCGCCAACAAGTTCATGCGCGGACCGAAGACAATGACAGTCCATTTTCTCTGGAGGCCGAGACCGATCCATCTGTGGCGGGACTCGCTGCGGCGGCAAGCGAACTTGATGCCGCCCTCGCGCGGCTTGTCGCACCGCTGCAGCTCATCGCCGAACGACTGCGTGCGCGGCTCGACGACGAGGCTGAAGACCTCGACACCGGTATGCGAATCCGCATGGATGCGGCGGCACGTGGGCTCGACCGGCGGGCGCGAATTCTCATTCCGGCATGGCGCTCAATGTTGGCCAGTCTCAATACTGCAACGCCCGAGGAATTCGTCGACTGGTTTTCGGTCGAGCGAATTTTTGGCCGCGAAGGCGATGTTGGCATGCATCGGCACTGGCGTGACCCGACGATCCCGTTCGCCAACGCCGTGCTCGAACCCGCGCATGGTGTGTTGATCACGTCGGCAACGCTACGCGACCGATTGATCGACGAGACCGAAGACGACGAAGGCTGGGAAACGGCCGAGATCAGAACAGGTGCCGCCCACCTGGCTTTGCCGGCGCGACGTGCCTTCATGGCGTCTCCCTTCGACTACGACAAGCAAGTGCGCATTTTCGTGGTGCGCGATGTAGCGCGTGATGACATGGATCAGGTCGCCTCGGCGTATCGCGAACTCTTTTGCGCAGCGGGCGGCGGGGCGCTTGGCCTTTTCACCGCCATTCATCGGTTGCGCACCGTGTACGAGAAAATAATTGTGCCGCTTGAGGAAGCAGGGCTAACGCTCTACGCGCAACACGTGGATGCACTGGACACAGGTACACTGGTCGACATTTTCCGTTCCGAGAAACATTCCTGCTTGCTCGGTACCGATGCAGTGCGCGACGGTGTCGACGTGCCGGGAGACGCGTTGCGCATGATCGTGTTCGACCGCGTGCCCTGGCCGCGGCCCGACATTCTGCACAAGGCGCGTCGCGAGGTCTTCGGCAAGGCACGTTATGACGACATGCTGACCCGCCTCAGGCTGAAACAGGCCTTCGGGCGGTTGATTCGGCGCGCTGGCGACCGGGGTGTCTTTGTCGCCCTCGATGCGCGGCTGCCTACCCGCCTGACTTCAGCATTCCCGCCGGGCGTCACCATTCATCGGGTAGGGCTCGCAGAGGCTATCGCCGAAGCGAGGGCCTTTCTCGGCGCCGCGCTTGCTCCAGATCAGCCCTGACTCTAAGCTCCCGGCAAATCGAACCAAGGAAGCCTCATGTCGACGATTTCTCCCGAGAATGCCCTCATTTACATCATGGTGACGATGAGCGCCGTCGATCGCGCGATGAGCGATAATGAACTGCGCGATATAGGCACCATTGTCCAGACACTGCCTGCGTTCCGCGACTTCAATCCCGAGCGGCTAATCCCGGTGGCAAAGGAGTGCGCGGTAATCCTGCAAGAAGATGGCGGGCTCGACGCCGTTTTCGGGCTCGCGAAAGACGCGCTACCGCCGCATCTGCGTGAGACAGGTTATGCACTAGCCGTCGAAATCGCGACCTCCGATCTTGCCGTCGGTGCAGAAGAAATCCGGCTGCTACAATTGCTGCGCGATACGCTTGACATCGACAAGCTCACGGCCGCTGCGATCGAACGCGGTGCGCGCGCGCGACACATGCCCCTCTGACAGGTTAAATACAGGAGCCGGATCCCGTTTCGCGCATTTCGTCGTCGATGCGATCGAAGAAGATGCGGACGCAATGCGAGAAGCCATCGAACCGGTCGACCTCGCGATGGATCATCACCGGCACGTCACCGCTCCACGTATAAACATCCACACCGCCCTCTGCAGCGCTTGAGCGCCAGCGGCTAAAAATTTCATGGGTTTCCGAATCGAATTCAGGCGAGACGATTTTATCGAGCCCCGGGGCTTTCCATGAAAGGTTCTTCTTGGATCAACCAGAGCCAGTTGCGATAGAGCACATTGGGGCCGGCCGTTCCTCCAGCAATCAGGCGCATGTCGAGATAGCCGTCAAAATCCATGTCGATAAGTTCGAAGCCGGCATTGTCGATCTGGGTTGCCGTACGGGCATCGAGGCCGGCGATCACCTGGAACGGCTCGGCGCGGTCTTCCTGACGGATCAAAATGCCGGTGACAACGCGCTCGCCGCTCTTCGGGGCGAGATGCCAACGCAAATCGAAGAAAAACTGCGCCAAACCCGGGTTGACTCGGCTCAGGCAGACGGTCGGCCCGGCCTGAGCGTCGCCGAGCAGTCCCCTGCAGGCAAAGCCGCCCTGAACGGCTTCGTCCCCCCTGCCCGAAACAGGCGCCGTTGCGGCAACTGGCACCGCTTCGACCGTGTACTCGCCCACGCCGGTTGGCGGCGCCTCGGCCCAACCGGCAATACTTTCTGTCCTACCGTCACTCCAAGCCGGCACCATCAGCAAAGCCAAAATCAAGCCGCCAAAACAAACACCGCCTCGCATCGCAGCCGTCCCTTCCGGACTCATACATCCGAGTTTCGCACTGCATTTTTTCCTGCTGTGCCGAAACCGGGCCCTTTTTTTTGACGAACAAGCGACCCTATAGTTGCGATCCCACGACGGCTTGGCGCACTCTCCGGGGTCAACGCAGGACGAAACCGAATCCAATGACCGAATTCCTGTCGCTCCACGAACCCCTGTTCCGGCTTACCATCTCTGCGACGGTACTGGCGGTAATGGTGCTTTGGGAACTGGCCGCGCCGCGCCGGATACTGCGGATGTCGCGTTGGCAGCGCTGGCCAACCAACATGGCGCTTTCGGCGCTCGGCACTTTGCTTGTGCGGCTCGCCTTGCCCCTTGTCGCGGTGGCGACGGCCATCGAAGCGGAGCGCCAAGGCTTGGGCCTATTCAACTGGGCCGGCGCACCGACCGTCCTCGCAATTCCGCTTTCGATGATCATGCTCGATGCGCTCGTTTATGCCCAGCATGTCATCTTTCACCGGTTGGGCCTTCTGTGGCGACTGCACCGGGTTCATCACGCCGATCCCGATTTCGACGTGACAACCGGCATCCGCTTCCATCCGGTAGAAATACTAATCAGCATGTGTATTAAAATACTGGCGGTGGCGCTGCTTGGCGCTCCAGTCGTGGCGGTGATCCTTTTCGAAGTACTGCTCAACGCGGCGGCGATGTTCAACCATTCGAATGTGCGGTTGCCCGTCGCCGTTGACCGGATTTTGCGGTGGCTCGTCGTGACACCCGATATGCACAGGGTACATCATTCGATCCATCAGGACGAACACGACATGAATTTCGGATTCAGTCTGTCGATCTGGGACCACCTCTTCGGCACCTACCGGGCTGAACCGCGCGACGGTCACGAAGCCATGCAGATCGGGCTCGCGGCGTTCCCGGCACCAGTACCGGCCGGCCTCGGTTGGAGCCTTATAAATCCCTTGTCAAACGCCGCAGGCGGCCGGGAGAGGCGGATATGAAGCGGCTGTGTCTGCTGCGCCATGCAAAATCGGACTGGGGTGACCCAGTGAAGGACGATTTTGATCGGCCGCTCAACGCACGCGGCGCCAAGGCGGCCGATTTCATGGCCGGCTTCATTGCCAATTCACCGTTTCGGCCCGACACCATTCTCTGTTCGGCGGCAGCGCGCGCGATAGAAACCTGCGCGCCGCTTGCCGCGCGGTTGGGTGAGACGGTTCCCATCTTCTATCGTGACGAGCTCTATCATGCGATGCCCGAGGTTATGCTCGACGAAATCCGGCATGCGCCTGACCACACACAAACGTTGCTGGTCATCGCCCACAATCCGGGGCTTGTGTTGCTGGCAATGGCTCTGGCCGAAGACCCGGACGAGGCGACAGCCCTGCGCATTGCGCATGGCGTGCCGACCGGCGGCTTCATTGTTTTCGAATTCGATATAGAACGTTGGGACGACGTCGTCGAAGGCAAGGGCCGGAGCGTCTTCTTCGGACGACCGCGCGACCTGATGGCAGAAGAGAACGGGTGAACGTCTTCCTCAATAGATATTGTTGGCGAAGTAGCGCGCGTTGATGCGGGCATAGGTGCCGTCGGCAACAAGTTCTTCGAGTGCCGCGTTGATCCTGTCTCGCAGCACTTTGTCGTCGACGCGGAGCGCAATGCCCGCGCCCTCCCCGAACCACGCCGGGTCCGCGTAACCCGATCCGACCAGTCGACAGCATGCCGCCCCACTGCCCGATGCTGTCCAGCGCGATAAAACGTTTCGGTCAGCGAAGAGAAGATCCGCGCGACCGGCCGCTAGCGCATCCTGCGCCTCAGCGAGTGTGGGCAAGGCCAGTGGCGCGGCCTCCGGGAACCGCGTCCGAATATAGGCGTGATGCACCGAACCCGCTTGAACTGCAATCTGCTTACCGGCGAGTGCGGCTGGGGTCGCGGCGACTGGTACGTTCGAACGCCGCGATGCGAAATGACCCGGCGTCGAATAATAGCGCTCCGTGAAGATAATTTCGTCGTCAGCCACCGGCGCCTCGCGTCCGGGTACCGGGATCAGCATCGAGGCGACAACCGCGTCGCCCTCACCACGCTTGAGCGCCGGCAGCAGTTCGCTCCATGGACGAAGCTCAAAGATGCATTCGGCCTTGAGGCGCGCGCACAAGGCAAGGGCAATCTCGATATCAAAGCCCGTGAGTTCGCCCCTGCCGTCGCGATAGTTGAACGGGCGATAGTCACCTTCGGTAAGGAGACGCAGCTTTTCGACCTCGGGGACAGACACGGCAACCGGGGCTCGGGTAGGATGGGGCAGAGGAAGCTGGAGGGCGGCATATTGTTCGGTTGTCAACGGGGACGTCTGTGGAGGCGCCAGATCGACCGCCAGCGCGATCGGCCCGTCAGCCCAAGGCAATGGGGCGCCGTCATAGAGACGCGCCAGCGCGCCCGCCAGCAGGATAATCGCGATGGTGTTGAGATAGAGCAGAAATCGCATAGCCGTCCAAACTGCTCCGGCGGCGGCAACCCCACCGACCAGATTGTCTCAATATGACACATCAAAGCGACCATTTTTGAGTCGCATCGAAAACCTGTCCTTTTTCAACCTCCGACAAGCAAGGACCATACCCTCCCCATTTGGCCTATTAAGGTTACGGCAGATCTATACTAGCCTTCAATTTCCGTAATCCGGTTGCGTTCTGTCCCGTACACCATCAAACGTTCGAACCTCCGGGGATATCAATTGCAGAACGGGAACAATTCCGACGGCCACACGGTCATGTCCGCTGCCATGCATGTGGACGACCAGCGTTGGCGGGGACGGCAGCTTTCGGCTGGCACGCGGCCGTTGATTGGTGAACTTGCTGTCGCGTCCGGGCTGACACCGCCCGATGTCATTGCCGGGGCGCTCGACCGACAGCGCCAATGGGGGACATCGATCGGCCGGATCATGATCAGCACCGGCGTGGCGCGGCATATCGATATGGCGCGCCTCTATGCAGCACAGCAGGACATTCCGTTCGTCAATCTTCTGACAGATCCGCCCGATGTGACGCTGCGGCAAGCAGCGAAGCTTGATTTCTATCTGCGCGAGCAATGCTTGCCTTGGCGACGGCTCGGTCTCGAGACAATCTATGTCGCGGCAGATCCCGCAGCGGCGCGCGAAGCAATTGCGCAGCACGAGGGACGTCCGCAGCCTGTTTTTGTTACGTCGCCGCACGATATCAACCGGACGATAGTGAATGAGTTCGGCGATGCGCTCGGTGAACGGGCGATTTTCGATCTCGCACGACGTATGCCGGAAAGTTCAGCCGTGAAGCCGGTTACCCGTCAGCAAGCAATCGTGCTGACAGGCATTGCCTTGCTCGCGACCGCCGCCTTCGCCAGCATGCCAGAAAGCACCCTGATCGTGCTCAACATAGCATTTGGTTTGTGTTTTTCGGCAATCGCGATTTTGAAATACACATCGATCTTCGTTGGCCTCATGGCACGACCAGCCGATGAGGAACGCGCTTATGAGAGGTACGGTGCGCCTTGCGACGCGGACCTGCCCGTCTATACCGTCATGGTGCCACTCTTCGATGAAGCGCGTGTTCTACCGATCGTCACGCGGGCACTGCAGAATCTCGATTACCCGTCTTCGAAACTCGACATCAAGATCGTTTTCGAGGAGAGCGATATCGAGACATGGGAAGCTGCAAAGGCACTGAAACTGCCTGACCATTTCGAGTTCGTTCGCGTTCCGACAAGTTTGCCGCGGACGAAACCCAAGGCATGCAACTTCGCCTTGCCCTTTGCTCGCGGCGAGTTTCTCGTCATTTACGACGCAGAAGACATGCCCGAACCTCAACAGCTCAAGAAAGCTGTCGCCGCGTTCTCATTGGGAGATGAGACGCTTGCCTGTGTACAGGCACAACTCAATTACTACAACTGGAACGAGAACTGGATGACGCG
>NZ_JBBECC010000194.1:0-10981 GCF_040882025.1 Parvibaculum sp. | reverse complement strand
ATCAACGTCGTCACAAGGCTCAGCTTGTCGACATCTTCCCTGACGTCTGTCGATGGACCGAATTCCTTCAGAATCTGCCGGAATTCGTTTCTGAGCGGCCCTCTGGTGACGGCGTAGATGGCGCCGAAGAAAACCAGACAATAGGCAAGTGTCGGAATCCATTCGGCCGGCTCGTTTCGCCTGAGGATCGGGGTTTCATATATCAGACCCGCTACAATCGTCGTCGTGCCCGCGAGCAATACCGCGGCCACTTTCACCGGGCCTATATAGGTTACGTATAGGCCGGGATGCGCGATCGCCTGACGCAGCAGGGCAAAATCCGAATAGACAAGCGGTTCACGAAGTTCGCGGACCTTGGCGTTGTTGACGACGACAATGCCCAGAAACACGATGATGATGAAAACTGCCGAAAAGACCGGCCGATAGGTCACCATGAGAATGGAAACATAAAACAGAATCAGCGGCATAGCCGCCAGCAGCCCGACCTTGTGGAGAATCGGCGTCCTGCTTCGCCGCGGCTTGACGAAACGCTCAAGGATCAACACCGCGGCAAAAGCAGTGATGAGCCCGGCAATACCGGCGACCATTAAACATCCCCCATGGGAACCAAGACTACTCTTCGCTCAAACAACGAGCATTGGCCCCCTACCGCGAAATCGTAAAAGCAAAGGCCGGCAGGATCAAGCGGACAAGCCATTCCGGCAGTATGTTGAGACACCGAATTCCCACAGCAAAAACAACGGGATGGGTAATCCTGGCCTTGTTTCTCGCCAACCCGCTCCTGATCTTCATCGCGGCCTCGGCCGGCGTTATCAAAAACGGCTTTGGACCGCTCAACCGCCGGCTCATATCCGTCTCGACATAGCCCAAAATCACAACGCTGAGCCTGACCCCTTTTGGGGCGAGCAAATGCCGAAGAGCCAGCACATAGGTCTCCAGACCGGCCTTGGAGGCGCTATAGGCCGGGCTGAAGGGTAGCGGCACCAGACCCGCGAGCGAGCCGATGCCGGCGATCTGACCGTGTCCCCGGGCCGCCATCAACCCGGCGACCGGCCCGATCGTCCGGAGCGCGCCCATGAAATTGGTTTCGGCGGCACGCCGGGCCGTATCCCAGGGCTCAAGACCGTCGAGCGGCGAAATACCCGAGGTGACACCTGCATTCGCGATGAGCAGATCGATCGGATGGGCAGCATCGAAGGCACGCAGAACCTCCTCGATCTCCGGTGTGGTGACGTCGGCCAGGAGGATTTCGGTGTTGGCGCCTTTCGCACGGCAGTCGTCGGCGACGCGGCGCAGCTTCACTTCATCGCGTCCGACGAGACCGAGCGTAACTCCTTGCGCTGCATAGATATTCGCCAAGGCGGCGCCGAGCCCCCCGCCCGCGCCCGTTATGACCACGACGCCGGGCTTGTTCAATGCGCTTCTCCCGGCCGCCACCTAGGCGACCGGACACTGCAGCAGCAGCATCGGCGCGTCGTGCCGCAATTGGGCGGTGCGGGGCAGTTCCACCTTGTCGACGCATTCGAAACCGCGGGCTTTGTAGAGGCTGAGCGCCGTTTCATTGTCGCCCCAGGCGTGCAACGTCATGCTTCCGCATCCGGCCCCGCGCGCGAGTTCCGCGGCAAAATCCAGCAAAAGACCGCCGACGCCCTGACCGCGCATGGATTCATCGACCGCCAGCGTATTGATGTAGAGGCTTCCCGGCACGTGCTCTTCAAACAGCGGCCGCACCGGGTCGAGGCGGTCGCGCGCGAGTACGCTGTATGCCAGCTCCGGCAGCCCGACCTGTTCGGCCGGGAACGCCACCAGGCAACCGACGACGCGGTCGCCGGATTCGACCAGATAGGCGTTCTCGAAATGATAGGGGCTTTCGGCGTCGCCCACGCCGAGGGCCAGCGCATCGCGTGCCGTCAGCCCGGGATAAGCATCGTCGAACAGGAACTCGAACAGCCCCTCGCCCGCCATCAGGAGAAAACGGACGAGATCATCCAGATCCGTCGCGGTTCCAATTCTCACATCCAAGCCCAAAGCCTTCACCTCGTAACAGCCGGAGCGTCGTCAGGACACCCCGATCAAGTGCGCCGTCGGATCATGCCTGCCACGCCAGACGGCCGCGCCATCGTCGGCGTGCCGCAGATCATCGAGCGGCAAATCGATCGGTCCTGCCATGCGTTTTTCGTGGCAATCCGCGATTTCCGGCATAAGCCGATCAAACCATGCCCTCATATCCCCGCCAAGAGACTCCAGCCGGATATCGTATGAAAAGCGACCGTCCGGCACGGGAGCGAAGGCGGCGACATGGATCGTGTCGACCGGAAATTTCGATATGCCGGGCGGCGAAAGCCATATCGCGACCTCGTCGCGCATCGAAACGGACCGCGGCGCGCCCGTTCGAACCGCGTGGCCGGCGGCGCGCAAAACCGCCGAAAGCCTGGCGGCATCAGCGCACTTGTCGCTTGCTGCCAGAACGGCGATCCGAAACCGATTTTGCAGGAAATCCGTCACCGCATGGCGGAGCGCTTCGGCGATGCCGCGGTCGCCGATCGCAATGACCGGCTGCCCGAGACTTTCCGTCAGGGATGAAGCCCGTTCGCGACCGTCCGTCATCAGGATGTCGTATGCGGCGGCATTCGCACGCCAATCGCCGTCGCCGGCGCGGATCCAGCCGATCTTGAGTGCCATGGGGCCGAGATTTCGCGCAAGCGCCATTGAGAAGGACGGCAAGCGCGACACGACAAGGTCGTAGCCGAAGAGGTCGTATTGCCTGAAACCCGAAGTCTTGAGCACCGCAAACTCGGCGAATTCGGCCTGCAGCGCCTTTGCCGCCCCGCCTGCCGCCTCGTCCCCGCTGTCCGCCAGAAAGGCCACCGCAGGCCGCCGTCCCCAGTCGAAGCCCTTCGCTGCACCGAAAAGGCCGAGCCAGGCCAGCCGGCGGCTGCGATAGCCGTAGCGGGCGCGGAGAACGCCAAGGCTGTGGCGGTGCCACAAACGGCGGCGGCGGAAACTCGAGCGCTTGGTCCGCGTTGCCCCCATCAGGTGAAGGGCCGAGACGTCGTTGAGGGAAACAGACGGAAGGCCGAACCGGGCCGCCGCCTTCAGCCCCAGATCGACGTCTTCATAGGCATAGAGATAATCCTCGCAGAAGCCGCCCATTTTCAGGAATTCCGCGCGGTTGCAGGCAAGGACGGCACCGGTCACGACGGGCATCCGGCAGGGCTGCGCCGCGCGCAGAGCATCGCGCGGACCGGGCGAAGCGTCGTAGGGCGCGGTCCAGTCCTGCCCCGGACTCCACCTGAAGCGCACGCCGATTTGCGGGCGCGGTGTCGTCTGCCCGCCGGCCTGCCCGTGAAGAAGCTTGATGCCGACCAGACCGCCCGTCGCTTGAACGCCGGCGACGATGCGCGGGATGACGTCTTCGGTGAACTCTATGTCGTTATTGAGAAACAACACGATCTCTCCCCGCGCGATTTGCGCGCCGCGGTTGCAGGAAAAGGCGAAGCTGAAATTCCGGTCCGGCTTGAGATGGCGAATGTGGAAATGCGCACTCGTATCGCGCAGGACCTCCGCCGTCGCGTCGTCGGAGCCGTGATCGACAACGATAATCTCGATGTCCGGCCAGGTGTTGCAAGCCGCCAGCGACGAAAAGAGCGCCCGCAGCATCTCGCCGCCGTTCAAGGTCAGGATGACAATCGAAACGAGCACGGGCTCGGGCGGCGGCAAATCGCCGGCGAGGATGCCGGCGCTGTCGGCAGGCAGATCGGCCGGGCGATGCGCGGCCCGGAAGTTTTCGAGCGCAACCACGTAGCTCGCGCGCGCCGATGCAAGCCGCGCGGCGGTTTCCAAGGCTTCAACTGCGCGGGAGAACAATGACATGATGGACGGCAAGTCTTTGAAAGTTCTATAGATTGGATGGAATCGCGCGCCGAGAATGCGGCAAAGAAACCCGCGAACAAAGGCCTTAATCCGGAACCGCCCGCATGACCAGCCCTTCGACCTTCAATATGCGCCAGGGCACGGTGAGGCAGCCCGCATCCTTTGCGGGCATCGGCCTTCATACGGGGCGCCACACACAGGTGACGGTGATGCCGGCACCGGCGGGTCAGGGCATTCGCTTCCGGCGCACCGACAAAGGGGGCAAGGGCGCGGAATTGCAGGCGGATTGGCGCCACTGCGTCGATTTTCCCCGCTGCACCATGATGCAGGCGCCGGGCGGCGCCAAATTCCAGACCATCGAGCATCTGATGGCGGCGCTGTTTGCGCTCGAGATCGACAATGCGACCGTGCTGATGGACGGCCAGGAAGTGCCGATCATGGACGGGAGCGCCGCACCGCTTGTCGAGGCGATCGCGGCGGCCGGCCGGGCGGAACAGGACGCGCCGCGCCAGTTCCGAAAAATCGAGCGGGCACTGACAGTTACCGACAACCGGATTTCATTGAGCGTCGAGCCTGCCGACCGCTTCATCATCGACTACACGCTGGAGCTGCCCTATTGGGGCACGCAGCACTGGGCGGGCGAGGTGACGCCGGAGAGTTTCCGCCGCGACATCTGCTATGCCCGCACCTACGGCATTCTTTCGGTTATCTGGCCGGCGCTTATTCTGGGCAAGCTGCGCCTGATCCCGCTGGTGCGGGGCGCCTCGCTCGGCAATGCGCTGCTGATGTACAAGGACCGGGTGCTGAACAAGGGCGGGTTGAAAAGCCCGGACGAATTCCTGCGCCACCGCATCATCGATCTGGTGGGCGACCTGGCGCTTGGCGGGGGGCCGCTGATCGGCAAGGTGACGGCGTTCTGCTCCAACCACAAACACAACCGGGCGCTGCTGCGCGCGATCGAGGCCGAAAAAACGGCGGAATTGCGCGCTTCCTAGTTGCCCACCAGCGCGTATTCGGCGAAGTCGGGGTGGCGCATTTCCCACCAGTATCTGGCGGTGAAGCTCGACCAGTTGTTGGTGACCTTGCCGTCGGCGGTCTTGTACCAGCTCGAACAGCCGGCCGCCCAGACCGTCTTTTGCATGTCCTTCTGAAGCGCGGCGTTGAACGCCGCCATCGCTTCCCTGCGGACGTCGATGTAGCGCAGCTTGCCGTTCTGCAGGGCCTCGATGCACTGGCCGATATAGTTCACCTGACACTCGATCATGAAGATGATCGAGTTGTGGCCGAGATTGGTGTTGGGCCCGTAGAGCATGAAAAAATTGGGGAATCCCGCCACCGCGACGCCGCGATGGGCCTCGGCGCCGCGCGCCCAGACCTCGTTGAGATCGGCATTGCCGCGGCCGACGATCTTCATCGGCGCCAGAAAATCCGTCGATTCAAAGCCGGTCGCGAAGATGACGACATCGGCGGGATGGGAGACGCCGTCCTCGGTGACGACCGCATTTTCGGTGACGCGCGCGATGTGGCTCGTTTCGACGGCGACATTGGGGCGCGAGAGGGCGGGAAACCAGTCGTTGGTCAAGAGGATCCGCTTGCAGCCTGCCGGATAGTCCGGGGTCAGCTTCCTGCGGAGCTCGGGATCGGCGATGTGGGCCTCGAGCTCCTTCAACGTGGCTTTCTCGAACATCTTGCCGAACCAGCTGCCTTGCGTGAAAGCCAGGAAGTTGCGCTCCAGCATCAGCCAGGTCAGCCAGCGCTGGGCGCGGACGAGCCAAGGCATTGAGCGGAAAAGCCTTTTTTCGCGTTCGGTGAAGGGGCGATCAGCCTTGGGCACGCACCAGTTGGGCGTGCGCTGGAAGATGGTGAGCCGGCCGACCTTCGGCGCGATTTCGGGGACGAACTGGATGGCGCTGGCACCATTGCCGATGACGGCGACGTTTTTGCCTGTCAAATCAACGCCGTGGTCCCAGCGGGCCGAATGGAAGGCTGCGCCCTTGAAGGCGTCGAGGCCGTCGATTTTCGGGAAGGCCGGACGGTTGAGCTGGCCGACGCCCGAGACCAGCACATTGGCCGCGATTTCCTCGCCCGAAGCGGTGCGGATGCGCCAGAGGCCGGCGGCTTCGTCGAAGCGGGCTTCGGTCACTTCGGTGTTGAAACGGATATGCGGCGTGAGCCCGTATTTGCGCGCAACGCCCTCAAAATAATCGACAATTTCGGCCTGCCCCGCAAATTTGCGGCTCCAGTCGGCCTTCGGTTCGAAGGAATAGGAATAGAGCATCGAGGGCACGTCGCAGCCCGAGCCTGGATAGGTGTTGTCGCGCCAGGTGCCGCCGACGCTCACGCCCTTTTCGAGGATGGTGAAGCTTTCGATGCCGGCTTTCTGCAGCCTGATCGCCATGCAGAGGCCCGCCGCGCCCGCGCCGAGGATGGCAACGCTGAGCGGGCGCTGCCTGACGTCGGGTCCTGACAGGATGTTGTTGAGCGACTGCGACACGCGGCTTCTCCCTTGTTTTCAAACGGTTTTCACCGCCTGCCCGGACGCCGCAGGCGTCCTAGGGTGTATGCCCTAACCTCTACATCAGGGCGCAAGGGAGTTCAACATGGCGGGCAGCGCAACGCCCGCGCCTTTTCCGCATGAGAGCCGCCGGTGGGGTAGACCGGGCAGAGCGGAAAAGACGCGGGCGTCAGCCCCTCAAAAATCAGAACTTGTAGCCGACGCCGAGACCGACGATCCAGGGATCGAGATCGACATCGGCGGTGACGGCGCCGCCGTTGATCGACACATCGGTGCTCAGGAAGATCTTTTTGACGTCGACATTGGCGTACCAGTTGTCGGTGAGCGCGTAGTCGACACCGGCCTGCAGCGCGTAGCCGAGGCTGTTTTCGTAGTCGATGCTGGTGATGCCGCCGCCCGGTGCGTCCTCGTTGTAGAAGAAGGTGTAATTGAGGCCGGCACCGACATAGGGGCTGAAACGCTCCTTCGGCAGGAAGTGGTATTGCAGCGTAAGTGTCGGCGGCAACAGGCTTACTTTGCCCAAGCTGCCGGCGGCTGTGTGCGAGACGTCGTGGCGCGTGGTGGCCGCGATCAGCTCGAGCGCGATGTTGTCGGTGACGAAATAGGAGATATCGACTTCCGGCACCCAGTCGTTGGAGACGCTGACATTGCCGCCGATGGAGGTCGAGGCATCCTCGTCCGGAATGACGCCGAGGAGCCGAGCGCGGACCATGATATCCCCGGCCGACTTGCCGCTAAAGCCTTGCTGCGCTTGCGCTTCCGGCGCCGCTGCCATACCGGCGAGCATGCCGAGTGCCAGCGCCGCGACTGCTGTGCGGGATTTCGTCGTGCGTTTCATTTGAGCTTCTCCGTGAGGCGGCACCGGACCCCCCGATGCGCGGTGAATTCGTCTTCCTCACATTCGCCCAATATCCATATTTTTTGAGTGGTCATTTCGCCGCATCGGCCCGTCGCGATGTCGCACCCCCGGCATCGCGGCGCGCCGGGGCGCGGCCTGCTAAGTGCCTGTATCGCCTTGCAGAATATGGAGGTAGGTGCGGACCTGCTGGACGAAATGAACCGCCTGCCCGCCCCGCGCCGTGCCGTGGCGCAGGTTGTTGCCCGGATTGGCCAGCTGCGGCAGGACGCGGCGGAGATCGGCCCAACTGTTCTTGTCGCGGCCCTGACGCTCGGCAAGGGCGCGGGCATCGAGGACGTGACCGAGGCCGACATTCCAGGCGGCGAGCGCGATGTAAGTGCGGTCGGGCTCGGCAACTTCTTCCGGCATTCTCTCTTTCAGATCAGCGAGATAGCGCGCGCCGGCCGCGATGCTGGCGGCGGCGTCGAGCCGGTCTTCGACGCCGAGACGCTTGGCCGTCGGCTTGGTCAGCATCATGAAGCCGCGCACCCCGGTGGGGCTCCGCGCCTCCGGGTCCCAATGCGATTCCTGATAGCCGACCGCCGCAAGTAGTTGCCAGGACAGGTTATTTTCGCGCGCGGCGCGGCGGATCTGCTTTTCGTAGAGAGGCAGACGGTCCTGCACCGCCTGCTGGAAGGCGCGCAGATCGACATAGTCGAAACGCGGCAGGAAGCCGAAGAAACGGCGCTCCAGCGCGGCGAAGCGGCCGGACTTCTTCATGCCGGCAAACCAGTGCCGCAGCGGGTCGACGAGATCTTCGGAGCCCGGCGCAACAAGCCAGGCGACCGGGAAATCGCCTGTCAGTTCAAAGGCTTGCATGAGCTCGGGGTAATAGGGATTGACGATCTGGAGGATGCGGGCGTCGCTGAGCGCGCAATCGAGGCGGCGGGCGGCGACGCGCGACAGCAGGGTTTCGGTGTTTTCGGCGACCTGGAAATTCCTGAGGCCTCCTTCAGCGAGCGCGGCGGCGCCCGGCGAACCGGCGGCGGCGGCGAAACGCAGCGCCGCCAGATCCTCGATTTTCCCTGGTTTTTCAACAAGTTGGCGGTTGCAGACCACGAGCTGGCGGGTGGTGGCGTAAGCGGGGCCGGCGGCGAAGGCTGCCTTGCGGTCCTCGTCGAACGCGAGGCCGGCCGCCGCGACATGGCCCTTGCCGACGGCCAGCGCCCGCACAAGCCTTTGTTCCGTCGAATAAATCCGGAACTCGACCTCGACGCCGAGCGAGCGCCCAAGCGCCAGCATCGCCTCGTATTCGAAGCCGGTGAGGCCCTCGACACCCTCGTACCAGGTGGTGGGGCCAAGCCGGGTGAGCACCACCAGCTTTCCATTTTCCTTAATGGATTCAAGACCTTGATCGACCGATGGCACATAGAGGCGGAGGAAGAGCGTGTGGCCGGCGCCGAAGAGAAGGACCAGCGCGAAGACGAGCCAGGGAAGCCGCGAGCTGCCGCGCGGCTGCCAGGCGCCGGGCGCGCGCAGCCACGCCACAAGACCGGCGGCCCAAGCCCTTGATTTCGCGACGATTTCCGACAAGCGCGCCCCGCCCCGATTGCCTCTGCCGGGGAAGAATAGCACGGGCCGGGGGCGGCGATGCGACGGCGGCGGCGGCGGCGGCGATTGTGACAGTTCCGTGACAGCGGAAATGACTGCGGACCCCCCCTCTGTCACGAAACTGTCATAAAACTGTCACAAACGGGATTTCTGTTGATCCGTGTACGGATGATTTGCGGTTTGCGGCATGGGTTATCTCCGGGAACGGCATGTTTTATCTCCGCGCGGCGGATGCGGCGGACACGGATTATCCCCGGTGCGAAAAATTTTATCGCCGGTTGCGGCGGGTGGAGCGGCGGGAGGCGCTTTTTTGCGGTGCCCCCGCCCCTGCCCTGCCTCCATGCGCGGCTTTCGTTTGGGGGTATAGTCTTGCCCTGGCCCTGCGGCGATGAGACGGGATGCGATGGACGATCCTTACGAGACACTCGGCGTGGCGCGGACGGCGAGCGAGGCGGAGATCAAGGCTGCCTTCAAGAAGCTGGCGCGGCAGTTTCACCCCGACCTGCACCCCGGCGACAAGGCGGCCGAGGCGCGGTTCAAGGCGGTTTCGGCGGCGCATGACCTCCTCAAGGACAAGGAGAAGCGGCGGCGCTTCGACGCGGGCGAGATCGACGCGGGCGGCGCGGAGCGGCCGCAGGAGCGCTATTACCGCGACTTCGCCGATGCGGGCTTTGCCGGCGGGCCCGGCGCGCACGCGGCCGGCGACGGCTTTGCCAGCAATGAAGAGCTGAACGATTTCTTCGCGCGCGCCTTTGGTGGCGGCGGCGGCGGGATGGGCGGGATGGGCGGCGCGCGGCGCGGCGGCGCCGGCTTCAAGGCGCGGGGGCAGGACGCGAGCTATACGCTGCCGGTTTCCTTTCTCGACGCGGCGAACGGCACGATCCGTACACTGACGATGCCGGACGGCAAGACATTGAACGTGACCATTCCCGAGGGCGCGGAGGACCGGCAGATGCTGCGGCTGAAGGGCCAGGGGATGCCGGGCTTTGGCGGCGGGCCGGCGGGCGACGCCTATGTGGAACTGCATGTGGAGCCGCATCGCTTTTTCCGCCGCAAGGACGACAATATCCATGCCGACATCCCCGTGACGCTGAAAGAGGCGGTGCTGGGCGCGCGCATCGAGGTGCCGACGATTGCGGGGCCTGTCGCCATGACGATCCCGAAGGGGGCGAACACGGGCATGGTTTTGCGGCTGCGCGACAAGGGCGTGAAAAACCGGAAGAGCGGGACGCGCGGGCACCAGATGGTGACGCTGAAAATCGTGCTGCCCGAGGGCGAGGAGCCGGCGCTGGCCGAATTTCTCGAAGGCTGGGAACCGCGCATGCCGCAGGACCCACGCAAGGAGATGGTTTCATGACCGGCATCGAGGAGCTTGTCGGGCGGATCGAGGCGCTGCAGCGGCGCGACCTCGAGGCCTGGATCGCCGAAGAGCTTGTGGCGCCGCGCGAGGAAGCGGGCGCGCTCGTCTTTTCGGAGATGGAATGCGCGCGGGTGCGGCTTATCTGCACGCTGCGCTATGAACTCGACATCGAGGCGGGGGCGCTGCCTGTCATCCTGTCGCTGCTCGACCAGCTTTACGACACGCGGCAGCAGCTCATGGCGCTGACGGCGGCTGTGGCGAAGCAGGATGAGGCTGTGAGGGAGGCTGTGTTGCGGGGGATGGGGGAGTGAGGGGGATGGTTTGTGTACGGCTGAAAAGGCGATGCGGCAGAAGTTGTCGTTGTTGCTACATTGCGGGCCGAATCAATATGGCTGATGACAGCCAGAGTTAAAGACCTAAACTGCTTAACTATGAACGAGAAATCATCAGAGTCGCATATTCTGACAGAATCGACTAACGCCGCTCACGTCCTCGCAGGCTTCCGCTACCAGCTCCTGCAGAGCATTGCGGCTTTGATCACGCTCGGAGAAAATGAAACCCTGCATCTCGAAGTCTCGGAGGATTTCTCGATTACGGCTCCGGGCCGCGCGACCGACCATCAGGTGAAGAACTCCCAAGCGGTAGCGGGGCCCCCTTCCTATAGTTTGCAATCCGGCTTGGTCCGAGATTGCCTCGCGCGATTTTGGGAGGTGAGCAGCGACGGTTCAGTGGAACGCCGTCTTGTATTCATGGCGCGGGGTGGTGCTGCGGTTGAACGGGGATT
>NZ_JBBECC010000193.1:0-11044 GCF_040882025.1 Parvibaculum sp. | reverse complement strand
ACGATGGGCGCGACGTTGGACGGATCGCGCGGATTCCATTCGCCGGGCTTTATTTCCTGCGGCGGCCCGAGATCTTCGGTCAGCCGCGTCAGCGCGCCCGGCGAAATCGCATTCGCGGTCACGCCGTAGCGGATCAGTTCCTTTGCCGCGATCAGCGTCAGCGAGGCGATGCCGGCTTTCGCCGCACCGTAATTGGTCTGCCCCGGATTGCAGAAGAGGCCCGACACCGAGGTCGTGTTGATGATGCGCGCATCGTTCTGCTCGCCGGCCTTGGCGCGTTCGCGCCAATAGCCGACCGCGTGACGCATCGGACAGAAAGTGCCGCGCAAATGCACCTTGATGACCGCATCCCACTCGTCGATCGTCATGTTGAAGACCATGCGGTCGCGCAGGATGCCCGCATTGTTGACCAGCACGTCGAGCGTGCCATAGGTCGAGATCGCCTGGTCGATCATGCGTTTGGCGCCGTCCCAGTCGGAGACGTCGTCGCCATTGGCCACCGCCTCGCCGCCCATCGCCTTGATCTCGTCGGCGACGTCCTGTGCCGGTCCCGCCGAGCGCCCTTCGCCGTCGCGCGCGCCGCCGAGATCGTTGACCACCAGTTTCGCGCCCTGCCGCGCATATTCGAGGCAATATTCGCGGCCCAGCCCACGCGCGCCGCCGGTGACGATCACCACGCGGCCTTCGCAAATGCCCGCCATTTCGTCCTCCCCTTTTCGGTTTTCAGATTTTCTTGTCGCCCTGCCAATAGGCGTCGCGGATCGTGCGCCTGAGCACCTTGCCGGACGGCATGCGCGGCAGTTCCTGCATAAAGTCGACCGAGCGCGGACGCTGGTAGCCGGGCAGATTGTCGGCCGCGAAGGCGAGCAGTTCCTTTGCCATCGCCGCGTCGGGCTTGTAGCCCTCGTTCAACTCGACGACGAGCTTCACCTCCTCGCCCCATTCCTCGTTCGGCACGCCGACCGCGGCCGCATCGGCGACGGCTGGATGTTTCAAAATCTCCTGGTCGATTTCGGCCGGGTAGATGTTGACGCCGCCCGAGATGATGACCTCGGCGCTGCGGCCGGTGAGGAACAGAAATCCGTCCTCGTCGATGAAGCCCATGTCGCCCATGGTGTAGAAATCGCCGCGATAGGCGCCGTCGGTCTTTTCGGGCGCCTTGAAATATTCGAAGCGGCCGGTATCGGGCGCCTTGAAATAGATCGTGCCGACATCGTTCGGCTTCACCGGCTTGCCGTCCTCGTCATGCACCTCGACGACGACGCCGGGCAGCGGCTTGCCGACCGTACCCTTCTTCGCCGGCCATTCATGGCTGTCGACGAAAATGCCGCCGCCTTCAGTCGCCGCGTAATATTCAAACACCACCGGACCGAACCAGGCGATGGACCCTTCCTTCACATGCGCGGGGCAGGGCGCCGCGCCGTGCAATATCCAGCGCAAGGACGACGTATCGTATTTCGCCTTGGTCGTCTCCGGCAGTTGCAGCATCCGGTGCAGCATGGTCGGCACGACATGGGTGTGCGTGATGCGGTATTCGGCGACGAGACGCAACGTTTCTTCCGCATCCCATTTATCCATCAGCACGCAGCCGACGCCGGAATTGATCGGAAAGCTCAGATTGAGCGCCAGGGGTGCTGCGTGATAGAGCGGGCCGGTGACGAGCGCCAGGTCGCCCTCGCGAAAGGCGGCCGTCTCGGTCAGTTTCACCAGCAGCGGCGAGGGGGGCACGGCCTGACGGCGATAGACGCCTTTCGGGTGACCGGTCGTGCCCGAGGTATACATCATCTGTGTACCGAGCACCGGGTCGACAAGATCGCTCCCCTCCTCCGCCGCGAGCGCCGCGTCATAGAGGGTAAAGCCCGGCAGCGCGCCGCCGACCGCGAGCTTCGCGATCAGGCCCGGCGCCTTCTCCGCGGCTTCGGCGGCCGAGGCCGGGAAGCGCGCATCGGCGATGAAGGCCTTCGCCTCGCAATTGTCGACGATATAGGCGACTTCCGAGCCCTTGAGGTGCCAGTTGACCGGCGTCAGGCGAAAGCCGCCGCGCTGGCAGGCCGCCACCGTCTCGGCGAATTCCGGGCGGTTGGAACAGAGCAGTGCCACCGCGTCGCCGGCCCTGAGGCCCGCCCGCCTGAGCGCCCCGACCAACCGGTTCGCGTTGGCGTTGAGCTCGCCATAGGTCCGGTTGCCGGCCTCGGAAAAAATCGCGGGCCTTTCAGGCGCCTGCGCCGCGTGCCACGCCACCACCATGCCCGCCGCCGCCGCGTCCTCGCGGCTCCATACGGGCGTCGCTTCCGCAACCGCCATCCGAATTCCTCCCCTGAAGCGCCTTGCTGGCGCCTTTTTTGGTTTGCAGTTTGCCTTTGCCATATTGGACAGGCGGGGGCTCCCCGGCGTCAAGCCACTTCGCGGAGTTCCCGTCCGCGCTTTTCACGAGGTTTCGCATAGATGAGAGCTTTCCTGATCGGTGCGGCCGCTCTTTTCGGCGCCGTCGCGGCGGGCATGCCGGCGGCATCCGCGGCGGAGAACGAGGCGGAAGAGGTGGCGGCGGAGGCCGATACCGGCCGTTCGTTCCTCACTTTCCAGGTCGAAAACGACCTCTTCGCCAATTTTGCCAATTCCGATCGCCATTATACGAACGGGCTGCAGGTCGCCTGGCTGTCGCGGCCACAGCGGAACCTGTCGGGATGGCTTACGGAATTTTCCTCGCCGCCCTTCTATTCGCTGGTCTTTCCGACCGGCAATTTCGACTACAAGAGCCACCGCTTCGGAGTCGCGCTCGGCCACGCGATCTTCACGCCCGACGACACCATGACGACGCTGCCCCAGCCGAACGACCGGCCCTATGCGGCATGGCTCCACACGACCTTCTCGCTGCAAAGCGTCCGCTCGAGCACGATCACGGGCGAGGCGTGGCAGGATCAGTGGAAACTCGATCTCGGCGTGGTCGGCCCGGCCGCGCAAGGTGAGTTCGTGCAGAACGAGTGGCACAATCTCATCGGCGCCGACGAAGCCAATGGCTGGGACAACCAGATCGAAAACGAGATCGGCCTCAATCTGAGCTTCGAGCGCGCCTGGCGGAGTTCCACCTTCGCCACACCGGACATCATCGGCCTCGAAACCGACATCATCCCCTACACGATCATCTCGCTCGGCAATGTGCAGACCTATGCGGGGTTCGGCGGCACCTTCCGTGTCGGCCCGTCGCTCCCCAACGATTTCGGCCCGACGCGCATCTATCCCGGCGTCGGCGGCTCGGAATGGTTCGAGCCGGCGGATACGGGCTGCAGTTGCTATCTCTTCGCCGGCTTCGAGGGCCGCGGCATCGCGCGCGACATCTTTCTCGACGGCAACACGTTCCGCGACAGCCCGAGCGTCCAGAAGCGCCATTTCGTCTATGACGCGAAACTCGGCATGGTTTTCGTGGTCTGGGACACGCGGGTCGCCTTCACCCATGTGTTCCGCAGCCGCGAATATGAAGGACAGGCAAAACCCGACCAGTTCGGTTCGGTCTCGGTCAACTTCGCGCTGTAGCTTGCCTTCCCCGGCAGCCTCCGCATGATGGGCGCTGACGAATCGAACGCCCCCGGGGAGCGCCTTCATGAACCTGCCGCTGATCGCCGCCGACAACATGTTCGGCCTCCTCTTCGCCTTTCTGGGGCTTGCCGCTTTCGGCTTCTGGTCGGAGCGCACGCGCCTCGGCCAATGGATTTCCGGCGTCATCCTGACGATCTTCGCCGGCATGCTGCTGGCCAATCTGCGCATCGTGCCGTTTGCCTCGCCGTTTCACGACATGGTCTGGGCTTACGTCGTGCCGCTCGCGATCCCGCTCCTCCTCTTCAAGGCGGATATGAAAAAGATCCTGCCCGAAAGCGGCAAGATGCTGCTGGCTTTCGTCATCGCCGTCATCGGCACGGTGGCGGGCGTCCTTGTGGGCTTCGCGCTCGTCGACATGGGCCCCTCGGGACACATGGTCGCCGGCGCGCTCGGCGCGAGCTGGATCGGCGGCTCGATGAATTTTGCCGCCGTCTCGACCGCGAACGGCCTTATCGCCGACGGTACGCTGACGGCGGCAACCGCCGCGGCCGACAATGTGATGGCCGCCTTCTTCATCGCCTTCCTGCTGATGCTGCCCGGCGTCGCCTGGCTCGCGCGCCTCATCCCCTCGAAGATCATCGAGGAAGAGGTGCACGCGCATGAGCATCCGGAGGAAGAGAAAAAGCCCGTGCTCGACATGGGCGCACTGGCGCTGCAGCTTTTCCTCGCCGCCGCCTGTTGTTTCGTCGGCTTCGAAACCGCCGCGCTCTTCGGCATCCCGCAATACGGCGTCCTTTTCGTCACCGTCAACGCACTCCTGATCGCCAACATCTTCCCCGCGCAGATGCACCGGCTCGAAGGCGGCTTCACGCTCGGCATGTTCTTCATGTATCTCTTCTTCGGCGTCATCGGCGCTGCCGCCGACATCGTGCTGATGGTCGAGACGGCGATGCCGATCTTCCTTTTCGTCTTCATCATGGCCACCGTTCACATCGCCGTCGTGCTCGCGGGCGCGAAACTCTTCCGCATCGATCTCGCCGAGGCGCTCGTCATTTCCAACACCGTCGCCGTCGGCCCCGCCACAGCGGCCGCCATGGCCGCCGGCAAGCGCTGGCACGGGCTTGTCACGCCCGGCGTCATGTTCGGCGTGCTCGGCTATGCGGTCGCCAATTTCATCGGCGTCGCGCTGACGCAATGGCTGGGGTGAGGAAGCGGCGCCCATTTGCTCCCCTCTCCCGATCCCGATAGAACTGCCGCAAAGCCATTCCATCGAGGAGAAACCCCATGTCCGAGCCCGTCATCCTGGTCGAGAAGTCCGGCGCCGTCGCCACCGTGACGCTCAATCGCCCGAGCGCCATGAACGCGCTGTCGCGCGATCTGCGCCGCGCCATCGCCGAGACCTTCGAGGCGCTTGAAGCCGACGATAACATCCGCGTCGCGATCCTGACCGGGGCCGGCAAGGCGTTCTGCGCCGGGCTCGACCTCAAGGAACTGGGCGGCGACGCCAGCGCAGTCGGCGGAAGCCCCGATGGTTCGGGGGGCGGCGTCAATTCGACCATCGGCGACAAGGACCCGGTCACTTCCATCGGCCGCTTTTCGGGCCCGGTCATCGGCGCGATCAACGGCGTCGCCATCACCGGCGGTTTCGAACTCGCCATTGCCTGCGACGTGCTGATCTGTTCGGAGAATGCGCGCTTCGCCGACACCCATGCCCGCGTCGGCATCCTGCCCGGCTGGGGCCTCAGCCAGAAGCTCAGCCGCGCCATCGGCATCTACCGCGCCAAGGAATTGTCGCTGACCGGCAATTTCCTCAGCGCGCAGCAGGCGAATGAGTGGGGCCTCGTCAACCGTGTCGTGCCGGCCGAGGAACTGTTGCCGACCGCGCGCAAACTCGCCGACGACATGCTGTCGGTCGTGCCGCAATGCCTGCCCGCCTACAAGAAACTGATCGATGACGGCTTCGCGCAAGATTTCGGCACCGCGCTGAAGACCGAGCGGCAATTCTCCAACGCCGCCAACAAATCCGTCGCACCCGAGGAAATCGCCGCGCGGCGCGAGGGGATCCAGAACCGGGGCAAGCAGCAGACGTCGTGAGGAGCAGAAACGATCTTGAATGGCAATCTGCTAGCGGGCGCCTTCAATTTGCTGGCGCTGGGCGATGTGTCCGGCGATCTTGTTGTCCAAGCGGGTTTTGAGTTTCGGATTTTTTGTACTCCGACGCTCTGCCCGGAGCTCGGCGATCCGCTTCAGCTGCCTGTTCGGAATTTTTGTTTCGTCGCCCCGGACGATTACGCCGGTGATATCTGCCGGCTTCGATATCAAACTCAGTTCTTTTTCCCGTTTGAGTTTCATTCCGTGGCTGTGCACAACCTGTTTGATGCCCCAGATCAATTTCTTTGGCACCACTTGGCCCGAAATTGTGATGTCATCGGCATACACGCTGAGAGTGCACCCAGCGTCTTCCACCAAGCGTGAAATTTTCCGCCACATCGAACCATTTGAGAAGTACGCCAAAATCGGGCTGCATGGCGAACCTTGAGGCAAGCATCCTTGGTATGTTGTTAGGCGGACGAGGATAGCGGCCACGTCTGGAGAGCAGCCCAGCTCGCGTCGAAAGAAGTGCGCTACATTGCTCGCCGTACAGCTCGGAAAATAATCTGCGACATCAAGCAGCCAGAATGCCTTTGCGCCACGATGCCGCGCGGCGTTGTCAACGTATGACCTTCCTTTTACCGGACTAAATAGAAAGTCCGGAGGAAGTATCCTTCCGAGCAAGACCGCGATCCGCTTTTGCAGAGATTTCAATTTTGTATCGGGAATATCGATAGGCCGATAGTTTGCGGCATCCGCCGGGCTCGGCGGCTCTTTAAGCCACGAATCTTCTTTCTTATGCTTCCATCGACGCACATACAGATCGTCGCGCTTTGTTAGATCAGCCAACGTCTTTTCCGTGGTCTGGAGAACCTTTGCGAGCCTTGCCCGACTCTTCATTTTATTGAGGGCAGAATCTACGAGTTCGTAGCGAGGCTCATTAGACCGCTTCGGCATCTGCTTTTCTTTCGACGAACTTCAGGATATCCAAGACTCGGCCGGCCAATTTTGTTCGTACCTTTTCACCGCTTTTTGCATTAGGTAGTTCCTCCGCAAAAAACATGATCGAGGAAACCGGTATCCGAAACTCAAGCGAATATCGTTCAATTAAATCAAGCGATGGTTTCTTAGTGCCTTTTTCAATTTCGGAAATATGAGATTTAGAAACCTCTAGCCTCTCAGCAAGCTCAAACTGCTTCAAATCATGAAAGACGCGGATAAGTCTGAGTGCTTCATTGATCATTTTCATCACCCATCCGTGGTTACGCACACTAGACATTAGGTTGGCGGCTTACCCGTAAGGTGCAACTACCTCGATCACCCACCGGATGATCCGGTAGACAATCCAAGCCATCTGGAGGATGGCCCTCAGAGTAAGCGGGCTCCGGAGTTTCCTCCAGAATCCGCGACGCCGCCGACGCCGGTGTGTGGTTTCAGGAACGCTCATCAGCGTTTCTCCTCTGTTAGCCTTGACCGACTGCCCACAGTGGGCCGTCGCACCAAGGGTCCTCGCCTAACAGAGACGGAACCGACATCTTCACCCTTTGCCTAGACGCGATAGCAGTCCTTGCTATCGCGTCTGCTTCGCCCGTCACGCCCTCTCCCGCCGGGATCGGTCGTGCGGATGAAACGGTAGAGAGTAATTCTACTCTCCGCGCTGCGGCATGAGCCGCAGCTGGGTATGAGGGACTTCTTCTCGTTGTTCACACGAGATACAACCTAAGGGATGGAGAAGCGGTTTTCAAGGATAAAGTTCACTTTCAGCGAACTTTTTTCTCTGGCGTGATCCTTCCTCGCGCCACCCGCCGCTATGTCGGCGCGGGCCCATTTCCGCTATCCTCCCTCCAAAGCCATTAGAGCCATTTCCGGGAGGGAAACCCCATGAGCAGTACGACGCACCAGCATGACATCGTGATCCGCGGCGGCACCGTTTACGACGGCACGGGGGCGGCGCCCTTCGCGGCCGATATCGCCATCGACAATGGCGTCATCGTCGCGGTCGGCAAGGTTTCGGGCGCGGGCGCCGAGGAGATCGACGCGCGCGGCCAGATCGTCACGCCGGGCTTCATCGACGTCCACACACATTATGACGGCCAGGTGACGTGGGATCCCTTCCTGCAGCCCTCCACCTTTCACGGCGTCACCACCGCCGTCATGGGCAATTGCGGCGTCGGCTTCGCGCCCTGCAAGCCCGAACAGCGCGAATGGCTGCTCGGCCTGATGGAAGGCGTGGAAGATATTCCGGGTACGGCGCTTGCCGAAGGCATCAAGTGGAACTGGGAGAGCTTCGCCGAATATATGGACGCGGTCGCGGCCTCGCCGCTCGCCGTCGATGTCGGCCTGCAAATTCCGCATGCCGCCGTGCGCGCCTATGTGATGGGCGAGCGGGCGCCGGCGCTCGAAGCCGCGACCGAAGCCGACACCGCCGAAATGGCGCGGCTCGTCGTCGAGGCGCTCGAAGCCGGCGCGCTCGGCTTTTCAACCTCGCGCACGGTGAAACATAAAGACGTGAAGGGCGGTTCGACGCCGACGCTGAAGGCCGAGGCGATGGAACTGCACGGCATCGCCCGCGCGATGGGCAAATCGGGCAAGGGCGTCTTGCAGCTGATCGCCGACTTCAAGGACACCGATGCCGAGTTTGCGATGCTGCGCGGCATGGTCGAGCTTTCGGGCCGCCCGATGTCGATCACCATCGAACAGGACGACCGCTGGCCGGATGTCTGGGCCCGCGTGCTCGAAAACATCGCGCAGGCCAATGCCGCCGGCCTGCCGATCAAGGGCCAGGTGCCGCCGCGCGCCACGGGCCTCTTGCTCGGCCTCACCGCCTCGCTCAATCCCTTCGTGATGCACCAGACCTTCCGGCAGATCTGGGGCGCGCCGCTCGAGCAACAGTTGAAGGCGCTGCGCGACCCCGAATTCCGCGCGAAGCTTCTTGCCGAGGAGCCGGCATATCCCGCCGGCGAAATCATCGAGATGCTTTGCACCGCCTATCACAAGATGTTCGCGCTGGGCGAGCGTCCGGATTACGAGCCGGCGCCGGAGCAGAGCGCGAAAGCGGTTGCCGAACGCACCGGCAAACACCCGCGTGAAGTCGTGCTCGACTGGATGCTGGAGCGCGACGGCAAGGCGCTCCTTTATTTTCCGCTGATGAATTATCACTGCGGCAGCCTCGCCGATGTCGAGAAAATGCTGACGCACCCGAACACCGCCTTCGGGCTTTCGGATGGCGGCGCGCATTGCGGCATCATCTGCGATGTCAGCTTTCCGACGACGCTCCTGACCCATTGGGGCCGCGACCGCACGCGCGGCCGCAAGCTGCCGCTCGAATGGCTGGTGCATGGGCTGACCGGCCGCAATGCCGATCTCGTGGGGCTCCACGACCGCGGTATCCTCGCGCCCGGCATGAAGGCCGATGTCAACGTGATCGACTTCGATCGGCTCACGCTCCATTCGCCGCATATCGTCAACGACCTGCCGGCCGGCGGCAAACGGCTGATCCAGAAGACCGACGGTTATACCGCCAGCATCGTTTCCGGCGCCGTCGCCTTCCGCAATGGCGAGCCGACCGGCGTGCTGGGCGGCCGCCTGATCCGCGGCGCACAAGGGCGTCCGGCGGGGGCGCGCATCGCGGCCGATTGAGGGACTGAAAAACAAGGCAGTGTTTGTGGCCCACCCCTCCAAACACCTCCGGAGACCGGCGAAAACCGGAGCCTCCCGCCTCTTTTTTGCCAGCGCGCCGCCCTTGCCCTAATTTCGTCACCGAGCGGTTGGAAGAGAGGGGTGGCGAGCGCTCCTTCCGGGGCGGTCGGCCTCCCATAGTCGCTGTTTTCCGCGGATTTCCCGATGGACGAACCCGAGTTGCCGACGCCCGCGCCCGAAGCCGCCCCCGAGCCGGCGCCCGCCGACCCGCGCGCCTGGCACCGTTCGGCCTTTGTGCGGCAGGCGGCCTTCCTCTTTCTGGTGCTGCCGCTCGTCATCGCGGCCAATCTCGCGGTCTGGGCCGCCTTCAACCAGCCCCATCACGCCGAGGCCTGGACCGGCGACATTGTCGGCTTTTCCTACAGCCCCTATCGCCAGGACCAGAACCCGCAACGCAACCAACATCCCTCGGCCGCCCAGATCGAGGCGGACATGCAGCTCCTCTCGGGCACCGTTCAGGCGATCCGCACCTACAGCGTCATTCGCGGCCAGGAGCGCATTCCCGAAATCGCCTCGGGCTACGGACTTTCGGTCGCACCCGGCGCATGGATCGACACCGACCTCGCGCGCAACGAACAGGAACTGGGGGCGCTGATCGAGCTCGCGCCCCGGCGCAATGTGGTGCGCGCCATGGTCGGCAACGAAGCCCTGCTGCGCGCCGACGTCACGGTCGATGAACTCATTGCCTATATCCGCCGCGCCAAGCGGAAAATCTGGAAACCCGTTTCCACCGCCGAGCCGCCGCATATCTGGCTCAAGCATCCCGAGCTCGTCAAAGAGGTCGATTTCATCGGTGTGCAGATCCTGCCCTATTGGGAAGGCATTCCGGTCGGCATCGCGGTCGACGCCGTTTTCGAGCGTCTCGCCGAGTTGACGGCCGCCTATCCCGGCAAGCCCATCGTCCTTTCCGAAGTCGGCTGGCCGAGCCGCGGCAAGGTCATTCCGCGCCGCCCCTATCCGGGCCTCGCGCCCGACGAACTCGATACCGAAGCCGTGCCGTCGCTGGTCAACCAGGCGACCTTCCTGCGCGAATTCCTCAACCGCGCCAAACAGGAAGACATCACCTATTACGTCATCGAGGCTTTCGACCAGCCGTGGAAGGCCTCGGAAGAGGGTGCGGCGGGCGCCTTCTGGGGCATCTACAATGCCGACCGGCAGCCGAAATTCCCGATGGCCGGCAGCATTTCCGAGGCGCCCGAATGGCGCTTCTGGGCCTCGCTCGCGGCCGGCCTCGCGCTGCTGCCGGCGATGCTCTTCATCCTGCGCCAGAGCCATATCCGCCCCACCGGCATCGTCTTCTTCGCGGTCCTGACGCAGATCGCGGGCTCGGCCATTGCCTGGGCCGGCCTTTCCGTCACCGGGCTTTATTTCACCTGGGTCGGCGCCACCGTCTGGAGCTTTCTCTTTTTCGCGCAGGGCCTGTTATTGATCGTGCTGCTGACGGAAGCGATCGAATTCGTCGAGGTCATCTGGACGCGGCACGGCGCGCGCCACTTCAAGCCCTTCGACGAAAAGGCCGTCAGCCCGACCGCCAAGGTCTCGATCCATGTGCCGATCCACAACGAGCCGCCCGAGATGGTGAAGGAGACGCTGAGGGCATTGTCGCAGCTCGACTACGCCAATTTCGAAGTGCTGGTCCTCGACAACAACACGACCGATCCGGAAGTCTGGCAGCCGGTGCGCGACTATTGCGCGGCGCTCGGGCCCCGCTTCCGCTTCT
>NZ_JBBECC010000192.1:0-1786 GCF_040882025.1 Parvibaculum sp. | reverse complement strand
CCGACCATCATGAAGCCGAGCCGCTCGCCTTCGAGCACCGAGGCCGAAAGGACGCCGACCTCAAGGCTGTAGCGCAGGATGCCGCCCGCGCGGACGATCGCGGGCCGGCCGAACCAGACGCCGTCGGGCCCATCGACAATCAATTGCGGCGGCGCGCAGCCGGCGCCACAGCCCTGCAGATCGACTTCGAGCACCGGCGCCTCGGCTTCGCGCCAGCGCACGGTCAATGCCCCCGGATCGTCGAAGGGCCGCGGCAGGCGCGCGAGCGCGGCGACAAGCGGCGGCCCGTCGGCGGAAGGCGCCGCCGCGGCGCCCGGCCCGACGGGCGGCACAATCAGCGTCAGGTTCGCCTCGCGCGGCACGCAGATGCTGTCGGAACACACACCATAGGACATGGCGAGGCGCAGCGTCGCCGGCTGCGCGGCATCGACAGGCACAACACCCAGCGGCCAGATCACCTCATCCTTGTAGCCGAAGGTCACGTCGCCGGGATCGTCGAAACGCCGCGGCGCCGGCCAGCGCAGATCGACGCTGCCGACATTCTCCGATGCCGACCAGTCGAAGGCCGGCGCGATGCCGCTGTCGCCGGGATTCTTCCAGTAGGTTTTCCAGCCCGCTGCAAGCCGCATCTCGACGCCGGCCAGAAAGGGCGCGCCGTCATGCGCCGTCACGGCGGCTATCATGCGCAGGCGCGCGGCATCGG
Organism: Parvibaculum sp.; assembly: GCF_040882025.1. Taxonomy (GTDB): domain Bacteria; phylum Pseudomonadota; class Alphaproteobacteria; order Parvibaculales; family Parvibaculaceae; genus Parvibaculum. The sequence goes on along the minus strand of NZ_JBBECC010000192.1, from coordinate 1,083 downwards.
CGGCGCCGGCGGCGGCTGCCGGCAATGACAGCACGCCGAGTGCCGCGGCGCAGAGGGCCGCTCTCCATAAGGCTTTCATATCCGGCATCTTCGCCTTTTTTCCGTCGAGGTTCACCTGAACATATCGTGTTTGTCACACCAAATCACGGCGCTGAAAAGAAGAATGGCAGCATTCCGCCCTCGCCCGCCGCCTCATATCAATGCGTGACATGAGGCATGCGAGAGGGCAGGATTTCAGGCGAGCGCGCCAGCAACGCGTCAATGACCGGAGCTGCCCATGAGCCCCATATCGGCGGATTTGAGTTATCAACCCGAGGAAGACGGGTTTCTCGAAGGCAAGCTGCTGATCGCCATGCCGTCGATCGGCGACCCGCGCTTCGAACGCTCCGTGATCTATATGTGCGTTCACAATCCCGAGGGCGCGATGGGCATCGTCGTCAACAAACCCGCCCCCGACATTACCTTTCCCGACCTGCTGGAACGTCTCTCGATCCGCCTGCAGCACGGCGCGGCGGAGATCATCACCTGCCCCGTTCTCGTCGGCGGGCCGGTGGAAATGGGGCGCGGCTTCGTTTTGCACACGCAGGATTATTTCTCGGAGGAATCGACGCTGCCGGTCGACGCGGATGTCGGACTGACGGCCAGCGTCGACATTCTGCGCGCGATGGCGATCGGCGAGGGACCGCGCCACGCGCTGCTCGCGCTCGGCTATGCCGGCTGGGCGCCGGGCCAGCTCGACGCCGAAATACAGGCCAATGGCTGGCTCCATTGCGACCCCGACACCGAATTGCTGTTCGGCCACAATCTCGAGGCGAAATATCGCGATGCGCTGGCGAAACTCGGCGTCGATATTTCGCTGCTTTCGGGAAATGCCGGCCACGCCTGAGGGAAGAATTTTTTCACGCGAAGACGCGAAGACGCGAAGAAGGAAGAAAGATTTTTTCACGCGGAGGCGCGGAGCCGCGGAGAGATTTTAATGGCGCTTCGCGCCGAAGGAATCTTCCTTCGCGCCGACTTGTCCGCCGGAGCTGCGAAGCAGCGTAGGGGGAAGGCGCAATAATTTTCTTCTCTGCGCCTCTGCGT
>NZ_JBBECC010000191.1:0-57917 GCF_040882025.1 Parvibaculum sp. | reverse complement strand
ACAGCGCCTGCGAGGTCGCGAGAAGCAGCACCTGCCGGTGCATCGGTTGGCCGAACATGTGGATTTTCCAGTCTGGGTAGAGAGATGAGGTTGACGGCTTTGTTGGCGATGAGAAGGGCAACCGTCATTGCCGATCATATTGCTCAGGATACATGTCGCTTTTCAAGTTTCAGAAACGTCATCTGCTTTCCGGCGACCTTGAGGGTCTGCTGCTCCGACGGATGTAGTCCGTATTGCAGGGCGCAGGCCATGATCTCTTCGGCGGAACGGAAACGATAAACGTCGTCGGGAAACAGGTCGGGAGACGTTTGCGGTCCCGGCGGCCGGAATCCCACGACGATGCTGCCGCGCGGTTTCAGGATTCGCGCGAATTCGGCGAAGGCGGAGTCGAGCCGGGGCAGAAAATAGACCGTGTGCAGCGTGATGGCGCCGTCGACTGTGCCGGACGGGACCGGAATATCGTCGCATGCGCAACAATGAAGTTCGAGGCGGCCATTTTCGATGAGAGCCGCGTTCCTGCGGCGGGCCGCCTGCAATGCGGTTTCGGACTGGTCGATCCCGACAAGCTTTCCGGACGTCACGACTTTCGCCAGCCGCGACAATGCGTGTCCGTGTCCGGTTCCGATGTCGATGACCGTCCAGCTGGCCTCCGGTGCCAGGATCTCGATGGCGTGATCGTTCTCGGCCGATGTCTGCCGCACCATGCCGGCGAGGATCAGACGCCCCAGGAGCCCTTTCGGATTGGAAGCATGTGCGGCGATAAATTTGGGCTTCTTCATGGGTCGATGTGCTTCATCATAATGGACGCGAACGATCGCCGATCCGTTGACGCGGCGCTTCGTGCCTGGCGGGCGGCAAGATCGGTCGGAATGACGAGGTTCCGCTTCGGCCGCTGCCCGGCCTTCAATATCCGGATGATGTCCTTCGATGTTGCATCGACCATCGCGACTTCCGAGCGGTCCGACAGGGCGATGAAGGCGTGGCGTCCGTCCGGCGAAAATGTCAGCCAGTAGCCTTTGCCGGGGAGGTCGATTGTCGCCCGCTCCGGGAAGCCGGGCGCGGCGGTCGAATGGATGGTCGCATGCGCCCCGCAAACCGACCAGACTTCTTCGTCTCCCGGGCGCACGGCGAGGCCATGGCAGCGGGACAGCCCGGCGAAACCCAGAAACCCGAGCGACGCGGGCCGGATCGGAACGCCGAGGCCGGTGGCGTGAGTGATGCGCGCGATATTTTCCCTGTGCGAGATGTCGGCGACCTCGAAGCCGTTCAATCCGTCCACGTGCTGAAAGAGCAAGCCGAGCGATGGAGCGACGGCCGGCGGCCGCAGCGAGGCCGAGAAGGGAATCTCCCCCACAACCTTGTGTCCGTCTCGCGGATCGACAAGCGTTGCCCGTTCCGGTTCGCCCATCGGCGAAAGCAGAACCAGGCCGTCCGGCGAAACGGTTGTGTTGTGCGGGCGTCCGCCGGTGCGGATGCGGTCGACGACCTCGCGCCGTTCGGTGTCGACGACCCAGTAATGACCGTCGCGACACGGCACAAAGACCCAGCGGCCGTCATCTGTGATGGCAATCGCATGAGGTTCGGGGCCGACTTCCAGCCGGGCTGTAATTTCGAACGACGCCTTGTCGATCCAGAGAAGCTCGCCGCTGGATTGCCCGTTGCGTTCCAGCGAGACGAAGACGATGTCCGATTGTGGTGTGGTCGCAATACCGTGGGGATTGGCGCCGACCGCCAGCCGCCGCAGGCGTTCGCCGGTCTCGATGTCGTAAATGTGAATGTCGTCGCCATCGGCGTTTGTCTGCCAGAGGAGATCGCGAAGTTCTCCCGCCTGCACGGCAACGGAGCCGAGCATGATCGCCGTAACCGCCAGAACGATGCAAAGGATCGGCGTGGCGATGCGCGATACAGGAAAGCGCTCAGGCATCGGCGGACCTCTCATGGAGAAGGTGGATCGATTTCTTCAATTGACCGATGAAGTCCGCCGCCATTGAATTGGCGCGCCTTCGGTCGTGTGTCGTCAGCGTGAAATACTGGAGAGCCAGGCCGGTCAGGGCGGCGAAAACCATCCGCACCAGACCAGGTTCGAGGTGATCCTCGAATGCGCGCGTCGCGGCCGCGATGATGTTTCGATTGATCCGGTCGTTCGGACCGGCAATGGCGGCGGCGAGCGTCGCATCGGACATGGTTGCCGCCCTGATTTCCAGCAGGACCCGGAAGGGTCCGGTGCGCAGATGTTTCCACAGCGCGTCGATCGCGTGGTCGACGGTCTCCTGCCTCGTTCCGCGCGGTCGCAGCTCCTTTGTGACGGCCGCCGAGAGCTGGTCGTAGATATGCGCGACGACATCCGCGAGCAGGTCGGCGGGGGTGTCGTAGTGATGATGGATTGCCCCGCGCGAGAGCCCGGCCTTGTCGCACACCTTGACGAAGCTGAACGCGCGAAGCCCGCCTTCGACGAGAACTCCGGTCGCGGCCTCGCAAAGCCGGCGGCGTGTCGCGTCGGATCGAATTCTGTGGCGCGAAAGGAGCGGCGCGGGGTGCATGGTCATTTTTTATACATACAGTCATGTATGTATTAATTCAAGAGAGAGTTTGATGCCGGCCGGGGCCGGGGCCGTTCAGCCGTCTTTCGCCTCGCAGGCGGCCATCATGCCGGCAACGACGAAGCGGCGTGCCTTCGGATAGATCGCGGCAAGGTCGGTCGAGCGGTATTTTCCCTTCGACAGCGTGTCGAGCCGTCCGTTCTGGCCGAGCGCATGGGCCATCGCGCCGATCATCAGCTCATAGGCGCAGAAGAGCGTGTGGTCGCTCGCCTTCGGATAGGCGCGTGCGAGCAGGGCGGCGAAATCGCGCGCCACAGGGTCGAGCACCGAGGCGAGGATGCCCGTCGCCCACATCTTCACATTGGCGCCATGCGCGATGATTTGCGCATAGGCGGTCCAGCCGGGTTCGCCGCTCGTCACGCGGGTGAGGATCGGCAGCATGAAGATGTCTGCCACCGCCTCCACGATCTCGCGCTTGCTCATCCGCGCGAGCCTCGGTTCGAGCGCGGCGAAGCATTGCCGCCGCTCCGCGTCGATCTCGCGGAAACGCCGTTCCACCACCGCCCGGAAGAGTTCGTCCTTGGTGCCGAAATGATAATTGACGCTGGCAAGCCGGATTGCCGCCGTGTCGGTGATGTCGCGCACCGAAACGCCGAAGAAGCCTCGCTCCGCGAAAAGTTGCTCCGCCGTGTCGAGAATGAGATCGCGCGTCTTGGGTTTGGCTTCGCCTTGGGGTTTCGCCTCGCGCCGGGGCTTTGCCGTGCGTACGGGCTTTTGCAGGCGGCGTTTTTCGGCGGCGGGCTTGCGGGCGGCGGCGGTCGGCATCGGGCGGGACTCCGGATTGATACGATCGTTCCATTTTGTTTGACTCTGGATGGAACGTTCGTATCATATTTTCACAGCGGCACAAGACGGGCCTCCATGGACGCGCTTCAAGAGGGAGAGCCCGCGCAACAGGCCGCCGAGGGAGGATCCATGGCACCTGTTCCTTACACGCGCGGCCTTCACGATGTCGGCAACGGCCATTTCGTCTGGCTCCTGCCCACCGGCACCTGGGGCTACAGCAATGCCGGTCTTGTGGTCGATGGAAGCGAATCGCTGCTGGTCGACACGCTGTTCGACGAGAAGCTGACGGCCGAAATGTTCGCCGCGATGAAGGACGCGACCGGCGTCGGCGGCGCGGAGCTCGGCACCGTCGTCAACACGCATGCGAATGGCGACCACACCTATGGCAACGGGCTTGCCGTCAACGCGGAGATCATCGCGTCCGAAGCCAGCGCGCATGAGATCGCGGAGGAAGCGCCGCCCGAAATGCTCGCGGGCATGATGAAGATGGCCGATCAGTTCGGCATTGCCGGCGAATTCTTCAAGGCGAAGTTCAGCGACTTCCATTTCGACGGCATAAAGATGCGCCAGCCGACGCGGACCTTCACCGGCGAGCTTGAGGTGAAGGTCGGCAACAAGACGGCGCGGCTGATCGAAGTCGGTCCCGCGCACACGGCGGGCGACACGCTCGTCCATGTGCCCGAAGACAAGGTCGTCTATACCGGCGACATTCTCTTCATCGACGGCACGCCGATCGCCTGGGCGGGACCGGTCTCGAACTGGATCAAGGCCTGCGATCTCATTTCGGCGATGGATGTCGATGTCATCGTTCCGGGTCATGGGCCCCTTACGGACAAGGCGGGCGTGCGCGCCATGCGCGACTATCTGGTCTTTGTCGACAAGGAGGCTCGCGCGCGCCACAAGGCGGGTATGGATTCCTGGGAGGCCGCGCAGGACATCGCGCTCGGCCCTTATGGCAGCTGGCCCGACGCCGAGCGCATCGCGGTGACGGTCGACACGGTCTATCGCGAGATCGAGAACGACACCTCGCCGCGCGACGTCGTCGGCATGTTCACGCGCATGGCCGAGCTCGAAAAGAAACAGAAGGCCGCCTGCGGGCATACCGGCCACAAGCACTGAGGATGAACCCATGAAACTCGTGACCTATGGAACGGGCGAGGGCGGTTTGCGCCTCGGCGCGCTTCTCGCCGACGACGCCGTGCTCGATCTCGCGAAAGCCGGAAGCGGCGCGCCCGCCTTTTCCTCGATGCAGGCGCTGATCGATGCGGGGCCCGAGGCTCTCGCGCAGGCGAAAGATCTCGCCGCTTCGGCGTTGCGCGACGCCGTCTTACCTCTCTCGTCGGTCAAGCTCGCCGCGCCGCTGCCGCGCCCGGTCAAGGCGCGCGACTGCTCGCTCTTTCTCGAACATATGGAAGCGGCAATGAAGAAGGTCGCCCGCCAGATGGCGGACGCCGATCCGAATCCGGAAGCGAAATATGCCGAGCTGACGGCGCCCGGCGCGCGCTTCTCGCTCAATCCGCTCTTCAAAAAGAGAGTGATCTACTACAATTGCGACGTGCTCGCCTTCAGCGGTCCGGAGGAAGAAATCGTCTGGCCGTCCGATTCCGAATGGATGGACTACGAGCTCGAATGGGCCTGCGTCGTCGGCCAGCCGGGGAAGGACGTCAGCGCCGCAAAGGCGCGCGATCACATTTTCGGCTACACGATTTTCAACGACTGGTCGGCGCGCGACACGCAGTTTGCGGTGATGGAGTGCAATCTCGGGCCGGGCGCCGGCAAGGATTTTGCGCGCTCCAACGGCATCGGTCCCTGCATCGCGACGGTGGACGAATTCGACGATCCCTACAAGCTCACCATGACCGCGCGCGTCAATGGCGAGGAATGGTCGCGCGGCACCACGGGCAGCATGCATCATTCCTTCGAGGAGGCGGTGTCTCAGTTCTCGCGCGACCGCGCGTTGACGCCGGGCGAGCTGATCGGCTCCGGCACGGTGCTTTCGGGCTGCGGCCTCGAACTTGGCCGCAAGCTTGCGGATGGCGACACCGTCGAGCTCGAAATCGAAGGCATCGGCATCCTGCGCAACAAGGTGGTCAGGCGGCATTAGCTCTGCAATTCTGGCGCCCATGAACATCGCGACGCTTCTCGAAACATCCGCGCTGACCTCAAGTGACAGCGCGGCCATTTCCACGCCCGGCGAAGTCGTGCTCACCTATAGCGCGTTCCACGCGCGCGCGGCGCGGCTTGCCGCCGGTCTCGCCGCGTCGGGATTCGCGCCGGGCGATCGCGTCGCGTTGGCCATGTCGAACTGCACGCAATATTACGAAATCATGTTCGGCGCCTGGATGGCCGGGCTCTGCGTCGCGCCGATGAACCCGCGTCTCCATGTGAAGGAATTCGCCTTCGCCGTTGCCGACAGCGGCGCGCGGCTCTGTTTCGCGACGCCCGAGATCGCGCCCGCGCTCGCGGCAGAGCTGGGCGGGGCCTGCCGCGTGATCGAAACGGACAGCACCGATTTCGAGGCACTCTTTTCAAACCCGCCGGCGCCGATGGCGGATGTCGCGGGCGACGCTCCCGCCTGGCTCTTCTACACCAGCGGCACCACCGGCAAGCCCAAGGGTGCGGTCCTCACCCATCGCAACCTGAAGGCGATGGTGGTGAGTTTTCTCGCCGACAGCGGCACCTGCATCGAAGATAACATTCTTCATCTCGCGCCGCTTTCCCATGCGAGCGGCATGCTCGGCCTCGCCTATATCGCGCGCGGCCGCAACAATGTCGTCCTGCCGTCGCTGGCGAAAGACGGCCTCGAAACAGCGCTCCACCGCTTCGCGCCGCTCTCCTTCTTCGCCGTGCCGACGGTCGTCCGCCGGCTGATGGAGCCGGCGTTGCTCGATCCGGCGCTCGTGCCTGCCATCCGCCGCATCTTTTTCGGCGGCGCGCCGATGTATGTCGAAGACCTGAAGCGCGCCGCCGCGCATTTCGGCACCGCGCGCCTCTGGCAGCTTTACGGACAGGGCGAGGCGCCCTGCACGATCAGCTTCATGCCGCCGCATCTGATCGAGGCGGCGCTGACGGCGGGCGACGACAAGCGCCTCGGCAGCGTCGGCATCGCCCGCAGCGGCGTCGCGCTTCGCATCGTCTCCGAAGGTGGCGCGCCCTGTCCGGCCGGCGCGGTCGGCGAGGTGGCGGTGAAGGGCGATGTCGTGATGGCGGGCTATTGGGGCAGGGATGACGCGACCCGCGCCGCGATCCGCGACGGCTGGCTCCATACCGGCGATCTGGGCTTCATGGATGAAGGCGGCTATCTGACGCTGGTCGATCGTTCCAAGGACATGATCATCTCCGGTGGCTCCAACATCTATCCGCGCGAGATCGAGGAAGTCCTGCTGCTTCACTCGGCAATCGCCGAATGTTCGATCATCGGCGTGCCGGACGCCGAATGGGGCGAAGTGCCGGTCGCCTTTGTCGTGCCACTTGGCGTCTCTGGCAGCGCGCGGCCGGACCGCGCGGCTCTCGACGCGCTCTGCCTCGATCATCTCGCCCGCTACAAGCGCCCGCGTGATTACGTCTTCGTCGATGAACTGCCGAAGAGCAGCTACGGCAAGATATTGAAATCCGTGCTGCGGGAAAGCTGGGCGGCGCGGGGGTGAGGCGCGGCATCTGCCTCCACCACCGCCGCCACATGTCCCGGTCTTCCGGTTCGGTGCCTTGGGGTGCCAATCCGGGGGCCGGACGGAGGGAAGGCCTTTCCCGGGGATAAGTTTGCAGTCGATTCCCGGGCTGGCGTGTCCCTCATGTCACTGTGACATCGTCCTGTGGCCTTTTCGTCCCACGGAGACAAGTCATGGTGTTCGGGTGCGGGAAACGATTTGTGACAGTTTTATGACAGTTCGGTGACAGAGGGGGGGTCCGCTGTCGATTTTTGCTGCCAAAAACAGCCGCGGCGCCACCCTTTCGGGAGGCGCCGCGGCCGGTTTCGTCCGTATACGGTGTTTTATTCAGCCGCCCGAGGCGATACCCGACAGGTCGCCCTTTTCGGCCTTGCCGATCTGGGCCCGCAGGTGTTCGAGGAGGGAATCGAAGTTGCCGCCATTGTTGCGGATGACGCTCGAGAAGGTCGAGCGTTGCTCCTGCGCCAGCCAGATGCCGACGACGTTGACGTCGAAAATCTTGTAGCCGTCGCCGCTCTTGACCAGCCACCAGTCGACGGTCACGGGCTCGCGGCCGTTGGTGAAGCGGATCTCGCTCTTGACGATTGCCTGGTTGTCGCCGCGCATCTGCGCGCTCAGTACGTCGAGCTTTTCGTCGTTATAGTCGGAGAGCCGCGTCACATAGACCTTGACGATGAAGGTCTCGACCAGCTTGCGATATTCGTTGCGCTGCGCTTCGCCGGGCGTGCGCAGATACTGGCCGAGCGCGAAGGCGGCGATGCGGTCGAGGTCGGCCGTTTCGCGCAGCAGGTCGCGAAAGGCGTCCTCGCGCTGTTTCATGCTTGCGGCGCTGTCGCTGATGATTGCGATGGCGCGCTCGGAGACGTCGCTGACAAAGGCTTTCGGGTCGTCCGCGGCGTGGGCCGGGCCCGCCGTGTTGAAAAGAGCCAGTGTCAGCGCGGCGCAAAAGACGAGGGGAGCGAAGAGGATTCTCATCGAAGCGCGGGCAGGCATGCGCGGTCTCCTGTTCGTTGTCGCGAACCTTCGGCGTGCGTTACGCCGTCCGCCGGGTTCAGCGGTATCGGTCGGCAGTGTTGGGTTCGTTTGTGTCGAAAGTGAGATTGTCGATATCCGGCAACGCTTCGTAGTCGTTTTCGCCATTGGCGATCTCGTTGACGCGGCTCTGCCGGTAGAGGTTGCGTACCGTTGCGTAGAAGTCGACGGAGGTGCGTTCGATCTGGTCGAATGTCTTCAGGCTGCGCGCGCGCTGGTCGATGCCGTTCACCACGAAGCGGGTGACGGGCACCGTCTTCGGGCGGTCCCAGTAGATATAGGTCAGCGGATCGAAGGCCATGTCGACGGCAAAACCCGTCAGGTCGCGGGGCGGCGCGGGGCCGAGCACCGGCAGGAAGAGATAGGGACCTTCGCCCGTGCCCCAGGTGGCGAGCGTCTGACCGAAATCCTCGCTGTGCTGCTTCATGCCCCAGTCCGACGCCGGATCGAAAAGACCGAGCACGCCGACCGTTGTGTTGATGCCGAAGCGGCTCGCCGTCGTGCCGGCACGATCCCATTCGCCTTGCAGCATGTCGTTGGCGAGGATCACGGGGCTTCTGAGATTGTCGAGAAAATTGCGGACGCCGTTGCGGCCCGGCTCCGGCACCACGCCGTCATACCAGGTCGCAACCGGCTTCAGCAGGATCGTATCGAAGAATTTGTTGAGCTCGAAGAAGTAGCGGTTCATCGGCTCGAGCGGATCGTTCTCGTCGTTGTCGGCTCGGGCCGCGCCGCTGCCGGCGCCGAGCATCGCGATCGCCACGAAGCTCGCCAGCAGGCGCTGCCGCGCCGTCCGTCCTGTCCGATACCCGATGCCCGCCATATTCCGTCCGTCCTCAATCCGATATCCACCGGGTCGTGCGACAGCCCCGCCGCAACCGATCACCGCTGCCTGCGTCATATCGCGCGAATGTCCGCATGCCCCCCGTAGCATTCAACGAACCGCTTAAATTCGCATGAACGGCGCAGAAATGCTGACCTTTGCGCCTCGATTCGTGCGCTGCCGCCGTTTCTAGGTATCACAGGGGGTATGCGTTAACCAGCTATGGGGGGACGGAGAACCGGTCAATTCAGCCCTGCTGTTGCGGAAATGTAGCAGCCCAACAAATCTCTTTTGAAAGACATAAGGATATGTTTATATGTCATCCATTGCTCAATGGATGGATGTCGTATGGAACAACTTCTTGCGGGTTTGAGGGCGGCTGGTGAACCGACGCGGCTGCGCTTGCTGGCGTTGCTGGCGCGCGGCGAACTGACGGTGACCGAACTGACGCAAATTCTGCGGCAAAGCCAGCCGCGCGTCAGCCGCCATCTCAAGCTGCTCTGCGAAGCGGGCCTCCTTGAACGGTTTCGGGAAGGAAGCTGGGTTTTCTATCGCCTTGCTCAAGGCGGCTCGGTGGCGGTTCTTGCGGAGGTACTGACAGGGCTGATCCCGCAGGAAGACATCATCATTGCACGCGATTGTGAGCGGCTCGAAGCGGTGCGATCAGCGCGCGCCGAAAAGGCAGCGGCCTATTTTCGGGCCAACGCCGACGAGTGGAACCGGATTCGTTCGCTCTACATACCGGAAGACAAGGTCGAGCAAGCGATGGTGGATCTTGGCGCATACGACAAGATGGATACGGTGGCGGATCTTGGGACGGGCACAGGGCGCATGCTCGAACTCTTCGGTCCAAAGGCAAAGAGCGGTATCGGCATCGATCTCAGCCCCGAAATGCTGGCGCTGGCGCGCGCGCAGCTTGCCCAGCCCGCGCTTGCGCATTGTTCGGTGAGGCAGGGCGATCTTTACGATCTGCCGATGCAGGACGCGACGGTCGATCTCGTGACGTTGCATATGGTGCTGCACTATCTCGACGATCCCGCCGCCTCGATCGCGGAAGCGGCGCGCGTCATGAAGCCCGGCGGGCGCCTGCTGATCGCCGATTTCGCGCCGCACGATCTCGATTTTCTGCGGGAGAGCCACGCCCATCGGCGTTTGGGTTTTACCGAAGACGAAGTCGCGGCATGGCTTGTCGACGCCGGCCTCGACGTGCGCGAAGTCCGGCACCTGCCGCCGGCGGGCGACGACGATGCGAAGCTGACAGTGTCGATCTGGGTTGCTGACAAGCCGGGGCATCTGGCGCGAAATGCCGGCCGCCATGTGGAATACGAGGGAGCGACGAGATGAACCGGAAAACAAGCAAGAACGAACGAGAGCGTACGCGCGTTTCGTTTGAATTTTTTCCGCCCAAGACGCCGGAGATGGAACAGACGCTGTGGCGCTCGATCCGCCGGCTGGAACCTCTCGCGCCCGAGTTTGTATCCGTGACCTATGGCGCCGGCGGGTCGACTCGCGAACGCACGCATGCGACGGTGAAGCGCATTCTCGATGAAACGACGCTCGAACCCGTCGCCCATCTCACCTGTGTCGGCGCGACGCGAGCGGAAGTGGATGACGTCATCCGTGCCTATTGGGATGCGGGCATCCGGCATATTGTGGCGTTGCGCGGCGATATGCCGGAGCTCGGCGCGCCCTATCGGCCGCATCCGGAAGGCTACCAGTCGACGCCCGAACTCATTGCCGCGATCCGCAAGATCGGCGATTTCGATGTGATCGTGTCGGCCTATCCGGAAAAGCACCCGGAATCGGTTTCGCTCGATGCCGACATCGAATTGCTGAAGAGGAAGGTCGATGCCGGTGCGACGCGTGCCATCACGCAGTTCGTGTTCGACACGGAGAAGCACGTCCGTTTTCTGGAGAAGACGCAGAAGGCCGGTATTTCGGTGCCGGTCGTTCCGGGCATCATGCCGACCACCAATTTCAAGGGGACGAAGCGGATGGCCGAGCGTTGTGGCGCGAGCATTCCGCAGTGGCTGGAAAATTACTATATCGGGCTCGACGACGATCTGGAGACCCGCAAGCTGATCGCGGCCTATGTCGCGGCCGAGCAGGTCAACCGCCTGCGCGGCTACGGTTTCGACCGGTTTCATTTTTATACGCTCAACCAGGCCGATCTGACTTTCGCGATCTGCCATGTGCTGGGCCTGCGGCCCCAGGCGGCGCTCACGCCTGTGGAACCCGCTTGAAGGAGGCACCATGACCAGAGACGAACGCATTGCAAAACTGAAGGCTCTCGTGAAAGAGCGCATTCTGGTGCTCGACGGTGCGATGGGCACGATGATCCAGGGCTACAAGCTCACCGAATCCGATTTCCGCGGCGAGCGGCTGAAGGATCATGCTTCTGACGTGAAGGGTGACAATGAGTTGATCTCGCTGTCGCAGCCCGACATCCTGCGCGAAATTCATTTGAAGTATTATCGGGCGGGTGCGGACTTCGCCGAAACCAACACGTTCAGCGCCACGGCCATTGCGCAGGCCGACTATCATCTCGAGCACCTCGCCTACGACATGAATGTCGAGAGCGCCCGCATTGCGCGCGAGGCCGCCGATATTGCCGAAAGCGAAACCCCTGGACGCGTCTGCTTCGTCGCCGGCGTGCTGGGGCCGACCAATCGCACCGCGTCGATCTCGCCCAAAGTCAGCGACCCGGGCTTTCGCAACGTCGATTTCGACGAACTTGTGACAGCCTACAAGGAGGCGACCAAAGGCCTCATCGAAGGCGGCGCGGATACGATTCTCGTCGAGACGATTTTCGACACGCTCAACGCCAAGGCCGCGCTTTTTGCGGTGGAGGAAGTTTTCGAGGAACTCGGTTTCGAACTTCCCATCATGATTTCCGGCACGATCACCGACATGTCAGGCCGCCTGCTGTCCGGACAGACACCGGAGGCTTTCTGGAATTCCGTGCGCCATGTGAGGCCCTTTTCGATCGGGCTCAATTGCGCGCTGGGCGCCAAGGAGATGCGGCCGCATATCGACACGCTGTCGCGCATTGCGGATACCAATGTAAGCGCGCATCCGAATGCCGGCCTGCCGAACGAGATGGGCGAATACGATCAGGACGCCGCGCAAATGTCGGCGCTCGTCGGCGAGTTTGCCGCATCCGGTCTCGTCAACATTGTCGGCGGTTGTTGCGGTACGACGCCGGAGCACATTCACGCCATCGCGGAGGCGGTGAAGAGCGTTCGCCCGCGTGATATTCCGCAGATCGAACCGCATCTGCGGTTGTCCGGGCTCGAAGCCTTCACGGCGGCCTGATTTTTCCGGCCGCCGGTTCCTTTCCTTCAAGAAAGTTAGATAAAGAATCTCATGACTCAATCGATTGCGAACTTCATCAACATTGGCGAGCGCACCAATGTAACGGGATCGGCCAGGTTCAAGAAACTGATCGTTGATGATCGCTTCGACGAAGCGCTGGATGTCGCGCGTCAGCAAGTCGAGAACGGTGCGCAGATCATCGACATCAACATGGACGAGGGCATGCTCGACTCCCAGGCGGCGATGGTCAGGTTCCTGAACCTCATCGCCTCCGAGCCTGATATTTCACGCGTGCCCATCATGATCGACTCGTCCAAATGGTCGGTGATCGAGGCGGGCCTCAAATGCGTACAAGGCAAGGCGATCGTCAATTCCATCAGCCTCAAGGAAGGCGAAGCGGCCTTTCTGGAACACGCGCGCAAGGTAAGGCGCTATGGCGCTGCGGCCGTCGTCATGGCTTTCGATGAGGAAGGTCAGGCCGACACCGCCAATCGCAAATTCGAGATTTGCGAGCGCGCCTACAAGTTGCTGACGGAAGTTGTGGGCTTCCCGCCGGAAGACATCATCTTCGATCCCAACATCTTCGCGGTCGCCACCGGCATCGACGAGCACAACAATTATGCCGTCGAGTTCATCGAAGCGACGCAGCGCATCCGCCAGCAATTGCCTTATGCGCATGTGTCGGGCGGCGTCTCCAATGTGTCGTTCTCGTTCCGCGGCAACGAGCCCGTGCGCGAGGCCATGCATTCGGTGTTCCTCTACCACGCGATCAAGGCGGGTATGGACATGGGTATCGTCAATGCCGGCCAGCTTGCAATCTATGACGAGATCGAGCCCGGTTTGCGAGAAAGGGTGGAGGACGTGATCCTCAACCGCCGACCGGATGCAACCGAGCGCCTGCTGGAGGCAGCCGAACAATACAAGGGCGGCGCGGGCAAGAAGCGCGAGGAAGATCTCTCCTGGCGCGAGAAACCCGTCAACGAACGTCTCGCGCATTCGCTGGTCAGGGGCATCAACGCCTATGTCGAGGAAGATGTCGAGGAAGCCCGGCAACAGGCCGAGCGGCCGCTGCACGTTATCGAGGGGCCGCTGATGGACGGCATGAACATCGTTGGCGACCTGTTCGGCGCCGGAAAGATGTTCCTGCCGCAGGTGGTGAAAAGCGCCCGCGTGATGAAACAGGCGGTTGCCTATCTGATGCCGTTCATGGAGAAGGAAAAGGAACTGACCGGCGCGACGCAGAAGGAGGCAGCTGCGACCATATTGATGGCGACGGTGAAGGGCGACGTTCACGATATCGGCAAGAACATCGTCGGCGTCGTGCTTCAGTGCAACAACTACGAGGTGATCGACCTCGGTGTGATGGTGCCGGCCGACAAGATTCTGAAGGTCGCGCGCGAAAGGAAAGTCGACATCATCGGCCTTTCCGGTCTCATCACGCCGAGCCTCGACGAGATGTGCCATGTAGCGGCGGAGATGGAACGCGAGGGCTTCGACATTCCGCTGCTGATCGGCGGGGCGACGACGAGCCGTATTCACACGGCCGTCAAGATCAACCCGAATTACAAGCGTGGACAGGCGATCTATGTGACCGATGCCAGCCGTGCCGTGGGCGTCGCTTCGAACCTCATCTCGGAAACATCGCGCGGGAAATTCGTTGCCGACATTCGCGACGAGTACGCAAAGATGGCGACAGCGCATGCGGGTGCACGCGAAAAAAAGGATCGTCAGACGCTTGCGGCGGCGCGCGAGAACCGTCTCAAAGTCGAATGGCAGGGCTACAAACCCACACGGCCGAGTTTCCTCGGTACGAAAGTGTTTGAGGATTATCCGCTCGACAAGCTCGTGCCCTATATCGACTGGACGCCTTTTTTCCAGACATGGGAGCTCTCGGGGCAGTATCCGCAGATATTGCAGGACGACAAAGTGGGCGAGGCGGCGCGCGGACTCTTTGAAGATGCCCAGGCCATGCTGAAGCAGATGGTCGAGGAGAAGTGGGTGAAGGCTTCTGCCGTCATCGGCTTCTGGCCGGCCAATCAGGTCGCCGATGACGATATCGAGCTCTTCGCCGATGACACGCGCAAGGAGACGCTTGCCGTTCTTCACTCGCTGCGTCAACAGATGAAGCGGACGTCGGAGCGCGCCAACATGGCGCTTGCCGATTTCGTCGCGCCGAAAGATACCGGCATCGCCGACTATGTCGGCGGCTTTGCCGTGACGGCGGGATTCGGCGAGGACGAGGTCGCCAAGCGCTTCGAAGAGGCGAATGACGATTACAGGTCAATCCTGTCGAAGTCGCTGGCCGATCGTCTGGCTGAAGCCTTTGCCGAGCACATGCATGAGCGTGTGCGCCGCGAGTTCTGGGCCTATGCGGCCGACGAGAAACTCGGCAATGACGATTTGATTGCCGAGAAGTATCAAGGCATTCGGCCCGCGCCCGGCTATCCGGCGCAGCCCGACCACACCGAGAAGCGCATGCTTTTCAAGCTGCTCGACGCGGAGGCGAAGATCGGCATGAAACTGACGGAGAGCTGCGCCATGTGGCCCGGCGCGGCGGTGAGCGGGCTCTATTTCAGCCACCCGCAGTCGGAGTATTTCGGTGTCGGCAAGATCGGCCGCGATCAGGTCGTCGACTATGCCGCGCGCAAGAACATGACGCTTGAGGAATGCGAGCGCTGGCTTGCGCCAATCCTCAACTACGCGCCGGGCGCCGAACCGGAAGAGGAAGCGGCCTGAGGGTTAATCCAGACTCTTCGCCCATTTTTCAGACCAGGCCGTGAGGGGCGCGAGTTGTGTCAGCAATTCGCGCCCCTGCCTTGTCAGCGCGTAGCCTTCATCCGGTCGCTGTTCGACGATCAGGCTGTCACGCAGTTCCGCAAGGCGTGTGTTGAGCACACTGGGCGAAAGGCCGCCGCAAGCGGTTTGCAGCGCGCGGAATGTCAACGGCTCGTCTCGCAATTCCCAGAGAATGCGCAAGACCCAGCGCCGTCCCAGGAGGTCGAGCAGTACCATAACCGGACGGCCGGTCGCCGAACCGCGGACGCGGCGGCCGGGCCGGGGAGCGGGTTTCTGCGGTTTCGTCATGCCATCAGATTAGCTCTTGCGCTACGGAAAGAGAAGCGCCATGTTCTTGCTACTGAAATCGTAGCAAAAATGGAGATGGTGCCATGATCCCCCGGATCGAACCTGCCGCAAGGCCTTATGACGACGACATGGAAAAGACGCTCGAGAAACTGATGCCGCCGGGCGTCGAGCCGCTGGTGCTGTTTCGCACGCTGGCGCGCAATCCGCGCGTCTTCCGCCGCTTCATGGCGGGCGGTCTGCTCGACAAGGGCACGCTCTCGCTGCGCGAACGCGAAATTGCGATCGACCGGGCCTGCGCGCGCTGCGGCGGCGAATACGAATGGGGCGTGCATATCGCCTTCTTCGGCGAGCGCGTTGGTTTCGGTCCGGCGGAAATCGCCGCCACGGTGGCGCCGGGCGCGGATGCCGATTGCTGGAACGCGCACGAAAAACTCATCGTCCGGCTGGTCGATCAGCTGCACGATACGAGCACCGTCGACGATGCGCTTTGGGCCGCGCTCAAAGCCGAGTTCAGCGACGAGCAATTGCTCGAACTGATCGTCCTCGCCGGGCTTTATCACATGGTCTCATTCGTGGTTAACGCCACGCGCCTACCGCTCGAAACCTATGCCGCTCGCTTTCCGCGCGCGGCAGATTGACGGCGGACAAATGAAGAGGGCGCGTCTTGCGAACGCGCCCTCTGAATTTTTTGGGGGGTACGGCGTTGTCGCCGTTGTCACTCTCGTCCTGTCGATGTCAGAGCAAACCCATCGCCACGGCGCCGACGAAGAAAAACGCAAGCCCGGTAGCGAGGTAACCGACTTTCGTTGCAATCATTTTCGGCCTCCACTCGTCGTGGGTGGAGGGAGACTTTCGGGCAAAATTCGGGCGGTTCGCAAGCAGTTTCGTGGCTGCGCTGCAGCATGGTTTTTTGCCCGTCTGAACTTTGACCTCCAAGCACTTGAATCCGCGTCAGGAATCCGATGTGGGCAAAAGTCCGGTTCCGCCACGATTCGGTCATTAATTGACCCCATTGCGGACCGTTCGCAAGGCCTGTGGACATTTGGCGGCCCGCGCTTGTGGTTCAGCCACCGAAACGGATCACCGGCTTGCCGACGCTTTTGCGGTCGAGCAGGTTCTGCAACACGGCCGGTGCGTCCGCGAGTGGAAAGCTCGCCATCGGCTCGGGATTAATTCGTCCGTCCACGACCCATTTTGTCAGCGTCTTCAGCAGCGGCATGTTGTCGGCAGGATTCGCACGTATATAACCGCCCCAATCGACACCGACGATGGCGCAGCGTTTCAGCAGTGCAAGGTTCAACGGGATTTTCGGGATCGTGCCGGCCGCGAATCCGACGACAAGGTGGCGGCCGCCGGGCGCAAGGCTGCGCAACGCCATCTCGGAGAAGTCGCCGCCCACGGGATCGTAGACCATGTCCACGTCGCGCCGGCCGGTCAGCGGTTCCAGTTCCTTGCGCCAGTTCGGATCTGTGTAGTCGATGGCGAAATCCGCGCCTCGCGCGATTGCCGCCGCGCGCTTTTCAGCCGTCGAGGCCGCGGCGACGACCGTTGCGCCCATCGCTTTCGCGACGTCGATTGCCGCCATGCCGACGCCGCCTGCCGCGCCCAGCACCAGCACGGTTTCGCCGGCACGCAGAGCGCCGCAGGTCTCGAAGCCGTAGAGAGCGGTGCAATAGGATACGATGAAGCCGGCCGCGGCCTCCACGCTCATGTTGGCGGGCACAGGAATGCAGCTTGCAGCAGGGAGCGCGATTTTTTCGGCGAGCGCGCCGCGCGGAGTGAGCGCCATCACACGCCTGCCCATCAGCGCGTCGGGCGCACCGGCGCCCAGCGCAACCACCTTGCCCGCGATCTCGCTGCCGGGGATGAAGGGGAGCGGCAGTTTCACCTGATAGGTACCGGCAACGAAGAGGGCGTCGACATAGCCGAGGCCTGCCGCCTCCGTTTCGATCACCACTTCGCCGTCGCCGGGCGCGGGTTCGTCCATTTCTTCGAGTGCCAGGTTGGACGGCGCGCCATAGGTGACGCAACGGATCGCACGCATTTGTTCTTCTCCCGCACAATTTTTCTGCCGCGCATCATGCGCGGTGCGAGAGGATATGCAACCGGTCAGATTTTTCCGAAGCCGCCGCCGCCCGGCGTCCTGACGATCACGGTATCGCCGGCCTCGAGCTCGGCCTGCGCGGCGCCGTCGAGCCGTTCCATTCCCCCATCGGCGCGGCGAATCCAGTTTTCGCCTTTCGCCGCATCCTCTCCCCCCATCAAGCCGAACGGCGCGACAACGCGCCGGGTCGAAAGGATCGACAGGCTCATTTTCTCACGGAAGCGGATCGCGCGCACGGTGCCGTCGCCGCCTTTGTGTTTTCCTTTGCCACCCGACCCACGGCGAATGCTGAATTCTTCCAGCAGTACGGGAAAGCGCCATTCGAGCACCTCCGGGTCAGTGAGGCGTGAATTCGTCATGTGCGTCTGCACGGCATCGGCGCCGTCGAAACCGGGTCCGGCGCCCGCGCCACCGGCAATCGTTTCGTAATATTGATGGCGGTCGTTGCCGAAGGTGAGGTTGTTCATGGTGCCCTGGGCGGAGGCCATTGCGCCGAAGGCGCCAAACAGCGCGTCCGTTACCGCCTGGCTCGTCTCGACATTGCCGCCGACGACGGCCGCCGGATAGCGGGGTGTGAGCATCGAGCCTTCGGGAATGACGATTTCGATCGGTTTCAGGCAGCCTTCATTCAATGGAATGTCGTCATCCACCATGCAGCGGAAAACATAGAGAACCGCCGCCCGGGCAACGGCGGATGGGGCATTGAGATTGGTGGCGAGTTCCGCACTCGTGCCGGTGAAGTCGATCCGGGCGGTGCGTGCTTCGCGGTCGACCGTCACTTTCACACGGATGACGGAGCCATCATCCATTTTCTGCTCGAAGCTTGCATCTTTCAGCCGCCCGATCACACGGCGCACATTCTCCTCGGCATTGTCCTGCACATGGGTCATGTAGGCCTCGACCACATCGAGGCCGAATTCGGCCACCATGCGGCGCAGCTCCTGCGTGCCCTTTTCGCAGGCCGCGATCTGGGCGCGAAGATCGGCGATGTTCTGCTCGGGATTGCGCGCCGGATATTTGCCGCCCGTCAGCAGTTTGCGCAGCTCCTCCTCGTGCAGGCGACCGCGCTCGACAATGCGGAAGTTGTCGATCAGCACGCCTTCCTCTTCCACATTGCGCGAATGGGCGGGCATGGAGCCCGGCGTGATGCCGCCGATATCGGCGTGATGGCCGCGCGCCGCGACATAGAAGAGCCGCGTCGTCCTCGTCTCGTCGTATACGGGCGCGACCACGGTCACATCCGGCAGATGCGTACCGCCATTGTAGGGTGCGTTCAGCACGAAGACATCGCCGGGGCCCATGCCGGGGTTCTGGTCGATGATCGCGCGGACGCTTGCGCCCATCGAGCCCAGATGAACCGGCATGTGCGGTGCGTTGGAAACGAGGCCGCCAGCGCGGTCGAAGACAGCGCAGGAAAAATCCAACCGCTCCTTGATATTGACCGATGAGGCGGTGTTCTGCAGCGCCGCGCCCATCTGCTCGGCGATCGACATGAAGCGGTTGTTGAAGATCTCGAGCATCACCGGATCGGCGCCGGTGCCGATGGCGGTGCGCGCGGGCAGGGCCTCGACGCGGCGCATGACGATGTGATCCTTCGCCGTCACCTCCGCGCGCCAGCCGGGTTCGACCACGATCGTCTGGTTCGGTTCAATGATGAGCGCCGGCCCCGCCATTTCGTGACCGGGGGCGAGATCCGCGCGGAGAAAGATATCGGTCTCGTGCCATTCGCCGCCGCTATGGATACGCCGCCTGTCGTACGGTTCGGGCGCCGTTGCCGCCGGCGCCGGGCTTTTCGTGTCGCGGTGAGGCGGGGTCGTGTCTTCCGCCGTCACTTCCACCGCCTCCACCACGACCGTCTTGCCCTCAAAGCTGAAGCCGAACTGGGCACGATGCGCGGTTTCGAAGCTTTCTATCGTTGCTTGTGGATCGCGCAAGGTGAAGTCGGTGGGCAATGTGGTGTCGCTGCCCTCGTAACGCAGATGCAGGACCGTCCGTATCCGGGCTTGCGCCTTTTCTATGCCTTGTGCGGCAAGCTCGGCCAGCGCGGCATCGGCGAGTTCGACGATTGCCGTGTCGAGTTCTGCCGACAATTCGCTATCGAAGCGGCGGATCACCGCGCGGACATGCGATGCGGCGATGCGGGCGAGGCCGATGCCATAGGCCGAGAGCAGCCCCGAAAAGGGATGAATATGTATGGCGGTCATGCCAAGCGCATCGGCGACGAGACAGGCATGCTGCCCGCCGGCGCCGCCGAAACAGGAAAGCGTGTAGGCCGTCACATCATGGCCGCGTTCGACGGATATTTTCTTGATGGCGTTGGCCATGTTCTCGACCGCGACGCGTAGAAAACCTTCCGCCACCTCTTCCGGTGTTCGTCCGCCGATGCGCGCCGCGAGTTCGGCGAAACCTGCATGCACGGTTTCGGCGTCCAGCGGCTCGCTTTGCGTCGGGCCGAAGACGGATGGGAAAAGGTCGGGCTGCAGCTTGCCCAGCATCACGTTGGCGTCGGTGACGGCAAGGGGGCCGCCGCGCCGGTAGCAGGCCGGGCCCGGGTTCGCTCCCGCTGAATCGGGACCGGCCTGGAATCGTCCATCTTCGTAATGCAGGATCGAGCCGCCACCTGCCGCCACCGTGTGGATACGCATCATCGGAACGCGCATGCGGACGCCGGCCACTTCGGTCTCGAGGCTTCGTTCATATTCACCGTCGAAATGCGAGACATCGGTCGAGGTGCCACCCATGTCGAAACCGATGATGCGGGAAAAGCCCGCTTCGGCTGCAGTCACCGCAGCGCCGACCACACCGCCGGCCGGACCTGAAAGGATCGCATCCTTGCCCTCGAAAAGGGCGGCATCCGTCAATGCGCCGGAAGATTGCATGAAGAAAAGCCGCGTTTCATCGTCATCAATGCCGATCTCGCGTGCCACGCCGTCGACATAGCGGCGCAGCAAGGGCGAGAGATAGGCGTCGACGACTGTCGTGTCGCCGCGCGAGACGAACTTGATCAGCGGGCTTGCCTTGTGGCTGACGGAAACCTGCGTGAAGCCGATTTCGCGGGCAATCGCCGCGGCCTCGTTCTCATGTGCCGGATAGCGGTAGCCATGCATGAAGCAGATCGCGACGGCGCGGATGCCGTCGTCACGGGCCGCCTGCAGTGCCGTCCGCGCCGCTACCTGGTCGAGAGGCGCTAGCACCTCGCCTTCGGCCGTCACGCGGCCTTCGACTTCCGCCACACGCTCGTAAAGGAGTTCGGGCTTTTCGATCTTCAGACGGAAGAGATGGGGCCGAGCCTGATAGCCGATGGCGAGCGCGTCGGCGAAGCCGCGCGTCGTCAGAAAGAGGGTGCGCTCGCCCTTGCGCTCGAGCAGCGCATTGGTCGCGACCGTCGTTCCCATCTTGACCGCGCCGATGCGGCCGGCCGGCAAAGCCGCGCCCGCCGCCACGCCCAGCAGGTCGCGAATGCCCTGCAGCGCCGCATCCTCATAGTGTTCCGGGTTCTCGGACAGCAGCTTCCTTGCAGTCAGGCTGCCGTCCGGCGCGCGGCCAATCACATCGGTGAAGGTGCCGCCCCGGTCGATCCAGAAATCCCACCGGGGATTTGTGTTTTCGGGCAGGGGGTCATGCGTCATGGCGGGCAAACTGCCACAGGCTCCGGCCGGGCGGAAACGGAAAGGCAAAGGGTCATTTTTGGGCGGCCGCCTCCGATTTCCGCAAGGTGTCGCTCGTATTTCGCAGATGCGAAGGCGATCGAAACATCCTAAGCTGGCGCCTATGTCGATTTGGGGAAAAATCGCGGGCGCCGGCGTCGGATTGGCTGTCGGTGGGCCTCTTGGTGCGCTCCTGGGCGCGGTCGCTGGACATATCGTCATCGACCGTGCACTCCAGGACAGCGAAGTCGTGTTCACGATCGCTCTCATTGCGCTGTCGGCCAAGATGGCCAAGGCCGATGGCGAAGTGAGCGATGCGGAAGTGCGCGCCTTCGAGGAGATTTTTCAGGTGCCGCCTGGGGAAGCGCGCAACGTGCAGCGCGTTTACCGGATCGCCCAGCAGGATGTCGCGGGCTTCGAGGCCTATGCGAGCCAGGTCGCGCGCATCTACGCCGACAAGCCCGCCGTTCTGGAAGACGTGCTCGACGCGCTGTTCCACATTGCCAAGGCGGACGGCTATGTCCATTCGCAGGAGCTTGAGTATCTGCGCACCGTCGCCGATATTTTCGGCTTTTCGGAGATCGAGTTCGCGCGTATCCGGGCGAGCCATCTCGGACACGAAAAGGGCGATCCCTATCTCGTGCTCGGCATCACGCCCGATATTTCCGACGACGACCTCAAGAAGGCCTATCGCCGCCTCGTGAAGGAAAACCACCCGGACATGCTGATCGCGCGCGGCGTGCCGAAGGAGCTCGTTACCATTGCCAACGAGAAGCTGTCGGCGATCAACGTCGCCTATGACAGGATTGTTCGGGCGCGGGGCATCGCGGCCTGAGCTGGAGATCGCTCGGAACATCGGTTCCGTGTTGCGAATCCGATCGGGTGAATGGCTGGCCTCTCCGCAAGTATAGTCAAAGTAAAGACAAGCCACCGAAATGGGGGTGCGTCCGCCAACCGGGCGGGGATAACTCGTTTCCAGGGGCCTGTAGGAGATAAATTAACCCGGGAAAGTGGGTCGGGAAAACACTCCAAAAAATTGCCGCCGTGCCGTATGTGACAGTTTTTTGACAGTTTGATGACAGAGGGGGTCTTACGGGCCCTATGCGCAGCCTTCGGGCTGCGCTAACAACGCCCGCGGGGCACCGGCCGGACGGGGCTTTCGGAAGATATGGATTCGCGATGACACCGCTCCATCTGGGCTTCATGGTCCTCATCAACTTCATCTGGGGCTTCGCGCTGATCGCGGCCAAGGTGTCGCTCGATCATTTTCCGCCGCTGCTTTTCGCGGCGCTGCGCTTCACGCTGATCGTGATGGTGCTGTTTCCGTTCCTGAAGATTCACGAAGGGCGGATGAAACAGGTCATCATCATCGCGTTGTGTGCCGGACCAGTCGGTTTTGGTTTGTTTTTTGTCGGCCTCTCGCTGTCCACGGCTTCCGTCGTTGCCGTCACCAGCCAGCTTGGCGTGCCCTTCGCGACGATCATGTCGATCGTCTTCTTGAAGGAGCAGGTGCATTGGCGTCGCTGGCTCGGCATCATCCTTTCCTTTGCCGGTGTCATGGTCATCAGCTTCGACCCGGCGGTCTTTACCTATATCGACGGTCTTCTGTTCGTCGTTGCCTCGGCGCTGGTCGGTTCGGTGGGTACGATTTATCAACGCCAAATCAGGAATGTCGGCGTTTTCGAAATGCAGGCCTGGGTGGCAGTCGCCGCGGCGCCGCTGATGATCGCCGCCTCGCTCGCGGTCGAGCAGGGGCAGATTGAGGCGCTTGTCGAGGCCAACCTCATGGAATGGGCCGGCGTCTTCTATGTCGCGTTCGCATCCAGCCTTGTTGGTCATGCGGGCATCTACTACCTGCTGCAGCGCTATGAGGTGACGCAAACCGCGCCGCTGACGCTGCTGGCGCCGGTCTTCACCGTGTTTTTTGCCGTCACCCTGCTTGGCGAAATGGTGACGGAGCGTATGCTTGTCGGCGCACTGGTCGCGCTGACCGGCGTTCTGATCGTGTCGATACGCCAGAAGCGGATTGTGGATACTGGGCCCTGATGACTTTCCCGTGCGACGAGCGGCCTTCGCCGAACTTCGACGAACGTCCCGAAGGACGCGCGGTTGATATCCTGCTGCTGCATTACACGGGCATGGCGAGTGCCGAAGCGGCGCTTGACCGGTTATGCGACAGGAACGCGAAAGTTTCGGCGCATTATTTCGTCGATGAGAGCGGGCGCGTCACGCGGATGGTGCCGGAACATTTGCGTGCCTGGCATGCGGGTGTCGGCTGCTGGGCCGGCGAGAGCGACATCAACGGTTGTTCGATCGGCATCGAGATCGCCAATGGCGGACACGATTTCGGTTCGCCGTCCTATCCGGATGTGCAAATGGCGGCGGTCGAGGCGCTATGTCTCGACGTCCTCTCGCGTCATCCGATTTCGTCAAGGCGCGTGCTTGCCCATTCGGATGTCGCGCCGGCGCGCAAGGCCGATCCCGGCGAGTGGTTCGACTGGGCGAGCCTGGCGCGCGCCGGGATCGGGCTCTGGGTTGCGCCGGAACCCCTTGTCGAAGGTCCATCGCTGTCGCTCGGCGACCGCGGCGACAATGTTGCCGAGCTTCAATTCTTGCTGGCGGACTATGGCTACGGGCTTGAAGTTCTGGGCCGCTACGATGAGGCAATGCAGGCCGTCGTCGCTGCCTTCCAGCGGCATTTCCGGCCGGAGAAGGTCGACGGGGTGGCGGATCTTTCGACCGTCGCCACCCTTCGCCGCCTTGTCGATGCCGCGAAGGTTGCGGCTTAGGGGATCAGCGTCACGCGGCCGAAGGCTTTGCGGCTTTCAATGTATTCATGCGCCGCCGCCGCGTCCTTCAACGCGAAAGACTTGTCCAGAACGACCTTGAGGTCGCCTCGGCCAATGTCGTCGATCAGCTTCTGAATGTTGTCGTGGACGCGGTCGGTGAAGATTTCGGCGCCGAGGAAAACGCCCGACAGCGACTGATTGCCCCCCATCATCGTCGAGACATCGACGCGCATGTCCTCGCGGCCGGCGCGGCCAACCATCGAGATGCGGCCGCGATAGCCGAGCGCAAGGATCGATTTCTGCAGGGTCGAGCCGCCGACGGGATCGACGACAAGGTTGACGCCCCTATTGTCGGTCAGGCGTTTCGCTTCGACGACGAGATCCTGCGTCCTGTAGTTGATGCCGTGATCCATGCCGTATTGCTTCAGGCCTTCGAGCCGCTCGTCGCTCGATGCCGTGGCAATCACTGTGGCACCAGCTTTCTTTGCGAGCTGGATGGCGGCGAGGCCGACCGCGCCGGCGCCGGCCTGCACGAGCACCGTCTCGCCGGCTTTCAGATGGCCGAATTCGAAAAGGCAATCATGCGCGGTGCCGAAGGGAACGGGAATGGCAGATGCCGTCTTGATGTCCATGCTGTCCGGGATCACCCATGCGGTGCGCGCGAACACGGAACGTAGTTCGGCATGGGAGCCGTGGACATTGACGGTCGTTACGCGCTGGCCGGGTTTGAGGTGAGTGACCTCTGCGCCGACCTCGACGATCGTTCCCGCCGCCTGGTAGCCGACGATGTGCGGCACCGTGGCAAGTTCGCCGCCTGCGCGGTTCAGCGTGTCGCCGCCCTCGATGCTGACCGCTTCGACCTTGATGACGATGCCTTGCGGCAGGCATTCGGGATCGGGAACGTCTTCGTATTTGAATACGCTCGGCGGACCGTTTTCGTAATAGACAGCGGCCTTCATTGCATTTCTCCCTGTTCGGATTGTCGTTGCAGGCAATGTCGGGATTGGCTGCGCGATCCGCAAGCGTCTTGACGCGGATGATTTTCAGGCCCATCTCATCCAGGTCAGATGGCCGGATGGCTGCTGCGCGAAAGCGCAGAGGAAAGTCCGGGCTCCACGGAGACACGGTGCCGGTTAATGGCCGGCGAGGGCGACCTCAGGGAAAGTGCCACAGAAAGCAGACCGCCTCATGCCTTCGGGCCGAGGTAAGGGTGAAAGGGTGCGGTAAGAGCGCACCGCGCGGCCGGTAACGGGCGCGGCACGGCAAACCCCACCGGGAGCAAGACCAAATAGGGGCGGCATTTCAGGCGCTTAGCTTGAGAAACCCGTTTCCGGGCCGCCGCCCGGGTTGGTTGCTTGAGGCGTCCGGCAACGGGCGTCCCAGATGAATGGCCATCGCCCGCAAGGGCACAGAACCCGGCTTACAGGCCATCTGACACCCCCTCTGTCAAAAAACTGTCATGAAACTGTCACAAAGCGGGCGCGGTGCCGCCGCGGCGCCATGCGCGAATGCGGCGTGTCGCGGGCTCCGATCCCGATGACTGAGGAGAACAAATGTTCTACTTGTGTTCTCAAGTTTTCGACAGTTTTAACGATCTGTTAAGACAGTTGAGACGGGTCAAAATGGGGCGGAAAACCGCGAAAATACTAGGCTTTCCCATTGACGACCATGAAATCCCATGTTATCCCATGATGTCCCGTATAAGGCCAAGCCGCGCCCGTAAAGCGTCCGCCTGTCCCGCGGGCACAAGTTCCCTCAGGCAGGAGGGAGCAGCCCGAGAGAGGGGAGATGTGGGCCGATGGAGTCGTTCCGGGGGCGTTTCACGAACAAGATCGATGCGAAGGGGCGCGTATCCGTGCCCGCGAAGTTTCGCGCCGTGACGGTCGCCCAGGGCTTCAACGGGATCATCTGCTTTCCGCCGCTGAACGAGGGCCGTTTCATCGAGGGCTGCGGGCCGGCGTTTTCAAATCAGATCGACCAGATGCTGGCGCGGCTCGATCCGTTCTCGACCGAGCGCGACATGCTGGCCTCGGTGCTGCTCGGCGAAAGCGCCGAACTGATGTTCGATGCCGACGGCCGCGTGATCCTGCCGGAGGGTCTGCGCGAGATGGCCGGCATCGCCGACGAGGCGACTTTCGTGGGCGCCGGTGAACGGTTCCAGATCTGGGAGCCGAAGGCTTACGAGGTCTTCGCCGTCGAAGCGAAGAAGCAAGTGCCGGGCTTCCGCGCCATGCTCAAGGCGCAGCCTCCCACAACGGACGGAGGCGGCAGATGAGCGACGGCGGCCGGAGCAACGCCCCTCATATTCCGGTGATGCTCGCCGATGTCCTCGATGTCCTTCGGCCGCGCGATGGCGGGATTTATGTCGACGGCACATTCGGCGCGGGCGGCTATACGCGGGGCATCCTCGGTGCGGCCGATTGCGCCGTGCTGGCGATCGACCGCGATCCGAGCGCGATCCTCAGGGGCCGGGCACTGGAATCGGAATTCGCCGGGCGGCTGACGCTGATCGAAGGCTGCTTCGGCGACATGGTGCGGCTGGTGCGGGCGCTTGGCCACGCGACGGTCGATGGCGTCGTGCTCGATCTCGGCGTTTCCTCGATGCAGCTCGACGAGGCCGAACGCGGCTTCTCGTTCCAGCAGGACGGACCGCTCGACATGCGGATGGGCGGCGAGGGGCCGTCCGCCGCCGATGTCGTCAACACGTTCGACGAGGGCGATCTTGCCCGCATCATCGCCGTCTATGGCGAGGAGAAGCGCGCGCGGGCCGTTGCCAAGGCGATCGTCGCGGCGCGGGCGCAGGCCGAATTCAAGCGGACTCTGGAGCTTGCGGAGACGGTTGCGCGGGTCATCGGGCGCCGCCCGCAGGACCGCATCCATCCGGCGACACGGACTTTCCAGGCACTGCGGATTTTCGTCAATGACGAGCTCGGCGAACTGGCGCGCGGCCTTGCCGGCGCCGAGGAGCTGCTTCATGAGGGCGGCCGTCTTGCCGCCGTCACGTTCCATTCGCTCGAAGACCGCGCCGTCAAACGCTTCCTGACTGCGCGGACGGGGCGAGCGGGACGCGCCAACCGGCACATGCCCGAGCGCGACGAAGCGGCGCCGTCGTTCCACGAAATCGAACACAAGGCGCGCAAGGCGCCGGACGCCGAAATCGAAATCAACCCCCGCGCGCGCTCGGCGAAGCTGCGGGCGGCCGAGCGGACGAGCGCGCCTGCGCTGCCGCTTGACGTCGCCGCGCTCGGTCTGCGCGCGGTTCCCTCGCTCGACCGGCTTTCGCCGACAGGAGGGCGGGCATGATCCGGTTCATCAACCTGCTGCTCGTCGTCGCCGTGATCGCCTTGTCGGTCGGCCTTTACGACATCAAGTACCGCGCCGAGAGCGCCGACCGTGCCGCCGGGCGGCTCGAGGCACAGATTGCCGCCGAGCAGGACGCCATTCGCGTGCTGCGCGCCGAGTGGAGCTATCTCAACCAACCGGAACGGCTGCAGGAGCTTGCCGCGCGCTACACCGAATTGCAGCCGCTGACGGCGAGCCAGATTGGCGAGTTCGAGGACGTGCCGATGCCGCATATGGCGGATGAATTTTACGCGCCGTCGGGGCGGCAGCCGCTTGGCGGTTATGCCGGCACCAGGCCCGAAGGTATCAGCGGCGGGAGGTCGGTCCAATGATCGGACGCCGCACCCCTTCGCAGACACGCTTTCTCCTTCCAGGTTGCGATGCCATCGCCAAGCCGCGCCAGGCCACGCGCTCAGGCGCGGGCCGCGGCCGCACGCCGTCGGAGCGCCGCATCACGCTCGCCATTGCGGTGTTTGCCGCCTGCTTCGCGCTGGTGGGCGCGCGGCTTGTCGGGCTTGCGATCATCGGCGGCGACGGCAGTTCGCGCGTTGCCGCGATCGACAGCGCGGCGCCGATCCAGCGGCCCGACATTGTCGACCGCAATGGCCAAGTGATGGCAACCGATATCGGCACGGCCTCGCTCTATGCCGACAGCCGCAGCATCATCGATCCCGCCGAAACGGCGCGGCAGCTCGCGACCGTGCTGCCCGATCTCGATGTCGCGGACATGACGGCGAAGTTTGCGTCCGGCCGCGCCTTCATGTGGGTCGAGCGCGATCTTGCGCCGCGCCAGCAATATGCCGTGCATTACCTCGGATTGCCGGGTCTCGATTTCCGCAACGAGCGCAAGCGCGTCTACCCGAACGGCAAGACCGGCGCCAGCGTGCTCGGCATGGTCGATATCGACAATAACGGGACCGCCGGCATCGAGCGCTACATGGACCGCGTGCTTGCCCGCCAGGACGAGTTCGGTGCGCCGCGCTTCGATCGCAACCGGACGGTGATGCTGTCGATCGATCTCAAGGCGCAACACGCACTTACGGACGAGCTCGAAAAGGGGATGGCAGAGTTCAAGGCGATGGCCGCCGTCGGCATCATCATGGATGTGCATACCGGCGAAGTCGTCGCCATGACCTCGCTGCCCGACTACGACCCCAACGATCCGATGGCCGCGCCCGAAACGGCGCGGTTCAATCGCGCAACGCTCGGCGTTTACGAGATGGGGTCGGTCTTCAAGGCGGTGACGCTGGCGGCCGCGCTGGACAGCGGCAAGGTCGGGCTCGACGGGCATTTCGATGCGAGCCAGCCGATGCAGGTGGCGCGCTTCAAGATTCACGATTTCCACGCCCAGAACCGCTGGCTGAGCGTGCCGGAAGTCTTCGTTCATTCCTCCAATATCGGTACGGCCAAGATCGCCTTGCAACTTGGCGGCGACGTGCACCGCGAGTATCTGCGCCGCTTCGGCATGCTGACACAGCCGCAGATCGAACTGCCGGAAGCCGGTTCGCCGCTGACGCCGGCGCCCTGGACCGAATTGTCGACCATCACGACATCCTATGGCCACGGCATCGCCGTGACGCCGCTCCAGGTCGTCAGCGCGGTGGCGACCATCGTCAATGGCGGCTTCAAGGTCGAACCGACCTTCCTGCGCCGCAACGAGGCGCAGCTTGGCGCGCGCGTGATCTCGACCGAGGTCAGCCAGACGATGCGCGGGTTGCTGCGGATGGTGGTTGCGGAAGGCACGGGGCGGAAGGCCGATGTGCCCGGTTATCCGGTGATGGGCAAGACCGGGACGGCCGAAAAGGCCGAGAACGGCGGTTATGCGCGCAACAAGCTCATCACGTCGTTCATCAGCGCCTTTCCGGCCAACGATCCTCGTTACGCCATGATCGTGATGTTCGATGAACCGAAAGTGACCAAGGACACCTTCGGCTATGCGACGGCCGGCTGGAACGCAGCGCCGGTGACGGCGCGCGTCGTGGCGCGGGTGGCGCCGTTGCTCGGGCTTCGCCCGGCGACCAAGCCGCAGGAACTGGAGATGTTGCGTGAAGCCAAGCTTGTATCTTTCGAGGCGGGCGGGCAGTGACGACGAGCGTATGCGTTTACGGCGAACGGGAATGATGGGAGATATGCAGCTTGCGGCGTTGATGGGGTCCGACCTCCCGCCGCTCCCTGAAGGGGGAGCCACGGAGATACTCGGCCTGACGGCGGACAGCCGCGCGGTCAGGCCCGGATTTCTTTTCGCGGCGCTGCCCGGCACCAAACTCGACGGCAGCCGCTTCATTCCGCAAGCGCTGGAACTGGGCGCGGCGGCTTTGCTGGTGCCGCAAGGCGCCAAGGTCGAGGCCCGCATTCCGGTGATCGCGGTGCGCAATCCCCGCCGGCGCCTCGCGCTTATGGCGGCGCGGTTTTTCGGCAAGCAGCCCGGGACCGTCGCGGCGGTGACAGGGACCAACGGCAAGACGTCGGTTGCAACTTTCGTACGGCAAATCTGGGCGATGCTCGGTCTGGAAGCGGCAAGTCTCGGCACGCTCGGCGTCGAGCGGACCAGGGACACACGGCCGCTTGGCTTCACGACGCCCGATCCGGTGGCGCTCCAGGCCGAACTCGCGGCGCTGGCCGATGAAGGTGTGACGCATCTCGCGATGGAGGCGTCGAGCCACGGGCTCGCGCAATACCGGCTCGACGGGGTGAAGCTCGCCGCCGCCGGTTTCACCAATATCACGCGCGACCATATGGATTATCACACGAGCTTCGACGACTATCTTTATGCGAAGCTGCGCCTGTTCGGCGAGGTGATGGGGCCGGGTGGCGTCGCAGTCGTCAATGCCGACAGCGCGCAAGCCGCGGAGCTCGAAGCGCTGTGCTGGGCGCGCGGACACCGGATCATTTCGGTCGGGCGCAAGGGACGCGGCATCTGTCTCGTCGCGGCGCGGCCGACGGCGCGGGGCCAGACGCTGGAACTGGTGCATGACGGCGCCAACTATGAAGTGCAATTGCCGCTTGTGGGGGCCTTCCAGGCATCGAACGCGCTGGTGGCCGCCGGTCTCGTCATCGGTTGCGGGGGCAAGGCGGCGCAGGTCTTCAAGGCGCTCGAAAATCTCACCGGCGCGCGCGGCCGCATGGAAGAGGCTGTACATCTGCCGTCGGGCGCGGCCGTCTATATCGATTATGCCCATACGCCCGATGCGCTGGAAAACGTGATCGAGGCGATGCGGCCGCATGCGGCAGGCAGGCTCGCCGTCGTTTTCGGATGCGGCGGCGACCGCGATGCCGGCAAGCGCCCGCAGATGGGCGAGATCGCGGCGCGGCTAGCCGACCGGGTTTACGTCACCGACGACAATCCGCGCAGCGAGGACGCGAGCGCCATTCGCGCGGCGATCCTGAAGGGGTGCCCCGGCGCCACCGAAATCGGCGACCGGGCCCAGGCCATCGAAACGGCGATGCGGGCGCTCGAAGCCGGGGATGTGCTCGTCGTGGCCGGCAAGGGACACGAAACGGGCCAGATCGTCGGCGACAAGGTCATCCCGTTTTCGGATCACGACGCCATTGCGGCGGCGGCGCGGAAGATCGGCGGTGGCGCATGACAACGCCGTTGTGGACACAAGCCGATGCGATCGCGGCGACCGGCGGCAAGGCCGAAGGCGCAAGCTGGGCCGCCACGGGCGTTTCGATCGACAGCCGGACGCTGCAGGCGGGCGATCTCTTCGTCGCCATTGCGGGCGAAAATTCGGACGGACACGCTTTCGTCGAAGGCGCGTTCGCCATGGGTGCGGCGGCGGCGATCGTGTCGAAGCCGACAGACAAGATGCGTGCGGCGGGGCCGCTCGTCGTCGTTGCCGATACGCTGACCGCGCTCAATGCGCTGGGACGCGCGGCACGGCGGCGGGCGCGTGCCGGCATCGTCGCGGTGACCGGCAGCGTCGGCAAGACCGGCACCAAGGAAGCATTGCGCTTCGTGCTGTCCGAGCAGGGACCGACGCATGCCTCGGCGGCCTCCTACAACAATCTCTGGGGCGTGCCGCTGTCGCTGGCGCGGATGCCGGCCGATACGCGGTTCGGCATTTTCGAAGTGGGGATGAACCATCCGGGCGAGATCACACCCCTGTCGAAGCTCGTCGAGCCTTTCGTCGCGCTGATCACCACGGTCGAGGCCGTGCACATGGCCTTCTTCAATTCCATGGAAGAGATCGCTGACGCCAAGGCCGAGATTTTCGACGGGCTGCAAGAGGGTGGCGTCGCGATCCTCAATCGCGACAATCCGCACTATGCGCGGTT
This sequence comes from Parvibaculum sp., assembly GCF_040882025.1. GTDB lineage: Bacteria > Pseudomonadota > Alphaproteobacteria > Parvibaculales > Parvibaculaceae > Parvibaculum. The sequence continues at coordinate 26,449 of NZ_JBBECC010000191.1, read as the reverse complement.
GCGCGCCCGGGCCGAGACGCGCGTCGCGGCGCGGATCATTTCCTTCGGCGAACACGCCGAGGCGGATGCGCGGCTCGACAAGATTGCCCTGAAGGAAGATTGCTCCTGCGTCTCGGCGACGATCTGCGGCCAGAAGGTGACCTACAAGCTCGCCGTGCCGGGGCGCCATATCGCGATGAACAGCCTTGCGGTGCTGGCCTGCGTCAAGGCGCTCGACGCCGACCTCGCGCTGGCGGCGCTCGCCATGGCGCATCTCAAGGCGCCAAAGGGACGCGGCGAACGGCATGTCGTCACGGCGCCGCTCGGCGACTTCACGGTGATCGACGAAAGCTACAACGCCAATCCGGCCTCGATGCGTGCCGCGCTTGCGGCGCTTGGCCAGGCCAGTCCGGCGGGAAGCGGCCGGCGTATCGCCGTGATGGGCGACATGCTGGAGCTTGGCGACACATCGACCGCGATGCATCGCGCGCTCACCGCCGATGTCGAGGCGGCCGGGATCGGCCTTGTTTTCGCCTGCGGGCCGCATATGCGCGAAATGTTCAAGGCGCTGCCGGCAACGATGCAGGGCGGCTATGCCGAGACGTCCGATGCGCTTGCGCCGTTGCTGCGTGATGCGATCCGTCCCGGCGATGTCGCGATGGTGAAAGGTTCTCTCGGTTCGCGGATGGGGCCGCTGGTCGAGATGCTCAAGGGGATGGGCGACGACGACGGCGCCAGCCTCCGGCGCAACAGGGGGGGATAGGGGATGCTGTACGATTTTCTGGGAAGCATGGGCGGCGAATATCCGGCGCTCAATGTGTTCCGCTACATCACGTTCCGAACGGGCGGGGCAACGCTGACGGCGCTGCTGATCAGTTTCCTGTTCGGGCCGCGCATCATCGCGCTCTTGAAGTCGCGGCAGCGGCGCGGCCAGCCGATCCGCGAGGACGGGCCGCAGACGCATATCGTGCAGAAACAGGGCACGCCGACCATGGGCGGGTTTCTCATTCTCGTCGGGCTGGTGCCGGCGGTGCTGCTCTGGGCCGATCTCTCGAACAAATATGTGTGGATCGTGCTTCTGGTGACGCTCGGTTTCGGCGCGGTGGGCTTTGCCGACGACTATCTCAAGGTGTCGAAGATTTCGCCGAAGGGCGTGCCGGGACGGGTGAAGCTCTTTTTCGAATTCATCATCGCGATCGCGGCCATATGGGCGCTGGTGCTGGTCGCCAACGAACCGCTGCAAACGGCGCTGACGGTGCCCTTCTTCAAGGGCGTACTGCTGCAGCTTGGCGGCTTCTTCTTCGTGTTCGGCGCGATCGTGATCGTGGGGTCGTCGAACGCCGTCAATCTGACCGACGGGCTTGACGGGCTTGCCATCGTGCCGGTGATGATCGCGGCGGCGAGCCTCGGGCTCATCGTCTATCTCGTCGGCAACGCGGTCTTTGCCGACTATCTGCAGGTGCATTTCGTGCCGGGCACAGGCGAACTCGCTATTATTTGCGGGGCGCTGATCGGCGCGGGGCTCGGCTTCCTCTGGTACAACGCGCCGCCGGCCATGGTGTTCATGGGCGACACAGGCTCGCTGGCGCTTGGTGCGACGCTCGGCACGGTGGCTGTGGCCGCCAAGCACGAGCTGGTGCTCGCCATCATCGGCGGACTTTTCGTGCTCGAGGCGGTGTCGGTCATCGTGCAGGTCGTCTCGTTCAAGCTGACCGGCAAGCGTGTTTTCCGCATGGCGCCGCTGCATCATCACTTCGAACAGAAGGGCTGGGCGGAACCGACCATCGTCGTCCGTTTCTGGATCATCTCGGTCGTGCTCGCCATGGCCGGTCTCGCAACCTTGAAGCTGAGGTGACGGGATGATCGCGGCAACCGGTTTCGCAAAGCGCAAGGTGGCGGTGTTCGGGCTCGGTGCGTCGGGCCTCGCGACCGTGCGCGCGCTCGAAGCCGGCGGCGCGACGGTGCTGGCGTCGGACGATGCGACGGCAAAGCGCAGCGAGGCGGCCGCGGCCGGATTCAAGATCACGGACATGGCAGGCTGGAACTGGACGGAGATCGCGGCGCTGGTGCTGAGCCCCGGCGTGCCGCTGACCCATCCCGAGCCGCATGCGGCGGTGCGCGCGGCGCGCGCGGCCAGCGTCGAGGTCATCGGCGATATCGAACTTTTCCAGCGCGCGGTGACGGCGAGCGGCACCGGCGCCCGGATCGTCGCCATCACCGGCACCAACGGCAAGTCGACGACGACGGCGCTGATCGGCCACATGATCCGGCGCTGCGGCGGCGAGGCGCAGGTCGGCGGCAATATCGGCAAGGCGGTGCTCGAACTCGATGCGCCGACGCCGGCGACGATCTATGTCGTCGAGGTTTCGTCCTATCAGATCGATCTCGCGCCGAGCCTTGCCCCCGATATCGCGATCCTGCTCAACATCACGCCGGACCATATCGACCGGCACGGGACGCTCGAAGGTTACGCCGCCATCAAGGCACGGCTTTTCGCGCACCAGTCGGAAGGCGACACGGCCATTGTCGGCATCGACGACGCGCTGTCGAAAGACATCTGCACCGGCATCGGCGCGCGGCGCGCGGCGACCGTGGTGCCGATCTCGGTCGGCAAAACGGTCGGCCGCGGCGTCTATGCGATCGACGGCGTCCTTTACGACAATGCCGGCATGCAGGCGATCAAGGCCGGCGACCTGAAAGAAATGCGCACGCTGGCCGGCGCGCATAACTGGCAGAATGCCGCCGCCGCCTATGCGGCGGGCCGCGCGCTCGGCTATACGCGTGAAAAGATCTTCGCCGCTTTCGAGAGTTTCCCCGGTCTTGCGCATCGCATGGAGATCGTGGCCGAGCGCGGCGGTATCCGCTTCGTCAACGACAGCAAGGCAACCAATGCCGATGCCGCCTCGAAAGCGCTTGGCGCCTACCGGCATATCTACTGGATCGCCGGCGGCAAGGCCAAGGAAGGCGGTATCGAAAGCCTCGAAGCCCTCTTCCCGCATATCGCCCGCGCCTATCTGATCGGCGATGCGGCCGACAGTTTTGCCCGGACACTCGACGGCAAGGTCGATTACCGGCAATGCGGGACGCTGGCGCGCGCCGTCGAAGCGGCAACGCAGGATGCGGCGGCCGACGGTGCCGAGATGCGCGTCGTGATGCTCTCGCCGGCCTGCGCCTCGTTCGACCAGTTCCGTAATTTCGAAGAGCGCGGCGATCTCTTCCGCCGGGAAGTGCAGCGTGTTCTCGCCGAAACGGGAGGGGCTGCCGCATGATCCGTCTCGCGCGCACCGACCGCAGCCTCTTCGCCGAATGGTGGTGGACTGTCGACAAGTGGACACTGCTCGGCCTTGTGTGTCTGATGGTGCTGGGCGGCGTGCTGGCGCTGGCCGCAAGCCCGGCGGTCGCCATGCGCATCAACCTGCCGCCGTTCCATTTCGTCTATCGGCAGATGGCATTCTTCCTGCCGGCGCTCGCCGTGATGATCGGCGTGTCGCTGCTCAATGTACGGCAGGTGCGGCGTCTCGCGGCGCTGGTTTTCGTCGCGGCGCTGACGCTGATGGTGCTGACGCTCGTCATCGGTCCGGAAGTGAAGGGCGCGCATCGCTGGCTGCAGATCGGCCCCTTCGCCATCCAGCCATCGGAATTCGTCAAGCCGGCCTTTGTCGTGCTCGTCGCCTGGCTCTTCGCCGAGGGGCAGCGCAGCCCCGGCATTCCCGGTACCGGCATTGCGCTAGGGCTATATGCGGCGGTCGTGGGCATTCTCGTGCTGCAGCCCGATTTCGGACAGTTGATGCTGGTGACGATGGTTTTCGGCGCCATGTTCTTCATGGCCGGGCTGTCATGGGGCTGGATCGGTTCGCTCGGTTCGCTGGCGCTGGCCGGCGTCGTCTGCGCCTACACGCTGATGCCGCATGTCGCGAGCCGCGTCGACCGCTTTCTCAATCCGGACTCGGGCGACACCTATCAGATCGATCGTGCGCTCGACGCCTTTCATGCCGCCGGTTTTTTCGGCCGCGGACCGGGCGAGGGCGAGGTGAAGCGGATTCTGCCGGACGCCCATACCGACTTCATCTTCGCGGTCGCGGCCGAGGAGTTCGGCGTTGTCGTCGGGCTGATGATCATCGGACTTTTCGCCTTCATCGTGGTGCGGCCGCTCCGGCGCGCGGCGGAAGAGCGCGACCTCTTCGTGCAATTCGCGACCTGCGGCCTTGTGGCGCTGTTCGGGTTGCAGGCGCTCGTCAACATGGCGGTCAATCTCAATCTCGTTCCGGCCAAGGGCATGACGCTGCCTTTCATTTCCTATGGCGGCTCGTCGCTTCTGGCGCTTGCGCTCGCGATGGGCATGTTGCTGGCGCTGACGCGGCGCCGGGCGGGCAGCAATGTCGCGCCACCCAGCGAAAGGAGAGCGCAAGCATGAAGCGCCATCCGCAGGGTCCGATCGTCATTGCCGCCGGCGGTACGGGCGGACATCTGTTCCCCGGCCAGGCGCTGGCGCAGGAATTGCGCCGCCGCGGCCGCCGCATTGCGCTCATCACCGACGAGCGCGTGCAGCGTTTCGACCGGCTCTTCCCCGATGCCGACATCTATCCCGTTCCGGCGGCCACACCTTCAGGCAAAGGCGTCGCCGGTCTTGTGAGGGCGGCGCCCGCCATTCTTGCGGGCGTCGTTCGCTCCTTCGCCATTCTCGGCCGGATCAAGCCCGCCGCGCTGATCGGGTTCGGCGGCTATCCGACGCTGCCGCCGGTCGCCGCCGCGATCCTGCGCGGGGTCCCGGTCTGCGTGCATGAGCAGAATGCGGTTCTCGGCCGAGTCAACCGGCTGGTCGCGTCTCATGTCGGCGCCATCGCCTCCACTTTCGATGCGCCGAAATTCCTCAAGGCTCGGGACGCCGGCAAGCTGGTGCTGACCGGCAATCCGGTGCGCGACGCGGTGATCGCAGTCGCCGGCAGGCCCTATGCCGCGCCGGAGGGGCAGGACCCCATTCATCTGCTGGTCTTTGGCGGCAGCCAGGGCGCCAAGGTGATGAGCGATGTCGTGCCGGGCGCACTGGCGCAGCTTCCCGAAGCGTTGCGCGGGCGGCTGTCGGTGGTGCAGCAGGCGCGCGTCGAGGACATCGAACGCGTGCGCGCGATCTACGCCGCCGCCGGCATCGATGCCGAACTCAGTTCTTTCTTCGACGACATGCCGGAGCGGATTGTGGCGGCCCATCTCGTGATCGGCCGCTCGGGTGCCTCGACCATCAGCGAGCTTGCGATCGTCGGCCGGCCCTCGATCCTGGTGCCGTTGCCGCACTCGCTCGACAACGACCAGAAGGCCAATGCCGAAAAGCTGGCAAGCGCAGGCGCGGCCTGGGCGATCGAACAGAAAAATTTCACCGAAGAGGCGCTGGCGACCATGCTGACATCCTTGCTGGCCGATCCGTCGCGCCTTGCTGCCGCTGCGCGCGCGGCGCAGGCCCAAGGCCAACCCAACGCCGTGCGCGATCTTGCCGATCTCGTCGAGCGGCTCGGCCGCGGCGAGCTGCCCGCGCTCGGCACGCAGGCGCGGTCCGCGGACACGGCCGGCGGCCCGGGCGTCCTCAATTTCGCGATCGGAGGTGCATGATGCGTCCGGCACCTCTCGACATGGGCAATATCCATTTCGTCGGCATCGGCGGCATCGGCATGAGCGGCATTGCCGAGATCATGCACAATCTCGGCTATACGGTGCAGGGCAGCGATCTTTCCGAGAGCGCCAATGTCAAACGGCTCGCCGCGCTCGGCATCAAGGTATTTATCGGTCAGAAGCCGGAGAACCTTGCCGAAGCGGCTGTCGTCGTCGTTTCGTCGGCGATCAAGAGCGACAATCCGGAACTCATGGAAGCGCGGGCCCGCTTCCTGCCGGTGGTGCGGCGCGCCGAGATGCTGGCCGAGCTGATGCGGCTGCGCTCCTGCGTTTCGGTTGCCGGCACGCATGGCAAGACGACGACGACGTCGCTGGTCGCGGCGATCCTCGACAGCGCGGGCTTCGATCCTACCGTCGTCAATGGCGGCATCATCAATGCCTATGGCACCAATGCGCGGCTCGGCGGCGGCGAGTGGATGGTCGTCGAAGCGGATGAGTCCGACGGGACCTTCGTCAAGCTGCCGTCGACCATTGCCATCGTCACCAATATCGACCCCGAGCATCTCGACTATTACGGTTCGTTCGAGGTGGCGAAGGATGCGTTCCTCGCCTTTGTCGAGAATGTGCCGTTCTATGGCTGCGCCGTCATGTGCGTCGATCATCCGGAAGTGCAGGCGTTGATCGGGCGCGTGCGCGACCGGCGTATCGTGACCTATGGCACCAATCCGCAGGCCGACATCCGCGCCACCAATATCCGTGTCGAAAACGGCTTCAACACGTTCGACGTCACGATCACCGACCGCAAGACCGGGGAAATGCGCGAGCTTGCGGGCGTTCATCTCGCCATGCACGGGCAGCACAACATGCTGAACAGCCTGGCGGCGATCGGCGTGGCGCTGCAAATGGGCATTACCGACGAACGCATCCGTGCGGCGCTGGAAAGCTTCGGCGGCGTCAAGCGGCGCTTCACCTATGTGGGCGCCTGGAACGGCGTCAGCATTTACGACGATTACGGGCATCATCCGGTCGAGATCGCGGCCGTGCTGCAGGCCGCGCGCTCGGCGACGCAGGGCCGCACCGTCGCCGTGGTGCAGCCGCACCGCTACACGCGGCTGCACAGTCTGTTCGACGAGTTCTGCTCCTGTTTCAACGATGCCGATGCGGTGATCGTGGCCGATGTCTACGAGGCGGGCGAGAAGCCGATCGAAGGCGCGAGCCGCGACGCGCTGGTGGAGGGCCTGCGCGCCCGCGGCCACCGCAACGTGACGGCGCTCGAAAGTCCCGAGGCGCTGCCGGCGCTGATCGCACAGGCGGCCTCGCCGGGCGACCTCGTCGTCTGTCTCGGCGCAGGCAGCATCACCTATTGGGCGAATGCGCTGCCCGAACAGCTTGCCGCGCTCGATGCGGCGGCGGCGAAAAAGGGGAGGGGGAAATGATGGCCGCGCGCATTTCCGCTCAACATCTGATCGACCGGCTGCCGGCCGTGCGCGGCGCGCTTTTGGCCGATGCGCCGCTGGCGCCGCTCACCTGGTTCCGCGTCGGCGGCCCGGCCGAAGTCCTGTTCCGGCCGGCCGATGCCGACGATCTTGCCGCGTTCCTCGCGGATTGTCCGGCCGATGTACCGGTGACGGTGATCGGCGTCGGCTCCAATCTGCTGGTGCGCGACGGCGGCGTGGCGGGCGTCGTGATCCGGCTCGGCAAGGGCTTTGCGCAGATCGAGGCACTGCCGGGCGATCGCCTGCGTGCGGGCGCGGCGGCGCTCGACGTGGCGGTGGCGCGCGCAGCGCAGGAAGCGGGCATTGCGGGGCTCGAATTCTATCGCGGCATTCCCGGATCTATCGGCGGGGCACTCAAAATGAATGGCGGCGCCTATGGCCGCGAGACCAAGGACGTGCTGGTCGAAGCGGTTGCCATCGACCGGGCGGGCAAGCGCCATGTGCTCCCGAATGCCGAGATGGGCTACAGCTACCGCCATTGCGGCGCGCCGGACGATCTGATTTTCGTCGAGGCGGTTTTTCAGGGCGCACCCGGCGACAAGGCCGAAATCGCCGCGCGCATGGACGAGATCACGGCATCGCGCGAGGCGACCCAGCCGATTCGCACACGCACCGGCGGCTCGACGTTCAAGAATCCGGATGCCCTGAAGTCGTGGCAGCTGATCGACGCGGCCGGCTGCCGCGGGCTCAGGCGCGGCGGGGCGCAGGTGTCGGAGCTCCACTGCAATTTCCTCATCAATACAGGTGAGGCGCGGGCCGTCGATCTCGAGGATCTGGGTGAAGACGTGCGCGCGCGGGTGAAGGCACAGAGCGGCGTCACGCTCGAATGGGAAATCAGGCGCATCGGCGTCCGCAACGAGGGAGGCGGAGCATGAGTTCGACCAAGCATGTCGCGGTCCTGAAGGGCGGCTGGAGCGCCGAACGCGAGGTCAGTCTCGTCACCGGCAAGGGCTGCGCCGAGGCGCTGAAAGCCCATGGCTATCACGTGACCGAGATCGATGCCGGGCGCGATCTGGCCGACCAGCTTCTGAAAGCGCGGCCCGATGTCGCTTTCAACGCGCTGCATGGCCGCTGGGGCGAGGATGGCTGCGTGCAGGGGATGCTGGAAATTCTCCGCATGCCCTACACGCATTCCGGCGTGCTCGCCTCCGCGCTTGCCATGCACAAGGAGCGCGCCAAGGCGGTGTTCCGTTCCGCCGGGCTGCCGGTCGCCGAAAGCATCGTGGTGCCGCGCGAGCAGGCGGCGCTCGGCCATGTGATGGACCCGCCCTATGTCATCAAGCCGGTCAGCGAGGGCTCGTCGGTCGGCGTCTTCATCGTGCGGGCGGGCGACAACCGGCCGCCGTCCGAGCTCACATCGCCCGACTGGAACCTCGGCGAGGATGTGATGGCGGAGCGCTATATCGGCGGGCGCGAGCTCACCTGCGCCGTGATGGGCGAGGAAGTTCTCGGCGTTACCGAGATCATCGCCAACACGACCTTCTACGACTACGAGGCCAAATATCAGACCGGCGGTTCGCGGCACGTCATTCCGGCGCCGATCGAGGCCGATGCCTATGCCGAGGTACAGCGGGTGACGCTGGCCGCGCACAAGGCACTCGGCTGCCGGGGCGTTTCCCGCGCCGATTTCCGCTTCGACGACACGCGTCCGGGCAAGGGCGAACTCGTTCTGCTCGAGGTCAACACGCAGCCCGGCATGACGCCGACATCGCTGGTGCCGGAGCTTGCCAATCTCGCCGGCTATTCCTACGCCGAACTCGTCAGCTGGATGGTGGAGGACGCGTCATGCGATCGATGAAGAAAGTATCGCGCACCGGCGTTCGCGCCGCGCCGCGGCGGGGTGCCAAAGGCAAGGTCGCGCCGGGCAAGCGCCGCAACACGCCCTCGACCCGCGTCTTCGGGCGCCGCTCGCAGCGGCCGCAGGGACCGGTCGGACGCTGGCTCGCCGAAATCGGCACTGGCGAGTTTCCGATGCGGCCGTTCACGGCCGGGGCGGCGGCGCTCTTTGCCGGCGTCGTTCTCTACGGGCTGTTCGTCGGCGGGCATGTGGCCGAGGGCGCCAACGGGCTCGCCGAGCGGACAAACCGTTTGCTGGCGCTGTCGGGTTTCAGCATCCAGGACGTGACCGTGACAGGACGCGTGAGGACCGACAAGCAGGCGCTGCTCGAGGCTGCCGGCACGAAGCGGGGCGATCCGATTTTCGGGTTCGACACCGAGGCGGCGCGGCAGCGCGTGGAGCGGCTGGGCTGGGTCGAATCGGCAACCGTGACGCGGCTCCTGCCCGATGCCATCCGCATCGAGGTGACGGAGCGGACGCCGTTCGCGCTCTGGCAGCGCGGCGGCATGCTGTCGGTCATCGATGCCGAAGGGCAGCCGATCACGGACGAGGATGTGCAGGAATTCGCGCATCTGCCCTTCATCGTCGGGTTCGGCGCGCCGCGCGAGGCGCCGGCGCTGCTGAAACTGATGCAGGCCGAACAGCCGCAACTGCTGCAGCGCGTGCGCGCTTTTGTGCGGGTCAGCGGGCGGCGCTGGAACCTCAGGCTCGAAAACGGCGTTGACGTCAAGCTGCCGGAAAGCGGCGTCGAGAAGGCGCTGGCCGATCTCGTGGCGCATGACGCACGTCATCGCATTCTGTCGCGCGACATCATGGCGGTCGATCTGAGGCTTCCGGACCGGGTGTCGGTTGAGCTGGCGCCGGGCGCCGGATCGGCGCAGGGCATCGCGGCCGGCATCAAGAACAAGAACGGCATTGTCCGGCCCGGGGCGGCCGGCATTGGGAGCGATACATGAATATGGTCAGTCTCGGCTCGCGGAGTTTTCAGGGACGGCCCGTTACGACGGGGCGCTCGGGAACGATTGCGGCGCTCGATGTGGGCTCAAGCAAGATTTCCTGCTTCATCGCGCGGATCGAAGCGGGGCGGATGGCAAACGGCCATGCGCCGGTGCGCGTGATCGGCATCGGCCATCAGGTGTCGCGTGGCATACGCGCAGGCGCCGTCGTCGACATGGACGCCGCCGAGGAAGCGATTCGCGTTGCGGTCGACGCGGCCGAGCGGATGGCGGGCGTGACGATCCGGGATGTGATCGTCGGCGTGTCGGGCGGCGAGCCGAAGAGCCAGACGGTCGGCGTCAAGGCGTCGGTCTCGGGAGGGGAGATCGGCGACAGCGACCTCGGCCGGCTGATCGGCCATGCCCAGAACAACTTCCAGCCCGAGGGCCGCGACGTCCTGCACGCTATCCCGACCAACTACAGCGTCGACGACAGCCGCGGCGTGCGCGATCCGCGCGGTATGTTCGGCGAGCGACTCGGCGTTGAGGTTCATATGGTCAGTGCGCTGCGCGGCCCCTTGCGCAACCTCGAACTCTGCATCGAACGTTGTCACCTCTCGGTCGCCGGCATTGCCGTCAGTCCCTATGCGAGCGGCCTCGCCTGCCTCGTTGAGGACGAAATGGACCTCGGCGTCGCCGTCATCGACATGGGCGGCGGCACGACGTCGCTCGGCATCTTCTTCGAAGGAGCGATGGTTTATTGCGATTCCGTGTCGATTGGCGGGAATCATATTACCAATGACATTGCGCGGGGGCTCTCGACGCCGCTCGCCCATGCGGAACGTATGAAGACACTGTACGGCAGTGCGCTGGCGAGCCCGTCGGATGAGAGAGAGATGATCGATGTGCCACAGGTCGGCGAGAGCGATGCCGATTCGGCCAACCATATTCCGCGCTCGATGCTGACGGGCATCATCCAGCCGCGGCTCGAGGAAACGTTCGAACTGGTGCGCGACCGCATGGACGCGAGCGGCTACGGACGTCTGGCGGGGCGCCGCGTGGTGTTGACCGGCGGCGCGAGCCAGCTCAACGGCGCGCGCGAACTCGCCGCGCGGATGCTCGACAAGCAGGTCCGTGTCGGCCAGCCGATCCGGTTGACGGGCCTTGCCGATGCGACCGGCGGTCCGGCCTTCTCGACCTGCGCAGGTCTGCTCATCTATTCGCAGATTTCGCCGCTCGACGTGGCGGGCGCGGAGGATGAAACCGAAAACGGTTCGTCCGGCGGGCAGTTCCGCCGCTTCAGCCGCTGGCTGAAGGAGAATTTCTGATGAGACACATCACCAACATCGATGTGCGACGACGAAGTGGGCAATCGCAACGGGCGCCCTGCCGGCGGCGGCAGGGACGGCTCGCAGGCCCGCCGGGAAGACGGGTTATCGAACCGCCGCCAGACACAAGCGCGGCAACACCGACCCGGATTTTCACTACTGCTCCCAGGAGGCTGACATGAGCATCAAACTTTCGGTTCCCAAGGAAAAGGAACTCAAGCCCAGGATCACCGTTTTCGGCGTCGGCGGCGCCGGCGGCAACGCGGTCAACAACATGATCGAAGCCGGTCTCGAAGGCGTCGACTTCGTCGTCGCCAACACGGATGCACAGGCGCTGGCACTGTCATCCGCCGAACGGCGTATTCAGCTCGGGGCGTCGATCACCGAGGGTCTGGGTGCCGGATCGCGTCCGGAAGTCGGCTGCGCGGCTGCCGAGGAAGCCCTGCATGAGATCGTCGAGCACCTTCAGGGTGCCCATATGGTCTTCATCACGGCCGGCATGGGCGGCGGCACCGGCACGGGCGCCGCTCCCGTCATTGCCCGCGCGGCGCGCGAGCATGGCATCCTCACCGTTGGCGTCATCACGAAGCCCTTCCAGTTCGAGGGCTCACGGCGTATGCGCCTCGCGGAGGAAGGCATTCGCGATCTGCATCAGTATGTCGACACGCTCATCATCATCCCGAACCAGAATCTCTTCCGGGTGGCGAACGAGAACACGACCTTTGCCGATGCCTTCGGCATGGCCGACCAGGTGCTGCATTCGGGCGTCGCCGGCATTACCGATCTGATGATGAAGCCCGGTCTCATCAATCTCGACTTCGCGGATGTGCGCACCGTGATGAACGAGATGGGCAAGGCCATGATGGGGACCGGCGAGGCGAGCGGCGAGAACCGTGCGATCGAAGCGGCGGAGGCGGCCATTTCCAACCCGCTGCTCGACGAAGTGTCGATGAAGGGGGCCAAGGGTGTCCTCATCAACATCACCGGCGGCATGGACCTGACGCTTTACGAAGTCGACGAAGCGGCCAATCGCATCCGCTCCGAGGTCGATCCCGACGCCAACATCATCGTCGGTTCGACCTTCGACAGTTCGCTCGACGGCCGCATGCGCGTCTCGGTCGTGGCGACGGGCATCGAGGCGGAGGGTGCGACGCTGGCACGCCCCGAACCGCAGACGGCGCAAATTCGTGTCGTCGCGCAAACCCGGGTGGCGCCGGCCGCCGCGCAGGCTCCTGCCAATCCCGTCCAGGCGCAGGTCGAGCACATCGAAGAGCGGATGGCGCCCGCGGTTCAGGCCGATCTCGGCATCGAACCGGCCGCGCCGCCTCGCGGAAGCTACGATGCGGCGGATTACGAGGCCGAAGTCATCATCCACAAACCAGAGCCCCGGCATCAGCCGGAGCCGCAGGCGGAGATGGAGGCGCCGGTCGTGCCAGCCGCCGCGGTTCGTGCCGAGGCCAAGGGACATCCGTTCATTCCGGGCGATCTTGACCGGGCGCAGACCGGCAAGGCCGACATCCCGGGCTTTCTCGGTCAGAGGCCGGCTGCCCTGCAGCAGTCCCGCGCTCCGCGAAAGGGACCCGGTTTCTTCGAACGCCTGACTGGCAGCCGTCGCAAGCCGGATGCTTCGGAAGCGCCGGCACCGCAGCGCCGCGAGCCGGTCGTCGCTCAGCGCAAGCCGGAACCGGCGCGTCCGGCGGAGCCTGCAAGGCCGCAAGAGAGCCTGTCGCCGGCGACCGAAAGCCGTCTCGTGCGTCCGTCTTATGAGGAGGAACAGCTCGAGATTCCGACTTTCCTGCGTCGTCAGGCCAACTGAAAAAACGGCTGTCCCGGCCCATTTTGGGGCAGCTCTGCACGGTAAACCCGCCCGTTTCGGCTCTCGCGCCGGCGGGCGGGCTTTCCTTTTCGAGTCAATCGGTTAACTCACGGTTCCGATACGTAACATTCAGTAAAAATCTGTTATTTGAGACGATTTTGACACACTGCTAGAACCTACCCGAAGCCAGCTGGATATGGGCGGCCGGTCTTTTTTGGGGGACTTCTCAGGTGTTTCACGTGCGTAAATCCGAATTTGAAACGATCATGCTGGAGACCGTCCGGCGCCAGCGGCGCGCGGCGGCACTGCCCTATCCGCAGATGACGCTTGCGGTGCCCGTCGCCATCGAAGGCGCGGCGCTTCACAGTGGCAAGACCGTTCGCATGACGCTGCGTCCGGCGGATGCCGATCACGGCATCGTTTTTCGTCGCATCGATCTCGAAGGCGGTCGCGACGTGACGGATATTCGGGTGCGTCATGACCGTGTCGTCGAGACCACGATGTCGACCGTGGTCGGCAATGCGGCCGGTGCGCGGGTCGGCACGATCGAACATTTGATGGCGGCGCTTTCGGGTTTGCGTGTCGACAATGTGCTGATCGAAATCGACGGCGATGAAGTGCCGGTTCTCGATGGCAGCGCCGAGGTTTTCGTCGACCGGATCGAGGCGACCGGCCTGACGGCGCTGGATGCGCCGCGCCGCGCCATTCGTATCCTGAAGCCGGTCGTCGTCGAGGACGGCGCGAAGCGCGCCGCGCTTCTGCCGGGCGATGGTTTCAGCCTCGCCTTTGAAATCGATTTCGACAATCCGGTGATCGGCCGCCAGGCGATCGAGGCGGATTTGTACGATCCCTGCTTTGCCGACGATATCCTGCGCGCCCGGACCTTCGGTTTCCTGAAGGACCAGGAGGCCTTGCGCGCCGCCGGGCTCGGGCAGGGCGCCTCGCTCGAGAATGCGATTGTCATCGATGGCGAAAACATCCTCAATGAGGACGGCCTGCGCTACGAAGACGAGTTCGTGCGCCACAAGCTGCTGGACGCCGTGGGCGATCTCTCTCTGTCGGGGCTGCCGCTGCTCGGCCGCTACGAAGGTGTGCGCTCGGGCCATGCAATGAACAATCGCGTGCTGTGCGCCTTGATGGCCGATGAAACGGCCTGGGAAGTGGTCGATTTCGTCGAAGCGTCCCGGCCTGCTTATGCGGCGGAACGCGAGATGTTGGCCATTTCGGCCGACTGAGCGCCGATCTCCCGGACTCACTGGAATTTCTCTTGAACCGGCTCCGGACGCATGCCTCGCCTTGCCGGCGGGCGCTCGTTCCCGCTATGGCCTCCCGGCGCATCTTGAGATAGAAACAGGCAGGGATTGTGCCCCGTGCCAGGCGAATCGCGTCTTGCGATGCCGGCGCCGCTCCGGAACATCGAACCAAATGGACGTTGCCCGCATGAGTTCTGTTCGCCTGTCTTTTTCCCGCAACGCCGCCGTCCGGCCCGCGTTCGGCCTGCGTCTCGCGCTGACGGGGGCGGCCGCGCTCGCCCTTGCCGCGCTCGGCGGCTGCGCCAGCGATGAAATTCCCTATGAGGAGCGTGCGGTCGAGCAGATCTACAACAAGGCGATGGACCATATGGAGGAAGGCCGCTACATCCCGGCCGCCAAGGAGTTCGACGAGGTCGAACGCCAGCACCCCTATTCGGAATGGGCGCGCCGCTCGATGCTGATGAGCGCCTATGCCAACTACCAGGTCAACCAGTACGACGAGACCATTCTCAACGCGCAGCGCTTTATCTCGCTGCATCCCGGCAACAGGGACGTGGCTTATGCGTATTATCTGATCGGCCTCAGCTATTACGAGCAGATCTCCGATGTCGGTCGCGACCAGAAGATGACCGAAGACGCCGTGAATGCCTTTACCGAACTGGTGCGCCGCTTTCCGGCAAGCGAGTATGCGCGCGATGCAAGGCTGAAAATCGAACTTGCGCTGGACCATCTGGCCGGCAAGGAAATGGAGATCGGCCGCTACTATCTCAATCGGCATGACTACATCGCCGCGATCAACCGCTTTCGCGTTGTCGTCGAGCGGTATCAGACGACATCCCACACGCCCGAAGCGCTGGAGCGCCTGACCGAAGCCTATCTGGCGCTCGGCATCCAGACCGAGGCGCAGACGGCGGCGGCGATCCTCGGCTACAACTATCCCGGCAGCGACTGGTACGAGGACAGCTACGCGCTGCTTGCGGGCTATGGCCTCGAGCCGGTCGAAAACAAGGACTCCTGGATCAGCCGGACCTGGCAGTCGGTCACATCGGTCTTCTAGATACAGCCATAAGGCGCGTTTTATGCTCGCCGCCCTGTCCATCCGCGACATCGTTCTCATCGATAGACTGGAACTGACGCTCGATCGGGGCCTGTGCACGCTGACGGGCGAGACGGGCGCCGGCAAGTCGATTCTCCTCGACGCATTGGGGCTCGCGATCGGCGCGCGCGCCGACAGCGGCCTTGTCGGCCAGGGGGTCGAGCAGGGCAGTGTCACCGCCGTTTTCGACGTGCCCGCCGCGCATCCCGCCCGCGCCATTCTCCGCGACAACGGCCTCGATGCCGAGGGCGATCTCATTCTGCGCCGCGTGCAGACGCGCGACGGGCGTTCGCGCGCCTTCGTCAACGACCAGCCGGTGAGCATCGCGATGCTGCGGCAACTGGGCGACGAGCTCGTCGAAATTCACGGCCAGCACGACGAGCGCGGCCTGCTTGACGCTTCCGGCCACCGGGCGATCCTCGATGCTTTCGGGGGCCTTGAGGGCAAGGTCGGCGAGGCGCGCAAGCTCCATGCGGCGGCTGCCGCCGCGCGCACGGCGCTTGCCGAACACGAGGCGCTGCTTGCGCGCGCCAAGGCCGAGCAGGATTACCTGACCCATGTCGTCGGCGAGCTCGACGAGCTGCAGCCGCAAGCCGGCGAGGAAACGGCGCTTGCCGAAGAGCGCACGCTGATGATGCATGCCGAGAAGATCGCCAGCGACCTCATCGAGGCCGACGAGGCGCTGAGCGGCGATGGCGGGCTCGATGCGCGGCTCAACGTGGCGCTCAGGCGTCTTGCCCGCGTTGCCGAGCAAGCGGGCGGGCGGCTCGATGCCGCCATCGAGGCGTTGGAACGGACGCTCAACGAGGCGGCCGAGGCGCGCGAGCGGATCGCCGAGGCGATGCGGGCGATGGAGTTCGACCCGGCGCGGCTCGAAAAATCCGAGACGCGGCTCTTTGCGCTGCGTGCGGCGGCGCGCAAGCACAATGTCATGGTCGACGACCTAGCGGCGCTGGCCGGCAAGCTGCGCGCGCAGCTTGCCGATATCGAAGGCGGCGAGGCGAAGCGCATGACGCTCGCCAAGGCCGCCGACGCGGCGGCTGCGGCCTATGCGGCGCATGCGCAGGCACTTTCCGAGGCGCGGCGAAAGGCGGCGGCGAAGCTCGACCGCGAAGTCGCGAAGGAGCTGAAGCCCCTGAAGCTCGACAAGGCGCAGTTCAGGACGCGGATCGATGTGCTGCCCGAAGCGCAGGGCGGGCCGGAAGGCATCGACCGCGTCTCCTTCCTCGTTTCGACCAATCCCGGCGCGCCCTTCGGGCCGCTCATCAAGATCGCCTCGGGCGGCGAGTTGTCGCGCTTCGTGCTGGCGCTGAAGGTGGCGCTTGCCTCACGCGGCAGCGCGCCGACGCTGATTTTCGACGAAGTGGATTCGGGCGTCGGCGGCGCGGTCGCCGAAGCGGTGGGCTTGCGTCTTGCCGAGCTCGCAAAGGCCGCGCAGGTCATCGTCGTCACCCATTCGCCGCAGGTCGCGGCGCGGGCCCTGCATCATTTCCGCATTTCGAAAAGCGCGACCAACGGGTCGGGCGGCCGGACGAAAGCGGAACGGCTGGCGACGCGCATCGAAACGCTCGACGCCGGCGAACGCCGCGAGGAAATCGCACGCATGCTGGCGGGCGCCACCGTCACCGACGAAGCGCGCGCCGCCGCCGACCGGCTGATCGGGAGCCATCCGTGACACGTCGGGCCGAAAAAAAGGGAGAGACGGCCAAGGAAAGCACGGGCGCCGGGCTGAAGCCTGTCGACCACCTCACCATGGAGGAGGCGGCCGAGGAGCTGGCGCGGCTTGCCGCCGAGATCGCCGAGCATGACGAGCTTTATCACCGCAAGGACGCGCCGAAGATTTCGGACGCGGCCTATGACGAACTGCGCAAGCGCAACGAGGCGATCGAGCAGCGCTATCCCGAGCTTGTGCGCGAGGACAGCCCGTCCTTGCGCGTCGGCGCGGCGCCCGCCGAAGGCTTCGGCAAGGTTCTCCACAAGGTGCCGATGCTGTCGCTGTCGAATGCTTTCGACGATGCCGATGTGCGCGATTTCTGCGCGCGCGTCCGGCGTTTTCTCAACCTCAAGGAAGACGAGACGCTCGCCGTCACCGCCGAACCCAAGATCGACGGGTTGTCGGCGGCGCTGCGCTACGAGAATGGAAAATTCGTGCTCGGCGCGACGCGGGGCGACGGGCGCGAGGGCGAGAACGTCACCGAGAATCTCAGGACCATCGTCGACGTACCGAAGGCGTTGAAGGGGAAGAATATTCCCGATGTCGTCGAGATTCGCGGCGAGGTCTATATGAGCCATGCCGATTTCGCCGCCCTCAACGAGCGGCAGAAGGAAGCGGGCAAGCCCGTCTTCGCCAATCCGCGCAATGCGGCGGCGGGATCGCTGCGCCAGCTCGACGCGAAAATCACCGCGAACCGGCCCTTGCGCTTCTTCGCCTATACATGGGGCGAGGTTTCGGCGCTGCCGGCCGATACGCAAGAAGACGTCATCGGCGCCTTCGCCAAATGGGGTTTCGCGGTCAATCCGCTGTTCCGGCGCTGCGGCAGCGTGGACGAACTGATCGCCTTCTATCACGATGTCGAGGAGCGCCGCGCGACGCTCGGCTACGACATCGACGGTGTCGTCTACAAGGTCGACCGGCTCGACTGGCAGAACCGTCTCGGCTTCGTCTCCCGCTCGCCGCGCTGGGCGATTGCCCACAAGTTCCCGGCCGAACAGGCGATGACGGTGCTCGAGAAGATCGAAATCCAGGTCGGCCGCACCGGCAAGCTGACGCCGGTGGCGCGGTTGAAGCCCGTCACCGTCGGCGGCGTCGTCGTGTCCAATGCGACGCTGCACAACCAGGACGAGATCGAGCGCCTCGGCGTGCGGCCCGGCGACACGGTGGTGGTGCAACGCGCGGGCGACGTCATTCCGCAGATCGTGCGCGTGGTCGAGGAACAGCCGCGCGGGAAAAAGAAGTTCGTCTTTCCCGAGACCTGCCCCGAATGCGGCAGCCATGCGGTGCGCGAGGTCAATCCGAAGACCGGCAAGATGGATGTCGACCGGCGCTGCACCGGCGGCCTTGTCTGCCCGGCGCAGGCGGTGGAGCGTTTGCGTCATTTCGTTTCGCGCAACGCTCTCGATATCGAAGGCCTTGGCGAAAAGCAGATCGCGGCCTTTTATGCCGACGGGCTGATCGCGCGGCCCGACGATATTTTCACGCTCGAGGCACGCGACAAGAGGAGCCTCAAGAAGCTGAAGGACCGCGAAGGCTGGGGCGAGACCTCGGCGCGCAACCTCTTCGACGCCATCGATGCGCGGCGCAAGGTCGATCTCGATCGCCTGATTTTCGCGCTCGGTATTCGCCATGTCGGCGAAACCAATGCGCGGCTCCTGGCGCGCAGCTACGGCACGCTCGAAAATTTCGAGGCGCAGATGCGTGCCGCGGCGGATCGCGAGAGCACGGCCTGGGGAGAACTCATGTCGATCGACGGCGTCGGCGAGGTGCTGGCCGAGGCGCTCATTGACTTCTTCGACGAGCCGCACAACCGCGAGGTTCTGGCGGGCCTGAAGAAGGCCGGCGTCACGGCCGTGCCGCTGCCCGAGCAGGAGACGGGTTCGCCGATCGCCGGCAAGACGGTCGTCTTTACCGGCAGCCTCGAGCGGATGACGCGGTCCGAGGCCAAGGCGCGGGCCGAACAGATGGGGGCGAAGGTCGCGGGCAGCGTCTCGGCCAAGACCGATCTCGTCGTCTACGGGCCGGGGGCGGGCTCCAAGCTCACACGCGCACAGGAACTCGGCATCGAGACCATCACCGAGGACGAATGGATGGAAATGGCCGGCGCCTGAGCCGGTTCCCGTTTTTCGTCGTTTCCGTGAAACGATGAACGACTCTAGGCGGGAAGAAAAATGAAGTTGTTGATGTAGTCGGCCATTGTTCGCGGTTCGCGATGACGCGCGTTGAGGTCGATCTGCCGCACATCCGTCAGTATGTTGTCGACCAGTGCGAAGGCCTGGTAGCCGTAACCCTCGACGACCGCGATGGCTTCCTTGATCGGGCGCTTCGTGTGCCGTTCCTCCATCTCGATGACCATGACGGGGCGCTCGCGCCGGATTGTCTGCTCGGCTCCTTCCAGAACCTGGAGTTCGCTGCCTTCGACATCGATCTTCATGAAGCCGACATTTTGCAAGTTCAATTCGTCCAACCGCAGCGTTTCTACGGTCAGGCTGCCATAATTGTCGGCCACCTTGATCTTGCTGAGCGATCCTCCCTGGTTCGAATAGCCTTTGCGGTTTCTCGGGATACGAAACTCGGCTTCGCCGGTCTCGTTCGAGAGCGCCACCTGATGGGCGCTCACATTGCTGCCTGCGCCGGTTTTGAGCAGCCCGAACATTTTTGGATTGGGCTCGAACGCATGCACCTCGGTGCACAATCGGCGCAGCACATGCGTCCACACGCCCTTGTTGGCGCCAATGTCGAGCGCCATGCGATTGGCATCGGCGAGAAAGGGAAGGAGTCGAAGCTCCTTCTCGCCTTTCCTCAATTCCTTGTGAACGCGATAGGCAAAGTAGAGACGCGAAGGGAAGAGGCCATGTTTCAGCCGTTCCTCGAATGAAAGGACCGGCGCCCACGCTTCGCCCTGCCGGATGCTCGCAGCGCCTTCGTCCATTCGACCCCCGCTTCCAGACCCGGCCGGGGCCCCTGACTCTGATCCAGTGTCCGGTAAAAAGCCCCCCGTGGCGACACTACGGAAAAGATACCGGCGGTCAAGTTTGCCCATCCGGGCCGGCACTTGTGTCCGTTTCCACTTCCCATGGTCAGACGATTTTAACCCGGTCCGGGCGAAAATTCCCCGTTTCACTCTCCGGCCGCCGGGGCCGGAAGTCCGGGGTATTCATGGAAGCCTTGCTGATCCTGCAAGAGGTGGCGCTGCTCGACCAGTTGCTCTACGCGGTCGGGCTGATGGGCGCCGCGACGGCGGATGAGCGTCTCGAGGCGCGTCCGGCCTCGCCCGTAACCGTCGCGACGCTGCGCACGCTAGCCGCGGTGCAGGCGCTCGCGCCCGAATGGCGGGCGCTCGAGGCGCGCGCCTCGGCGACGGCGACCGCCTTTCAGGCCTGCGATCTTCATCTCGCCTGGGCGCGGCATTTCTGCGACACGCAGACCGAACTGCGTCTCGTGACGCTCCGGCGCAACGGACGGCTTGTGCTGGTCTGGCCGCTTGCCGTGCAGTGCGGGCTGCTCGGCGGCGTCGCTTCATGGGCGGGCGATCCGATCGGGCAATATGGCGATGTCGTCGTCGAGGCGGGACCGGACCGCGACCGCTGGATTGAGGCGGCCTTTCGCGAGATCGATGCCTGGGGCGATGTCGCCTTCCTTCATCTCCGGGGCGTGCGCGCCGACAGCGCGGTGGCGCGCTGGGCGGGCCGGCGCGGCCGCCGGATCGGCATGACGCTCGAAGCGCCCGCGCTCGATCATCGGCCGTTCGAGAATGCCGAAGCTTTCGCGCAGGCTGGCTGGCCGCCGGCAAAGCGCAACGTCAAGCGCATCCGGAAACTCGAAAGCCTGGGCGGCATGAATTTCGAAATGGTCGAACCCGGCGAGCGCGCGCAGGCACTGGTCGGCGCCGGTTTCGGCTTCAAGCGCGCATGGCTCGACCGGCGGGGTCATTTCGGCCGCGCCTTCATCGATGCCCGTCTCGAGGCCTGCCTCACGGAACTCGCCGGCGATGCGGGTGCGCGGTCGGGTCTTGTCGTTTCGCATCTTTCTGTCGGCGGCGAAACGGCGGCGGTCGAAATCGGTTTCCGTCATGGCGGCGTCCACTACGCCTTCATGGGCGCTTTCGCGCCGGACTTTGCGAAATACAGCCCAGGCAATGTCGCCACCGAATTCACGATCCGCGCCTGCATCGATGCGGCGGATGTTGGCGAATACGATCCGCTGCCGCCCGCCGACGCCTACAAGCTCGCCTGGTCGAACCGCCGCGTCAAAGTGCGCGATTACGGGTTTGTGATCGGCTGGCCGGGCTTTGCGGCCTGGCTCTACGCCACCCGTCTGCGCCCTGCCGCCAAGACGCTCTATGAGCGCCTGCCTCTGAAGCTGAGGCAGGGGTTGCGGGTGCTGCGGGCGAAACCCTAAACCGCCCGTGTTGCCGTTTCCAGCCAGGCGCGCGTCTCCGCGTCGAGGCCGTCCGCCAGCGCCTCGCGCACGCTGGCGTGATAGGCGTTGAGCCAGGCCACTTCTTCGGCCGTCAGCAGATCCTTTTCCACCAGCGCGAGGTCGATCGGCGCCAGCGTCAGCGTTTCGAAACCCATCATCATGCGCTCGCCGCCATCGATCGGGGCGGGTGGCGTCACCACCAGCAGGTTCTCGATACGGATGCCGAAGCCGCCGGGTTTGTAGTAGCCGGGCTCGTTCGAGACGATCATGCCGGGTTTCAGCGGCTGGTGGCCCATTTTCGAAATGCGCTGCGGCCCTTCATGTACGGACAGATAGGAACCGACGCCATGGCCGGTGCCATGGTCGTAGTCGAGGCCCGATTTCCACAACGCCAAGCGCGCAAAGGCGTCGAGCTGCGCGCCGGAGGTGCCTTCCGGAAAGCGCGCCGTTGCTATGCCGATATGGCCTTTCAGAACCCGCGTAAAGCGGTCGCGCTGTTCGGCATCGGGTGTGCCGATGGCGACGGTGCGCGTCACATCTGTCGTGCCGTCCATATATTGCGCGCCGGAATCGACCAGAAAGAGTTCGCCCGGTTGCAGCGCGCGGTTGGTGCCCTCGGTGACGCGGTAATGCACGATGGCGCCGTTGGCGCCCGCGCCCGAAATCGTGTCGAAGCTCAAATCCTTCAATTCGCCGCTTGCCGAGCGGAATCCTTCGAGCCGCTGCGCTGCCTCGATTTCGTCGACGCTGCCCTTCGGCGCCTCGCGCGCCAGCCAGGCGAGGAATTTCGTCAGCGCATGGCCGTCGCGCAGATGCGCGGCGCGGGTGCCTTTGACTTCCGCCTCGTTCTTGCAGGCCTTCGGCAACTCGCAAGGGTCGGTCCCGCGCTTCACCTCGGCGCCGGCATTTTTCAACCGGTCGTCGATCCATGAAGCACAAGTCGTCGGATCGACCAGCACGGTCTTTTTCTTGCGGCCGAGTTCGTCGAGTGCCGCCCCGAGCTCGTCGCGCGGGCGAATGCTCACCACATTGCCGAGATGGGCGCGCGCCGCATCGTCGAGCTTGCGCTCGTCGATGAAGAGTTCGGCGTGGCCGTCCTCATGCAGCAGCGCGAAGGAGAGCGGCAGCGGCGTATGCGGCACGTCCTGCCCTCGAATGTTGAAGAGCCAGGCGATCGAGTCCGGCATGGTCAGCATGGCGGCGTCGGCATCCGTGCTCATCAGTTCGGAGGCGAGCCGCTTGATCTTGTCGGACGCCGCCTCGCCCGCATAGTCGAGCGGGTGGGGCGCGATTTTCGCGGTCGGCGGGTCGGGCTGGTCGAGCCAGATCGTGTCGAGCGGGTTGGCATCGACCGGCACCAGCAGGCCGCTGGCCTTTTCGGCCGCCTTCCGAAGCCGGGCCACCGCGTCGATCGTGTGCAGCCAGGGGTCGTAGGCGAGCCGCGCACCCTTCGGCAAATTCTCCTCGATCCAGCGCGTCGGCGGCTCTTCCATCAGATGTTGCGGTTCGAAAGTGTCGATATCGACCTGGCCGCGCACCTGCAGCGTGTAGCGCCCGTCGATGAAGATCGCCGCCTTGTCCATCAGCACGATGGCGAGCCCCGCCGAGCCGTTGAAGCCCGTCAGCCAGCGCAGCCGCTCGGCATGGAGCGGCACATATTCGCCCTGATGCTCATCGGCGCGGGGGATGAGAAAGCCGTCGAGCCCGCGCCGTTTCAATTCGGCGCGCAGCCGCGCGGCGCGTTCGATGCCAAGGGCAGGGTTTGCGGTGTCGTCAAAGGTCTGGAACATGGAATGAATGTAAGTTGCGCCGCGGGGCGGGGCAATGGGGTCAGAGAGCGCTCGTCCACCATGTCGATGCAATCGAAAGCCCTTCTTCCGCCAGCATCGCCTTCTTGGCGGTGTGGGCGTCGGGCGCCACGACCACCGTCTGGGTCGCTCCCTTGTCCCTGGCGCGGGCCAACGCCGTGCGCAGCAGGTCGCGGCCGGTGCCTGGCCAGAGGTCGTCCCCGGCCACCGCGAAATCGTCGATCAGGCAGGTCTTGCCACCCGGCGAATAGACCGGCGGCGCATCCTGCAGCATCGCGATCAGGAAACCGTCGATCTTTCCGTCCGTTTCGCTGACCAGTGTAATGATTTCGGGATTCCCGACCAGCACGCCGAACCAACCTTCCGACATTGCGGCGCTGGCTTCTGCCTTGCGCCAGAATTGTGGCTGCCATTCTTCGAGCCGCCGTCGCGCCGCCTCGATCAGCGCGACCATCGCGGCGACATCTTCTGCTTTCGCATCGTGGATCATTGGCTCACCCCCTCATCCTCAACGTCACCCAGTCGCCCTTCGGCTTGCGCGAGACGAGGCGCAGGCCCTGCATCGCCATGGCGCTCGCCACCATGTTCTCCTGCGTCCGCAATATGCCCGACAGGATCAGCGTGCCGCCCGCCGCCAGATGCCTGCCGAAAGCAGGCGCGAGCCTCACCAGCGGGCGGGCGAGGATATTGGCGACGATCAGGTCGTAAGGCGCGCCGGCTGCCAGCGCCGGATGGGTGAAACCCGCTGCCGTCACCGCCTTGATCCATGGGCCGACGCCGTTTGCCCGCGCATTGCGCCGCGTCACCTCGACGGCGACCGGGTCGATGTCGGAGGCCAGCACCGCGCGATGCGTCGCCTTTGCGATGGCGATGGCGAGCAGTCCGGTGCCGGTGCCGATATCGAGCGCGTTGACGGGCGGGCGTTCATCGAGAAGTTCGGAGATATATTCAAGGCAGCCGGCCGTCGTCGCGTGATGGCCGGTGCCGAAGGCCTGATTGGCCTCGACCTCCATCGGGATCGCGGCCGCCGGCACCTTGTCCGCGTCATGGCGGCCATAGACGAAAAAGCGCCCGGCGCGGACCGGTGCCAGCCCCTCCAGCGATTTCGCCACCCAGTCGGTGTCGGGCAGCGGCTCGATGCGCCAATCTTCCGCCGCCGCACCGGTTTCGCCTTCGACCGGCGCCAGCAGCGTGCGCAGCGCCGCTTCGTCGGGTTCTTCCGCATAGAGACATTCGACGCGCCAGCGCCCATGCGCCTCGACCTCGTTCCAGTCGGATGCGGTTTTGACAAGCGGTGCGTTACCGGGCTCGGCCTCGACCGTCGACACCGCCAGCGCTTCCGGCGCAAAGGCGGCTTCCAGCGCCTCCGAAAACGCCTCGGCCGCCTCGTAAGGCACGATGAAGGAGAATTTCCAGAGCGGGGTGGTCATCGTGAGGTTGCCACCCTCAGTGCAACAACTTCCGTGTCACCCCGGCGAAAGCCGGGGCCCACTCGCAGTGCCTCTTGCCGCAGTGCTTCATGCCGCGCATCGGCGCTGCGTGCAATCGCTCTTGCTGAGGGAACCAATGGGTCCCGGCTTTCGCCGGGATGACACTGTTGTGTCTGGCTGATGCCATCGGGAATGCTGGCAGACCCATTCACCTCACACCCGCTCCAGGAAACTGTCGATCACTTTCTTCCGGCCGGCCTTGTCGAAATCGACCGTCAGCTTGTTGCCGTCGATCGAAAGCACTTCGCCATAGCCGAATTTCTGGTGGAAGACGCGCTCGCCGGTATTATAGCTGGCCGCCGACGGATCGCTGGTGGCGACCAGTTCGCCATGGGCCTCATAGGCGGGCGGGCGGACGCGGGAGGCCGCTTCGGCGTTTTCCTTCGCGCGGCGCCAGCCGGGGCTCGTGTAGTTGCTGTCGCGGGCGAAATCCTGCGCGAAGCGGCTCTGGCCGTAATTCTGGTAGCTGGCGCCCGCCATCGCGCTTTCGGTTACCTCGACATGGTCCTTCGGCAATTCGTCGATAAAGCGCGAGGGCAGGGAGGATTGCCACAGCGCATGAATGCGGCGGTTGGCGGCGAAGGAAATATAGGCGCGTTTCTTGGCACGCGTGATGCCGACATAGGCCAGCCGCCGTTCTTCTTCGAGCCCCGCCAGCCCGTTCTCGTCGAGCGAGCGCTGATGGGGGAAGAGACCTTCCTCCCAGCCAGGCAGGAACACCGTGTCGAATTCGAGCCCCTTGGCCGCGTGCAGCGTCATCAGGTTGATCTTGTCGGCGGTGTCGTTCTGCTCGATCTCCATCACCAGTGAAATATGTTCGAGATATCCCGCCAGCGTCTCGTGATGCTCCATCGAGCGGATCAGTTCCTTGAGGTTTTCGAGCTTGCCCGGCGCGTCGGCGGATTTGTCGTTCTGCCACATCTCGGTGTAGCCGGATTCATCGAGCACGATTTCGGCAAGCTCGGTATGCGGCATGCCGGGCACCAGCGCCCGCCAGCGCTCGACCATTTCGACGAAACTGGCCAGCGCGCGGCGTGCGGCGGGCTTCAGTTCCTCGCTTGTCACCAGCATTTTCGAGGCGCGCAGCAGCGAGATGCCTTCGGCGCGGGCGAGCCGGTGGATCGTCTGCAACGCCACATCGCCGAGGCCGCGGCGCGGGCGATTGACGATGCGCTCAAAGGCGAGATCATCGTCGCCCTGCGCGATCAGGCGGAGATAGGCGTTGGCATCGCGGATTTCGGCGCGCTCATAGAAGCGCGGGCCGCCGACGACGCGATAGGGAATGCCGAGATTCATGAAGCGGTCTTCGAATTCGCGCATCTGGAACGAGGCGCGCACCAGGATCGCCATTTCGCGCAGCAGATGGTCCTGCCGCTGCAATTGTTCGGCTTCCTCGGCGATCGCGCGGGCTTCCTCCTCGCCGTCCCAATAGGAGGCGACCTTGATCTTGTCGCCTTCATTGTCGTTGGCTTCGGTCCAGAGCGTCTTGCCGAGGCGTTGCTCATTGGCGGCGATCAGGCCCGAGGCGGCGCCCAGAATATTGGCCGTCGAGCGGTAGTTGCGTTCGAGGCGGATCACCTTGGCGCCCGGAAAATCCTTCTCGAAGCGCAGGATGTTGTCGACCTCGGCGCCGCGCCAGCCATAGATCGACTGGTCGTCGTCGCCGACGCAGCA
>NZ_JBBECC010000190.1:0-11251 GCF_040882025.1 Parvibaculum sp. | reverse complement strand
TGATCTTCTTCATGGTCATGCCGGCGATGATCGGCGGTTTCGGCAACTGGTTCGTCCCGCTGATGATCGGCGCGCCGGACATGGCCTTTCCGCGCATGAACAACATCTCGTTCTGGCTTCTCCCGCCGGCATTGGGCCTCCTGGTCATTTCGATGTTCGTGCCGGGCGCGCCCGGCGGCACCGGTGCTTCGGGTGGCTGGACGATCTATCCGCCGCTCTCGACCTCCGGTGCGCCCGGACCGGCGATGGACTTCGCGATCCTCGCGATTCACATCGCGGGCGCCTCCTCGATCCTCGGCGCGATCAACTTCATCACGACGATCTTCAACATGCGCGCGCCGGGCATGACGCTGCACAAGATGCCGCTCTTCGTCTGGTCGATCCTGGTGACGGTCTTCCTGCTGCTGCTCTCGCTGCCGGTGCTGGCGGGCGCGATCACCATGCTGCTGACCGACCGCAATTTCGGCACGACCTTCTTCGCGCCCGAAGGCGGCGGCGATCCGATCCTGTTCCAGCACCTGTTCTGGTTCTTCGGCCATCCGGAAGTCTACATCCTGATCCTGCCGGGTTTCGGCATCGTCAGCCAGATCATCTCGACCTTCTCGCGGAAGCCCGTCTTCGGATATCTCGGCATGGCCTATGCGATGGTTGCCATCGGCTTCGTCGGCTTCATCGTCTGGGCGCATCACATGTATACGGTCGGCATGTCGGTCAATACGCAGGCCTATTTCGTGGCGGCAACCATGGTCATCGCAGTGCCGACGGGCATCAAGATTTTCTCGTGGATCGCGACGATGTGGGGCGGATCGATCGACTTCAAGACGCCGATGCTCTGGGCGGTCGGCTTCATCTTCCTCTTCACCATCGGCGGCGTGACCGGCGTGGTGCTGGCCAATGCCGGTGTCGACCGCGCGCTCCACGATACTTACTACGTGGTGGCCCATTTCCATTACGTGCTGTCGCTCGGTGCGGTGTTCGCGATCTTTGCGGGCTGGTACTACTGGTTCCCGAAGATCAGCGGCTACATGTATTCCGAGTTCGTGGGCAAGCTGCATTTCTGGGTCACGTTTGTCGGCGTCAACATGGTCTTCTTCCCGCAGCATTTCCTCGGTCTGCAGGGCATGCCGCGCCGCTACGCCGACTATCCGGACGCTTTCGCCTACTGGAACTACATCTCGTCGATCGGTTCCTATATTTCGGCCTTTGGCGTCCTGATCTTCCTCTACGGCGTGGCGCAGGCTTTCATCCGCAAGGAGAAGGCGTCCAACAGCCCGTGGGGCGAAGGCGCGACGACGCTCGAATGGACGCTTTCCTCGCCGCCGCCGTTCCATCAGTTCGCGGATCTGCCGCGGATCAAGTGACAATCGCTCCGGCCGGGTCCGCCCGGCCGGAGCGTCCCTTTCGGGACGGACGCCCGGCCGTATCGGGACAATGAAGGCATTGACGATCCATGTCGGATAGAGCGATCAGCACGGAAAGCTTCGACGCGCATGCCCTGACGGATGGCGGCATGGGCTCGGCGCGCGATTTTTTCGAGCTGCTGAAGCCGCGCGTCATGTCGTTGGTGATCTTCACCGCCCTTGTCGGCCTTGCGGTCGCGCCGGGCGCTATCCACCCGGTCCTGGCCTTCACGGCTCTGCTCTGCATCGCGGTCGGAGCCGGCGCCTCGGGCGCGCTCAACATGTGGTACGACGCCGACATCGACGCGAGGATGGCGCGCACCGCAAACCGTCCCATTCCGGCCGGGCGCGTGACGCCGGGCGAGGCGGCGGCCTTCGGCTCGATCCTGTCGGTCTTCTCGGTCATGACGATGGGCGTGCTGGTAAACTGGGTGGCGGCCGCGCTGCTCGCCTTCACCATCTTCTTCTATCTCGTCGTCTACACGATGTGGCTGAAGCGCCGTACGCCGCAGAACATCGTCATCGGCGGCGCCGCCGGCGCCTTTCCGCCGATGATCGGCTGGGCTGCGGTAACGGGCTCGCTGTCGATCGAGCCGGTGGTTCTTTTTCTGATCATCTTCATGTGGACGCCGCCGCATTTCTGGGCGCTGGCGCTCTACCGCAGCGGCGATTACGAAAAGGTCGGCGTGCCGATGCTTCCGGTCGTCGCCGGCGCGGCGGCGACGCGGCGCCAGATTCTGCTTTATTCGGCGCTGTTGGTGCCGGTGACGCTGCTGCCCGCCGCGCTGGGATTTGCCGGCATGCTCTATGCCGGGGCGGCCGCCGCGCTCGGTGCCTGCTTCCTGTGGTTGGCATTCAGCCTCTGGCGGAGCCCGGCCGGCGCGCAGGACAAGGCCGCAAAACGTCTCTTTGCCTACTCGATCCTTTATCTTTTTCTCGTCTTCTCGCTGCTTCTGGCCGAGAAGACGCTCGGCCTCGCCCCCCTGCAGCCGATCCTGGCGCTGTGAGGCCGGTGTGAACGAAGAAGATGAAAGCAAGCGCCACGAGATCGCGACGCCGGTCTGGACCGAGGAGCAGCTGAAGCGCCGCCGCCAGCGCAACATGGCGATTGCATGGACGCTGGCCGCGCTGATTGTGCTGTTCTTCGTTGTGACGATTGTGAAACTTGGAGGCAATGTGGCGAACCGTCCGCTCTGACGGCTCGCTTCGGCGTCGGGCGTGCGCTCTGGCCGCGCCGGTGAATTGGGATAGACTGATCGGACGGCACACGCGCCGCCCGCGAATTGGAGAGACGGGGACATGGCTGACGCCCACGCCAAACATCACGACTACCATCTTGTGGATCCGAGCCCCTGGCCGATCGTCGGTGCCATCGGGGCCTTTGTGCTGGCCATCGGCGCCGTCACCTGGATGCACGGTGCGCCTGCATGGACGATGCTGATCGGCTTTGCCATCGTGTTCTACACGATGTTCGCTTGGTGGCGCGACGTCATCCGCGAGGCCCACAAGGGCGACCACACGCCGGTGGTGCAGCTTCACCTGCGCTACGGCATGATGCTTTTCATCGCTTCGGAGGTGATGTTCTTCGTCGCCTGGTTCTGGGCCTTTTTCGATGCAAGCCTGTTCGCCGGCGAGGAAATCCAGGCCGCGCGCGTCGAATTCACCGGCGGCCACTGGCCGCCCCAGGGCGTCGAGGTCTTCGATCCCTGGCATCTGCCGCTCATCAACACGCTGATCCTGCTGACCTCGGGCACGACCGTCACCTGGGCGCATCACGCCTTGCTGCACGACGACCGCAAGGGCCTCGTGCAGGGTCTCGCGCTGACGGTGTTGCTCGGACTGGTCTTCACGGCGGTGCAGGCTTACGAATACCAGCACGCGGCCTTCTCCTTCGCCGGCAGCATTTACGGTTCGACCTTCTTCATGGCGACCGGTTTCCACGGTTTCCACGTGATCGTCGGCACGATCTTCCTGATCGTCTGCCTGCTGCGTGCGATGAAAGGGCATTTCACGCCTCAACAGCATTTTGGCTTCGAGGCGGCGGCCTGGTACTGGCATTTCGTCGACGTGGTCTGGCTGTTCCTTTTCTGCGCGGTCTATGTCTGGGCTTCGGCGGGCGCGGTCTCTCACTGACCACGGCCGACCTGCGCGAAAAATTTGGGGGGCGGCTCGCGACAGCGCGGGCCGCCCTTATCTCTTGGTGAGGGCTTCATGAGCGAGGAAATCGGCGGGATACCGTCTTCGGCGGCCGTGGCGTTGCGGGCCTGTTGCCCGCGTTGCGGCAAGGGCCGGCTCTATACCGGCTTCCTCTCCGTGGCGCCGGCTTGCAGCCATTGCGGTCTTGATTTCTCCTTTGCCGATTCCGGCGACGGTCCTGCCGTTTTCATCATGATGATCGCGGGCTTCGTCATTGTCGGCCTCGTCCTCTGGGTCGAGTTCACATGGTCGCCGCCCTATTGGGTCCACGCCGCGCTCTGGTTGCCGCTCACGATCCTGCTGCCGCTGGCGCTGTTGCGCCCGCTCAAGGGCTGGCTGATCGCCCAGCAGTTCCGTCACAAGGCGAGCGAAGGACGGCAACGGGAATGACGGGGGATCGCGAGACGCCATCTGGTGAACGCTTCTTCCGGCCGATGCTCTGGCCGACGCTGCTGACGGCGGCCATGCTGCCGGTCTTGCTGGGGCTCGGCTTCTGGCAGGTCGAGCGACTCGCCTGGAAGCGCGATCTGATAGCAACGATGACAGAACGCATGGCAGCCGACCCGGTCGCGCTGCCCGCGTCCGAAACTTGGCCGGCGCTCGACGCAGACGCGCTCGAATATGCGCGTGTGTCGCTCAGGGGACGGTTCCTGCACGAGCAGGAACTGCACTATTTCACGCAAGACGAGAAGACCGGCGCGCCCGGCTACGCGGTCATCGTGCCGCTTGTGCTCGCCGGTGAGACAGGCGCCATCGTGCTGGTCGATCGCGGTTTTGTCCCAGTGGCAATGAAGGACCCGTCGACACGCGAAGCAACGCGGACTGATGCCGGGGTGAGTCTCGTTGGCATCCTCCGCACACCGCAGCCGCGTGGACTTTTCGACGGTGCTGACGATCCGGCACGCAACATCTGGATGGTGCGCGATCCCGCCACAATGGCCGAGCATCTCGACCTCGCGCGCGTCGCTCCCTTCATCGTCGAGGCCGAGCCGGACCCGATGTCGGGTCCCTGGCCGAAGGCCGGCCGAACCCGCGTCGACCTGCCCAACAATCATCTCGACTACGCACTGACCTGGTTTGGCCTGGGCCTGGTGCTGATCTCTATCTATTTGATTTATCACAGGTCTCTGGGCCGGATCGGGCGCCGGAAAGGTTAATTTCAGCCATTTCGCCGCTCCCTCGTCAGCGCAATTGCCTCTCGCGCCGGGGCCGGATAGGGTAGCTTCGACCGGCCCGCGAACCTCTATCGCGCTGGCGCTCCAGGAGATTATGGTGAAGTACGTCAGCACGCGGGGCGCCGCTCCGGAGCTTGATTTCGAAGACGCTTTGCTCGCGGGTCTGGCCCGCGATGGTGGTCTGTACGTGCCGGCGGAATGGCCGCAACTGAGCGAACGCAAGATTAAGGCGCTGGCCGGCCTGCCTTACGAGGACGTCGCCTTCCGCGTCATGCGTCCCTATATCGGTCCGTCGATCGATGATGCGGCGCTCCAAAGGATGCTTGTCGACGCCTATGCGGGCTTCCATCACCGCGCGATTGTGCCACTGACGCAAATTGCGCCCGGCGACTGGCTGCTCGAACTCTTCCACGGGCCGACATTGGCGTTCAAGGATGTGGCGATGCAGATTCTCGCCCGCCTGTTCGATCATGTGCTGGTGGCGCGCGGCCGCCGCCTCACGGTGGTCGGCGCGACCTCGGGCGACACCGGCTCGGCGGCCATCGAAGCCTTCAGGGGCCGCGACACGACCGACATTTTCATCTTGCATCCGAAAGGCCGCGTCTCCGAGGTCCAGCGTCGGCAGATGACGACGGTGCTTGACGCCAATGTCCACAACATTGCCATCGAAGGCTCGTTCGACGATTGCCAGGCGCTGGTCAAGGCGATGTTCAACGATCATCGCTTCCGCGACGAGGTTTCGCTGGCCGGCGTCAACTCGATCAACTGGGGCCGCGTCATGGCCCAGATCGTCTATTATTTCACCAGCGCCGTGGCGCTGGGCGCGCCGGCGCGGCCCATCGCCTTTTCGGTGCCGACCGGCAATTTCGGCGACATTTTCGCGGGCTATGCGGCAGCGCGCATGGGTCTGCCCGTCGCCCGGCTGATTGTCGCCACCAACGTCAACGACATCCTGGCGCGCGCCCTCGAAAGCGGCCGGTACGAAGTGGGCGAGGTCGTGCCGACGATCAGCCCCAGCATGGACATTCAGGTTTCGTCCAATTTCGAGCGCCTGCTCCACGACGCTTACGGACGCGACGGCGCGGCGGTGACGCGGCTGATGCAGAGCCTCGCGCAATCGGGCGGCTTCGACATCGACGCCGTACGGCTCGACGCGATCCGCGCCATGTTCGGCGCCGCGCGCGCCGACGAAAAGGAGACGAGGGCGACGATCGCCGCCACGCTGAAGACGAGCGGCGAGCTGGTCGATCCCCACACGGCGGTCGGTCTTGCCGTCGCGGCAAAACTGCGGGGCGATGTGGATGTGCCGATGGTGACGCTGGCGACGGCGCATCCGGCCAAGTTCCCCGATGCCGTCGAGGAGGCAACCGGCATTCGCCCGGCGCTGCCGCCGGCCATGGCCGATCTGTTCACAAGGGAAGAGCGCCTGACGGCGCTCCCCAACGACCTCAATGCGGTCGAAGCGTTTATCCGCGAGCGCGCCCGCTCTGTTGCTGCGTAACCGTTGAAGGAGTCCGCCCATGTCCGTTGAAGTGACCAAGCTGGATAACGGCCTGACCGTCGTTACCGACAGCATGCCCCATCTGGAAACGACCTCGATCGGCGTCTGGGTCAACACCGGCGCGCGCCACGAGGCCAAGCGCGAACATGGCGTTTCCCACATGCTGGAGCATATGGCCTTCAAGGGAACGGAGCGCCGCTCGGCGCTGGCCATCGCCGAGGAAATCGAGACGGTCGGCGGCTATCTCAACGCCCACACGACCCATGAGGCGACGGCGTATTACGCCCGCGTATTGAAGCAGGATCTGCCGCTTGCGGTCGATATTCTGGCCGACATCCTGCAGCATTCGGTTTTCGACCCGCAGGAAGTCGAGCGTGAGCGCGGCGTCATCATTTCCGAGATCGGCCAGGCGCACGACACGCCCGACGACATGGTTTTCGACCATCTGCTGGAAGCGGCCTATCCGGACCAGCCGCTCGGCCGTTCGATCCTCGGCACGGTCGACACGGTCTCGGGCTTCGGCCGCGATGCGCTGCAGGGCTATATGAGCGAGCGCTATCTGGCGCCGGGCATGGTGCTGGCCGGCGCCGGCGGCGTCGACCACGGGGCGCTGGTGGCGCTGGCGCGCGACCGCTTCGGTGCGCTGCCGAGCCGCGTGACCAACGGCGCGGAACCGGCGCGCTTTTCCGGCGGCGAGCGCCGCATCGAGCGCGACCTTGAACAGGCGCATCTGGCGCTTGCTTTCGAGGGGCCGACCTATTCCGATCCCGATTACTACACCGCGCAGGTCTTTGCGGGCGTGCTGGGCGGCGGCATGTCCTCGCGTCTTTTCCAGGAAGTGCGCGAGAAGCGCGGCCTCTGCTATTCGATCTTCTCCTTTGCCTGGTCCTTTGCCGATACCGGCGTGTTCGGCGTCTATGCCGGCACCTCGCCCGACGACGTGGCCGAACTGGTGCCGGTCCTGTCGGGCGAAATCGCGCGGCTCGGTGAGGATGCGAGCGAGGACGAGGTCGCCCGCGCCCGTGCGCAGATCAAGGCGGGCTTGATGATGGGTCTCGAGAGTTCGTCTTCGCGCGCCGAGCAGATCGCCCGCCAGTTCACGGTTCACGGCCGCGTATTGCCCATCGCCGAACTGATCGAACATGTCGAGGCGGTCGATGCCGCCGCCGTCCGCCGCTATGCGGACAGGCTTCTGGGCGGCCGGCACATGGCGCTGTCGGCCATCGGACCGCTTTCCGGCAAGGACGGCGGACTTGAATCCTTCGATCGGATCGCGGCAAGATTTGCCAGTTGAGGTCGCGAGCGGGAGGCGCGTCCGGCTATGGCATTTCTTCGTTCGATCACGAAGCCGGAAACCGCGCCGCTTGTCCTCGGAGACGGCGTTTACCTGCGCACCCCGGCAGCGGGCGACTATGCCGACTGGGCGGCCTTGCGGGCGGACAGCCGCGACTTCCTGACGCCATGGGAGCCGACATGGGCGCAGGACGACCTGACAAGGGCCGCCTGGCGCCGCCGCCTGCGCCGGTACATGCGCGAAATCCGGGAGGGTCTTGCCTACCCCTTCTTCATCTTTCGCGAGCAGGATGGGGCGCTTGTCGGCGGATGCACGCTGTCGGGCGTCCAGCGCGGGGTTCAGCAATCCTGTGCGCTTGGCTACTGGGCAGGTGAAAAATATGCAGGCCAGGGCTATGTCACGGCTGCGGTGAGGGCGCTGATTCCCTACGTGTTCGAGGAATTGAAGTTGCACAGGCTGCAGGCCGCCTGCCTGCCCGAGAACGAACGGTCCCGTGCGGTGCTGCGCAAATGCGGCTTCACCGAGGAAGGCCATGCGCGGGGCTATCTCCGCATCAACGGCATGTGGCGCGATCACGTCGTGTTTGCCATTTTGCGCGACGATCCGCGCCGGTGATTTTGTGAGGGGAGAGTGAGCCTGATGCGGCGAGGGGCCTCAATGAACGCGCGCCTGTGCGGTGCGCTCGCAGGCGCCGCTTTGGCGCTCGCGATCGCCTTGCCCGGCACGGCGCGAGCGCTCGATGCCGTGGCCTTCGACGACAGGGCGCCGGTCGTCGATCTGACGCCGCATGCCGAGCGCTACGAGGCCGCGGGGCGGCGGCTCACCATCGAGCCGCCGGTAAGCGGCGCGGCGGATATCGCCGACGAGGCCGAGGAAGAAGCGGCCGAAATCGACGAAGGCACGATGGTGGACGGCACCGTCATCCTCTCCGATGGCGATGGCGCGGCCGGCACATGGCTCGCCGTTGCGCTCCGCAATCGCGCCGAGGCGGAGGTGACGCGGCTTCTCGTTGCCGACGAACGCGGCGCGGGCCTTGCCAATCTCTTCTGGCCGCTGCCGCGCGGCCCGGTCGACAGGGCGGTTACGGCGGGCGGCGCCGATCCGCTGCCGGTCCCCGCCGGCGGGCGGCGCGGCTTTTCGGTCTTCACGGTCTCGGCCGATGCCCAATCGAGCCTCACCGTCGCGCTTCACGCCGAAGACCCGCCATCCGGCCTTTATCTCTGGCATGCCGATGCATGGGACGCCTTCATGCGCCGGCTGGCGCTGGTCGAGGGCGGCATGCTCGCCGTGGTTGCGGCTTTCGCGGTCTATCTTTCGGCGCTGGCGATCCTGACGCGCATCGCCGCCGCCCGCGCGACGGCGGCCCTTCTTGCCACGGGCTTTCTGGTTCTGCTGACCGAGTTCGGCTATGCCGCCGCGCTTCTCGATCTCGGCTCCCGCTGGGACATGACGCTGCGCACATCGGCGCTGGCGCTTTTCGCCGCCGCCGTCTTCGCGCTCGAACGTTTCTTTCTCGATCTCGAGCGCCTCGCGCATTGGCCCTCGCGCATCGCGCGCCTGATGTCCTTTGCCGCCCTGGCCGGCATTCCGCTGGCGCTCCTGAGCGTGCCGCTCGGCGCCTTTTATGTGCGCGGGCTTTTGGCGGTCGCGGTGATCGCCGGCGTGCCGCTCATCGTGATGGCGGCGCTGCGCGGCGTCCGCCCGGCCCAGCTTCTCATTCCGGGCGCGGTGCTCTTCGGTTTTGCCGGCCTCGTCGCCGCGCTTCATGCCGCGGGCTGGATGGCGGGTGTCTTTGTCGGCACGACCTTCGCCGGCGGGCTGATGACCGCCGCCCTGACGCTTTTTGCCTTCGCCGCCGCCTATCACGCCCAGGGCGGCCGCCGCCGCGCCGATCTCGGCACGCTCCGCAGCGAGCAGCGCAACGCCTTTGCGCTTTCGGGCGCGCGCATGGGCGTCTGGGACTGGGACGCGACCAACGACCGGCTCTATGTCTCGCCCTCGGTCGAGGCGATGCTGGGGCTCGACGCCGGCACGCTCGACGGCAACGAGCTGCTCTGGCGCGAACACATGCACCCGGCCGACCGCGAAACCTATCGCACCGCGCTCAACGCCTATTTCCATCGCGGCAATGTCGCCTTCACGCTCGAATTCCGGATGCGCCATTCCGACGGCGTTTTCCGCTGGGTGGCGCTCAGCGCCAGTTGCGTCGCCGCCGCCGACACCGGCACGGCGCGCTGCATCGGCACGGTGCGCGACATCACCGCGCGCAAGACCGCCGAGGAGCGGCTCCTGCACGACAGCGTCCATGACAGCCTGACGGGCCTGCCCAACCGCGCCCTCTTCATGGACCGCCTCGAACGCGCCATCCGCCGCCCGGACCTGATCGACCGTCCCCGCGCGGCGATCCTGTTGATCGATCTCGACCGCTTCAAGACCGTCAATGACAGCCTCGGCCATTCGGGCGGCGATGCGCTCCTGATCGCGATTGCGCGGCGGCTGGAATCGCTCGTCACGCAGGACGACACGGTCGCGCGCATCGACGGCGATGCCTTCGCCGTTCTGCTGACCTCGCGCACCCGGCGCGACGACGCCCATGCCTTTGCCGAACAGGCGAGCGAGTTTCTGCATCAGCCGATCGAGGTGGCGGAGCACGAGGTCTATCCGACCGCGTCGATCGGCGTCGCCATCTGCGAGGACGCGCACGAAAATCCCGAGGATCTTTTCACCGAGGTCGAGATCGCGATGTACCGCGCCAAGCGCGCCGGCAAGGCGCGGATCGAACTCTTCGAGCCGGCGATGCGCGCCGAAACCGACGATCACCTGACCCTCGAAACCGGTCTGCGCCACGCGCTCGAGCGCAAGGAAATGGAACTCTACTATCAGCCGATCATGTCGCTCGTCGATGGCAGCGTCCGCGGCTTCGAGGCGCTGATCCGCTGGAACCACCCGAAGGACGGCCTGCTGGCGCCCGACACTTTCGTGCCGCTGGCGGAAGAACTCGGCGTCATCACCGAAATCGGCCGCTTCGCGCTGCGCGCCGCCAGCGAGGAACTGGCGACCTGGCAGAAGCTCTTTCCGATGGAGCGTCCGCTTTTCGCCAGCGTCAACGTCTCGAGCCGTCAATTGCTGCGGCACGATCTGATCGACGACGTGAAGCGCGTGCTGAACAGGATCGACATCGAGCGCGGCACGCTGAAGCTCGAAGTGACGGAATCGCTGGTGATGGAGAACCCCGAATTCGCCGCCACCATGCTGACGCGCCTCAAGGCGCTCGGCGCCGGCCTGTCGCTCGACGATTTCGGCACCGGCTATTCGAGCCTGAGCTACCTGCAGCGCTTTCCCTTCGACACGCTGAAGGTCGACCGCTCATTCGTGGCCGGCATGTCGTCCGACCGCGAAACGCCGCTGATCATCCGCTCGATGGTGACATTGGCGCATGATCTCGGCATGGAGGTGGTGGCCGAAGGAACCGAAAGCGAAACCCAGGCGCGCGATCTCGCCGATATGGGCTGTGACTACGGGCAGGGCTATTATTTCGGCCAGCCCATGCGCGCCGCCGAAGCGCTCGATTTCATCGCCCATCACTGGCGGCGTTAACGCCTTTCAGGAGATGTGCACGCGAAGGCGCGAAGACGCGAAGAAGAAAAAAGAAAAGAAGGTATCACGCAGAGGCGCAGAGAAGAAA
>NZ_JBBECC010000189.1:0-11262 GCF_040882025.1 Parvibaculum sp. | reverse complement strand
GCCTCGGCCACCCAGTCGACGAAATAATTAATCGAACCGCGTGTCGCATAGCCTTCGAGCGAAGCTGGGCTGACATTGGCGACATGCGCCTCGTCGGCCGTGATATATCCGGCGGCAACCATGTTCTGGAGCACAATGGCGGCGCGGCCGCGCGCGAGATCGATGTCGTTGGTCGGCGAATAACGCGACGGCGCCTTCAGAAGCCCCGCCAGCATCGCCGCTTCCGGCAGGGTCAATGCACGAGCCGGTTTCCTGAAATACCGCTCGGAGGCCGCTTCGAGCCCATAGGCACCGCCGCCGAAATAGACCCGGTTCAGATAGAGGGTCAGGATTTCCTCTTTCGAAAATCGCAGTTCGAGCCAAACCGCCAGCACCATTTCCTCGATCTTGCGCGAGAGCGTGCGATCGGGTTTCAGGAAAAGGTTCTTGGCCAATTGCTGCGTGATCGTCGAACCGCCCTGCACATAAGCACCGGCCCGATAGTTCGCTGCCATCGCACGGACAAGGCCGACAGGGTCGACACCAAAATGCCAGTAGAAACGCCGGTCTTCAGTTGCCAGCACGGCCGCCGGTACATGCGGCGGCAGATCGGCCAGCGGAGTATAGCCGCCCTTCAGGTCGCCGCGATGGCTCAGCAGCTGACCATCCGTGGCACGAATGGAGATCGACGGCGCCTGACGAACATTGTAGAGGCCGGAGGTGTCGGGAAGATTGAGCCCATACCAGAAAAGCAGACCGCCAAAGGCGATGACGCTCCATAACGCCAGAAGCGCGCCGTAGTAGAACACGCCGCTGAGAAGACCGGCACGCCGGGCCGGCGCCCGTTTGCGCGACGCTGCGGATTTGCTCGCGGGCGGCCGGCGCGACGATTTCGACCGCTCCTTGCCGGAGGACAATTTCTTTGCGGATAAACCCGGCTTGACCCCGGGCTTGCGTGGCTTTGACGCCGGCTTCTTACCCGACTTGAAAGTGGGTTCGAGGCGTCGCTTACCGCGATCTTCCCACGCATCGTCATCCCAGCGCGCCATATCCTCGTTGTCGCCTTCTTCGCTATCGAACGGGGCATTGACGCCAACGCCGAGCCGTACGGGGCGAAGACCGGCCATGCGGACAACGGTCCAGTCTCCGTCATCCGCCGCATCACGCCGCGCGGATTTCATTGCCGACCTGCGGGATGCCATGGAACCTGTGCCTCGCCGTGCTGTCCCGACGCCGCAAGAGGCACCGGAGAACTCGTCCCGAAGCTAGACACCGATGGTTAACGTGTTGTTAACGCTTTGGCGGCCTCCCGATCAGGCGCAGCGGCTGGCCTCAAATGTCCAGATTGGCAACATTCAGGGCGTTTTCGCGGATAAAATCACGGCGCGGTTCGACCACATCGCCCATAAGCTTGACGAAAAGATCATCTGCCTCGTCCAACTCGCGAATTCTGACCTGAAGCAACGAGCGGGCGTCCCTGTCGAGCGTCGTCTCCCAGAGTTGGTCCGGGTTCATCTCGCCCAGACCCTTGTAGCGCTGGACGGAATTTCCCTTGGAGCCTGCGGCCAGAACGGCGTCGAAGAGCTGCGAGGGCGAGCGAATCATATGGGTCTCATCCTTGCGGCGCAGCGTCGCCGCCTTGCCGTAAATCTCCTGCAGATGCGGCGTATAGCTATCGAGACGGCGGGCGTCGGCGCTGGCGATCAACGGCCCGTCGATCGACACTTCCTCGCGCACGCCGCGCACTTCGCGGGCAAAACGCAACCCGCCATCGGCCGTTGTCTCGCCCGTCCAGCCGCGCTCCGTCTCCTCGGAGAGAAGATCGAGACGGCGGGCGATATAGGCGGCTGCTTCTGTCGCCTGCGCTTCTTCTGCAAGCGCCTTCGGATTGAGCGCGCCCGCGATCGCCGCCTGCTCGATGACGAAGCGGGGATATTTGCCCGGCAGGCCGTCGAGCACGGTACGCACGGCGCGCGCTTTCGAGACGATGTCGGCGAGGTCGGGGCCGGCGCGCTGCGAACCGTCGGCAAGTGTCAACACCATGTCCTCGATGCCGGTCGCCGCCAGAAAGTCGTTGAGCGCCTTTTCATTCTTCAGATAGGTCTCCGAGGTACCGCGACGAACCTTGTAGAGCGGCGGCTGGGCGATATAGAGGTGGCCGCGCTCGATGACCTCCGGCATCTGCCGGTAGAAGAAGGTCAGCAGAAGTGTACGGATATGGGCGCCGTCGACATCGGCGTCGGTCATGATGATGATCTTGTGGTAACGCAGCTTCTCGATGTTGAAGTCGTCGCGGCCGATGCCGGTGCCGAGCGCGGTGATGAGGGTACCGATTTCATTCGACGACAGCATCTTGTCGAAACGCGCGCGTTCGACATTGAGGATCTTGCCGCGAAGCGGCAGCACCGCCTGATTGGACCGGTCGCGCGCCTGCTTGGCCGAGCCACCGGCCGAATCGCCCTCGACGATGAAAAGTTCGGATTTAGCCGGATCGCGCTCCTGGCAATCGGCCAGCTTGCCGGGCAGGCTCGACACATCGAGCGCGCCCTTGCGGCGCGTCAGCTCGCGAGCCTTGCGCGCGGCCTCGCGGGCGGCGGCGGCCTCAACCACCTTGCCGACGATCTGGCGCGCTTCGGATGGATGTTCCTCAAGCCATGTCGAAAGGGCATCGTTGACGAGACCCTCGACGACCGGCCGCACTTCGGAGGAAACGAGTTTGTCCTTTGTCTGCGAGGAAAACTTCGGATCGGGCACCTTGACCGACAGAACGCAGGTCAGGCCCTCGCGCGCGTCGTCGCCGGTCAACGTGACCTTTTCCTTTTTTGCGATGCCACTTTCGTTTGCATAGGCGTTGATAACGCGCGTGAGCGCGCCCCGGTAACCCGCGAGATGCGTGCCGCCGTCGCGCTGGGGAATGTTGTTGGTGAAGCAGAGCACGTTCTCGTGGTAGCTGTCGTTCCACCACATCGCGACTTCGACCGTAATGCCGTCACGCTCGGCGGCAATGGCGATCGGTTTCTGGATCAGCGGTGCCTTGGTCCGATCGAGAAACCGGACAAAGGCCTCAAGACCGCCTTCATACATCAGGTCGACCGATTTCGGCTCGACACCGCGATTGTCCGTGAGATTGATCCGGACGCCTGAATTTAGGAAGGCGAGCTCGCGCAGCCGGTGCTCCAGTGTGGCGAAATCGAACTCGGTTTGCGTGAATGTGCCCGACGAAGGATGAAATGTAATCTCGGTGCCACTGACGGGTTTGCCGTCGGCGGCTTTGGGCGCTTCACCGGTGACAGCGAGCGGCGCATCGGGAACGCCATGCTGGAAACGGATCAGATGCTCCTTGCCGACGCGCCAGATACGCAATTCAAGCCAATCGGAAAGTGCGTTCACCACCGACACGCCGACACCGTGCAGACCGCCCGAGACCTTGTAGGAGTTCTGGTCGAACTTACCGCCGGCATGAAGCTGGGTCATGATGACTTCGGCCGCCGACACGCCTTCGCCCTTGTGGATCTCGACCGGAATGCCGCGGCCATTGTCCCAGACGGTGCATGAGCCGTCGGCATTGAGCCGCACATTGACCGCGTCGCAATAGCCGGCCAGTGCTTCGTCGATCGAATTGTCGACGACCTCATAGACCATGTGATGAAGGCCCGAACCATCATCGGTGTCGCCGATATACATGCCCGGACGCTTGCGAACCGCGTCGAGGCCCTTTAGAACCTTGATCGATTCCGCACCATATTCCTCGGGCGCTTCGTCGGCTGGCGTAGACATCTGTTTCTTCCTTCGGATTCTTTCACCCGCCCACAGGGACGGGGTTTCAGGCCATTTCGGCGGCGGAGCGAATGATCTTGCCGACCACGCCATATTCCTTCGCTTCCTCAGCGTTCATCCAGTGATCGCGATTGGTGTCCTTGAGAATTTTCTCAAGCGGCTGGCCCGTCGCTTCGGCGAAGATGAGATTGAGGCGCTCGCGCATCTTCAACACCTCACGCGCCTGAATGTCGATTTCGGTTGCAGATCCACCGATGCCGCCGCGCGGTTCGTGCAGCAGGAAGCGCGTGTTCGGCAGGCAATAGCGGTCTTCGCGGTCGGCCGACACATAGATCAGTGCGCCGGCGCTTGCGACCCAGCCTGTGCCCAAAACGCGGACACGCGGCTTGATGTATTTGATCATGTCGTGAATCATGTCGCCGGATTCGACGTGGCCGCCCGGAGAAGAAACGATCAGCGTAATCGGATCGTCGGATTCTCCTGCCATCGCCAGCAAGCGTTCGGAAACGGCGCGGGCCTGACGGTCATTGATCTCGCCGGTGACGAGCACGGTGCGCGACTTGAAGAGGCCGCTTTCGACCAGTGGCGTGAGCTGGTTTTTCAGCGCGTCGATATCGGGGGTCTCGTTCTCGTTTCTCATCCTGTTCATTCCCTTGACGCCGAATCTAGCCGGCATTTTCGATGGTACCGCGCGCGACGCGAAAATTCTGCGCCCGCGCGCCGAAAGTCTCAAAGAGCGACGGGTCGGCGCCCGTCAGGAAAGCCTGCAGTCCCAGCGCGATGATCTCGTCGAAAAGCGCCGAGCGACGCTTGCCGTCGAGATGGGCCGCGATTTCGTCGAGCAGCAGCAAAGGCGGCGTGCCACGCGCAGCCAGCAGGCGCGCATTGGCGAGCACGATACCGATCAGTAACGCCTTCTGTTCGCCGGTCGAACAGCTTCGCGCCTCGCGATCCCTCGTCGCATGACGAACCGCGAGATCGGTGCGATGCGGGCCGGTGAGAGCGCGTCCGGCGGCCGCATCCCGCGCCCGCATGGCGGCAAGCTCGCGGCGGAAGCTGTCTTCGAGGTCGACGGCCGCTTCGTTATCAAGCGCGGCCTCCAGTGCACCATCGAGCGCAACCTCGGCGCGCGGAAAGCTGTGCGTCTCCGCTGCCTCCAATGCGCCGCGCAGCCGTGCCAGCGTTTCGACACGCGCGGCCGCAACTGCAACGCCATGCTCGGCCATCTGCGTTTCGAGACCGGCGAGCCAGGCGTCGTCGAGAACATTCTCGGCCAGCAAGCGGTTACGCTCACGCAATGCCCGATCGTATGCGTTGACGCGGCCGCCATGCGCCGGGTCGAAGCCCATCACAAGACGATCGAAAAAGTGGCGGCGTTCGCTCGCGCCGTCGAGAAAGAGCCTGTCCATGGCCGGCGTCAGCCAGACCGTTCGCAGATGCGCGGCAAGAGCCGACGGTCCCGCAACTTCCCCGTCGATCCTGACACTACGGCTGCGCGAGGCCGACTCCGCGCCGGGTTCGATGCCGGTGCCGATGCGCAATGGCCCTTGTGCGGTTTCCAGCGTCGCCGCAACGGCCCAGCCACCCGCACCGCCATCGCGCGCAATCTCCGCATAGGGCACACCGCGCAGCCCGCGGCCCGGCGCGAGCAGCGAAATGGCTTCGAGCAAATTG
Source organism: Parvibaculum sp. (assembly GCF_040882025.1). GTDB lineage: Bacteria > Pseudomonadota > Alphaproteobacteria > Parvibaculales > Parvibaculaceae > Parvibaculum. Next base: position 5,832 of record NZ_JBBECC010000189.1, on the reverse strand, counting down.
GTCTTGCCTGCACCGTTTTCACCGGTCAATACGGCCGGCCGACCGTCCAGCGTCAACTCCGCGCGCGCATAGGAACGGAAGTCGGTGACAACAAGCCGACTCAGGCCGATACGCGCATGAGCCGTCGGCCGGTCGACAGCAATCAACTCACCCGTAGGATGCACTCCCGATCCTCTGTTTTCGGTCCTAGACGCGCATCGGCATCAGAACATAGATCGCCATACCGTCCTCGCTGTCGCGCACAAGCGTCGGCGAGCCGGAATCGGCAAAGGCGAATGTTGCCTCCGCACCGTCGATCTGACCGGTGATATCGAGCAGGTAGCGCGCGTTGAACCCGATTTCCAGCGGCGTGTTTGAATAGGCGACCGACAGTTCCTCGGTCGCACTGCCCGAGTCCGGATTGGTGACGGAAAGCGTCAACTTTCCATCGTCGAGATTGAGTTTCACGGCGCGGGACTTTTCGGTCGAGATCGTCGAGACGCGGTCAACCGCCTCGGCAAACCGCTTGCCGTCCACCTGCATCATCTTGTCGTTGCCGGCCGGAATGACGCGGCCGTAATCAGGAAAAGTGCCGTCGATCAGCTTGGATGTCAGAACGACACCGCCAAATTCGAAACGAATCTTCGTCTCCGACACGCCGACCGAAAGCGAACCGGTATCGCCTTCGAGAAGCTTCTGCAATTCCAGCACCGTCTTGCGCGGCACGATGACACCCGGCATGCCCGACGCGCCGTCCGGCAGATCGTAATCGACCTGGGCGAGGCGGTGGCCATCGGTTGCGACAGCCCGCAAGGCCTTCTGCTTGCCGCTTTCGACGGCGTGCACATAGATGCCGTTGAGATAGTAACGCGTCTCCTCGGTGGAGATCGCAAAACGCGTCTTGTCGATCAGGCGACGCATGGCCTCGGCCGGTATCTCGAAACGATGTGGCAGTGAGCCCGCCGCCATGGCTGGAAAATCCTCCTGCGGCAGCGACTGGAGGGCAAACCGCGAACGGCCCGCCGTCAGTTGCAGGCGCCCTTCGTCGGTACCGGTCGAGAGTTCGACCTGCGCGCCTTCCGGCAGCTTGCGGACGATATCGTAAAGTGTGTGGGCCGACGCGGTGGTCGCACCCGGCTGTGCGACATCGGCATCGATCGCTTCCACCACCTCAATGTCGAGATCGGTCGCCGTCAGGCTCAACTGGCCATCGGCGGCCTTGATCAGAACATTGGAAAGAATGGGAATTGTGTTGCGGCGTTCGACGACCGACTGCACATGGTTGAGAGACTTGAGCAGCGCGCCCCGTTCGATCGTGATCTTCATGGTCTCTCTTCGGTCCCCCGGTGGGTTCGCTTGTGGCTTCTGCAGCATCGCGGATGGCGGAACAAAGGGTCCACCGTCCCTGCCTGTCGCGAGGTCATACGGGCCTTCCCCCCTCATCGGAGATTTGTTCCGGAGTGTCCGGGGACGCCGCTCGCATCTCTGCAGACGCGCCGTTTCCTCAAGGACTCTCGCGAACAGGGGGTCGGACGCGGCCGGCTCGGACAACCCGGATCACGAGAACCGGACACCGCACCCGGCGCATTCCGGCTGCTGCCGGAATTCCGCAGGAATTCGCGCCGCGAGTATACCAGATCGTTCGCGCGATGCACGTTTTTCGACGGATTTTGTGGTCTGGCGATTGCCCTTCAACACCCTGATTCGCAAGGGGTTTTTGAGGGCTGCCGACGAACCCGGTCAGTTCGGGCCGTGGCCGCCTTCGAGCATCCGCCGGAGCAGATCGACATCCTCCTCGATGCCGGAATCGAGGTGGCAGAGTTCGTCGATCTTCCGAACGGCGTGAATGACCGTCGTATGGTCGCGACCGCCGAATTTTCGGCCGATCTCGGGCAGAGACCGCGAGGTCAATTGCTTGGCGAGATACATCGCCACCTGGCGCGGGCGGGCGACAGCGCGGGCGCGACGGGCCGAGAGCATGTCAGCAAGGCGGACGTTGTAATATTCCGCTACACGGCGCTGGATTTCCTCGATGGTGATCTTGCGGTCGTTGGAGCGCAACAGATCGCGCAGCACTTCCTGCGACATGTCGAGCGTGATCGGTCGGCCGACAAAGGAGGCATAGGCGACGACGCGCTTGAGCGCACCTTCGAGCTCGCGCACGTTGGAAACGATGCGATGAGCCAGAAATTCCAGAACGCCCGCGGGAATGGTCACCGGCCCGTTCTTTTGCATCATTTCCTCGGCCTTGGCCTGAAGGATACCGAGACGCAGCTCATAGTCGGTCGGATGAATGTCGGCAGCGAGGCCCCAACCGAGACGCGAGCGGATGCGTTCCTCGATACCTTCGAGATCGGAAGGCGAACGGTCGGCCGAAATGATGACTTGCCGGTTGTGGTCGATCAACGCATTGAAGGTGTGGAAGAATTCCTCCTGCGTCGAATCCTTGCCGGATATGAATTGGACGTCGTCGATCATTAGCACGTCAACCGAACGAAACTGCTGCTTGAAGGCCATCGTGTCCTTGAAGCGCAGTGCCCGCACGAACTGGTACATGAATTTCTCGGCCGACAGATAGAGCACCTTGCGGTCCGGCTGGCGCGTGCGAATTTCCCAGGCAATCGCATGCATCAGATGCGTCTTGCCAAGGCCGACCCCCCCATAAAGGAAAAGCGGATTGAAGCTGACATCCGTCGCTTCGGCAACGCGACGGGCAGCGGCATGCGCAAGCTCGTTCGACTTGCCGACGACGAAAGCGTCGAAGGTAAAGCGCGGATCAAGCGGCGCGCCGACGCCCGCGTCCTCAAGGCCCGATGGAGCCAGATTTGCGACAGGCTGACTTTCGGACTGCAGCGGCACAACGGTCGGAAGGACATCGCGCTCATCCTCTGCGTGGCCGTTCGGCTTCGCTTCACCCGCCGCCACCAGAATATCGACCCGGGCAAACGCCTCATCCTCATCCGCCCACAGCTTCGACAAGCGGTCCGCATAATGCGACACAATCCAGTTGCGGATGAAACGCGTCGGCACACTCAGCGTGACGCGGCCGTCGCCGACGCCAATCAACCCGACCTGCTTGAACCAGCTATTGAAGGTTGCCTCGCCGAGTTCGGCCTGCAACCGCGCGCGGACGCGGCGCCACTGATCGTTGAGGCTCATCGCGGAACTGCGCCTTTCGACCGATGGGGCCGCCTCGTCCAGCAACCGCCGCGCTTCCGGCCGGTGCAGGATCCTTTTTTCCGCGGAAGATGAACCCATGTCTTTCTCGCTCACAAGATTTGCCCCATTTTCGCCCCGGTCCGTCTGACGGCACCGGATTATTCCTTGCGTTCGAGGCTTGCCACATCCCGATCCGCCACTTCTCGGCCTTGGCCTGACTCAGGATTGAGCCCAGGGAAGACCCGCCGCCTTCCAGCCGTTGCGTGCCCCGCGATGGCGGGTACCATCGAGGTCGCCCTCGAAGCCGCCCGCAATGTTGAAGCAACGGCCGAACCCGACCGATGTCAGGGCTATCGCCGCCGCACGACTGCGCGCACCGGAACGACACAGAAAGAACAGCGGCGCATCGCTGAGATTCGCCCCGAGTCCCGCCAACAGATCGTCGGTAAAGCGCGGATTACGCTCCATGGCCGGATAGACCTGCCACTCCAGCAGCATCGGCTCCTTGCCCAGTCCCGACAGGTCGGGCACGCCGACAAACGACCACTCGGCACGGGTGCGCACATCAACCAGCGTTGCCCTAGGATCGGCGCCGAGCACACGGAATGCCTCTTCCGGCGTTACGTCGCCGGCGTATTCATCCGGTTTTTTCCCGATCACTTCCGGCACAACGTCCCCGTCCGCCATGGCCGCCCCACACCCTGTTGCCCGTAACCCGATTTCGGACACACAGCCCCGACAGGGGCAACAACGGAAGCGCCCCTGCTCGTCACTCAAGCTATGTTTGGATACTTGTTTTTTCCCGAAGGAGCAAACATCAATACTGTATTGTTTCGATTTTTACTATAAAAACACAGTATTGATGGGCCCCTCTGAGGTTGTTAAACATACCGGCTGGGGGCGGGCGAGGCAAGCGGAAGAATCGCTTCCGTCAAAAAAAGTTCGCATGTGTGACGGCAGGCGCGCACGCAATATCCTGTGGCCATCGCAATGCAAACATACAGACGCGCCCGCAAGTCCCGCTGCGGTCCGAGTTATTTTTTTCGCCGGCCATGCGCATGCAATGCAGACGTCCCGCGATGAAACGCAACGAGCACAAAGAAAAAGCCCGCCGATCATTCGATCGCGGGCTTTTGGATTTTCACACTCTGGATACGTGCGATTGACGGTCAGATCGCGCGCAAGAAACGCCTGTCAGGCAAGCGCTTTCACGCGCTGTGCGAAACGCGACACCTTGCGCGAAGCGGTGTTCTTGTGAATCACGCCCTTCTGTGCAGCGCGCATGATTTCAGGCTGCGCGGCGCGCAGCGCGACTTCTGCTGCCTTCCTGTCGCCGCTCGCCAGCGCTTCCTCAACCTTGCGGACGAAGGTGCGCATGCGGCTGCGCCGGTCCTTGTTGACCTCGGTGCGCGCCGCGATCTTGCGGATTGCTTTTTTTGCGGACGTTGTATTCGCCATCGATCTTCGGACCTTTAGTCTCGCCCGGTCCTTTTCGGACCCGCGGAAATGCCGTTCAAGAAAAGGCTGCCGGTACAAGAATATACGGGCTGGCGCCTCGAAAGCGGGGGTTATACGCGCCCACCCATCGTTCGTCAACAGGCCCAAAATCGGTGAAAACGCGGTAAAAACCGGCCATTTTCAGCGATTTCGAAACTGCGGCTGCCGCTTCTCGACAAAGGCAGCCATGCCTTCGGTCTGATCTTCGGTCGCGAACATCGAATGGAACAGTCGGCGCTCGAAGCGCACCCCCTCGGCCAGCGTCGTTTCATAAGCGCGATTGACGCTTTCCTTGGTCATCATGGAGATCGGCAGCGACATGTCCGCAACGCTTGCCGCCACCTTCAATGCTTCATCGAGAAGCGTGTCCGCAGGGACAACACGACTGACCAATCCCGCCCGCTCCGCTTCCTCGGCATCCATCATGCGGCCGGTCAGGCACATTTCCATTGCCTTCGACTTGCCGACGAAACGGGTCAGGCGCTGGGTGCCGCCCGCGCCGGGCATCACGCCGAGCTTGATTTCCGGCTGACCGAATTTCGCGTTGTCGGCGGCAATAATGAAATCGCACATCATGGCGAGTTCGCAGCCGCCACCCAGCGCATAGCCCGCGACCGCCGCGATCACCGGCTTTCGGCAGCGGGTCACGCGCTCCCAATTGGCGGTGATGAAGTCCTCCTTGTAGACATCCATGTAGGATTTCGGCTGCATTTCCTTGATGTCGGCGCCGGCGGCGAAGGCTTTCGGCGAACCGGTAATCACGATGCAATGAACGTCGTCATCGACCTCCCAGTCATCGAGCACCGCCGTCAGCTCATCCATCAGCGCCTTATTGAGTGCATTCAGCGCATCCGGGCGGTTGAGCGTGATCACACCGACCGCGCCTTTCTTTTCGACCAGGATGTTCAGGTAGGCCATAGGTTTCTCCTGTTACGCATATTGAAATGCATGAGCGCGGCGGAAGACATGCTATTCGGGCGTGATCGAGAAGCGCACTTCGGTTCGCGGCGCGGCAGCGTTCGAGAGCGATACGATCTGGATTTCAAGTTTCTCGCCTTCGCGGCGGAAAAGCAGCAACCCACCGATCAATTCCAGTTTTTCAATGCGTGTCCAGCCGAGTTCCGGCAAGGTTTTCACATAGAAGGCTTGCACCTCATCCGGCGCGACATCGCCCTGCGTCACGGCGCGGACGATGCG
>NZ_JBBECC010000188.1:0-11355 GCF_040882025.1 Parvibaculum sp. | reverse complement strand
CGATGGTGCGCGTCGGCAATCTCGACAAGGCGCTGGAATTCTATTGCGACAAGCTCGGCCTCGAAAATCTCGGCCGTTTCGATAATGAAGGCGGCCGTTTCAGCCTCGTCTTCCTGGCCGCCCCCGGCCAGAAGGAAGCCCAGGTCGAGCTGACCTGGAACTGGGACGAGGAGGCGCTCGGCGAGGGCCGCAATTTCGGCCATCTGGCCTATGAGGTCGAGGATATCTATGCGATCTGCGAGAGATTGATGAAGGCCGGGGTGACGATCAACCGCCCGCCCCGCGACGGCCGCATGGCCTTTGTGCGCTCGCCCGACAATATCTCGATCGAACTGCTGCAAAAGGGCGGCGCGCTCGCCCCGGTCGAGCCGTGGGCGTCGATGCCGAATACCGGCCACTGGTAGGAAGCCACTAGCGGCCCCCACCGCCCGCCGCTAGATTCGGCGGCGGACACGATCGCGCGAGGGGGAGACATGCGGAGGACACCGGGCAGAACGGGGGCGGTCGTGGCCGTACTGCTGTTCCTTGCCGCCTGTGCCGAGCCCGCGCCGCGCGCCGCGCCGAACGGCGTCGAACTGACGCCGCTGAAATCCTATGGCGCCATCGAGAGCCGCGTCCTGCTTCGGCTGGCCGGCGTCTCCGGCATCGGTGTCGATCACGGCGTCGACTGCTACCGCATGATCTACCGGACCCGCGACGCGGCGGGCCGTGAAATCGTGGCAAGCGGCTTGCTGGCGCTGCCGCGCAGCGTGACGCCGAAGCGGCTGGTGAGCTTCCAGCACGGCACCACGACCTCCCGCGACCGCGTGCCCTCGGCGCCGGACGGCACCGGCGTCGCCGCCGCCATCGTTTTTGCCGGCAACGGCTATGCGCTGGTCGCGCCCGACTATATCGGCCTCGGCGTTTCGCAAGAGCCCCACCCCTATCTCGTCGCCGACGATGCGGCCCGCGCCGTGACCGACATGATCGCGGCGGCGCGGCGGATCGAGGGCATACCGCCGGACCCTGTTTTCCTGTCCGGCTTTTCACAAGGCGGCCATGCAAGCCTGGCGGCCATGCGCTTGCTTGAAGAACGCGGCGAAGAGGTGCTGGGCGCGGCGCCGGTGTCGAGCGCCTACGACCTGCGCAATATCTCCCTCGCAGCGGCCATGGCTGGCGGCGCGCAATCGCACGCGCTCTATCTCGCCTATATGGCGCGCGGCTATGCCGTCCGCTACGGGCAGCCGCTGGACAGCGTGCTGACGCCCGAATATGCGACGCTGGCCGAAGACCTGTTCGGCAATCCGCACGCGCCCGACGAAATCATCGCCGCCCTGCCCGCCGAACCGCGCCGCATGTTCAACGATGCCTTCCTCGACGCCTTCGACAATGACGGACCGCACTGGCTGCTCGCGGTACTCGCCGAGAACGACATCAGCGACTGGCATCCCCAGGCGCCGGTGCGCCTCTATTACGGCGAGGCCGATCGCGATGTGGTGCCGGAGGAGGCGCTCCATGCTGAACGCGCCATGCGCGCCCGGGGCGCCGATATCGAGGCCGTCAACCTCGGCCCGCACGATCATAACGGCTCGATGCCGGCCGCCGCCCCGCTGCTGCTCGCCTGGCTGAACAAGCTGCACGCAGCCGCCGGCCAGGGCCCGGATCAGGCGATGAAATTCGACTGAGGGGTCCGGATTTCTGTGTTAGGCTTTCCGCCATGACCCGGTCTGGATGCATAGCGGCGCTTGTCGCCGTTCTTGGATTTTCGGCATCGCCGCTGGCCGCCGATCCCTATATCCAGGACGATCCGAATTTGAGTTTCCATCAGGGCCTCGACGACAGCATGCGGCCGGGCCTCGAGGTCACGCCGCGCTACGTGTCGCCGGAATGCTGCCAGCCGGGCCGGGGGTCGATGGACTCCATGGAATACCGGCGTCTCGAAGCGGCCCGTCTCGAGGCCGAGCGCCGCGCCGCCTATGGCAGCGACGATGCAGGCGAGCGGCCCGCCGCCTGCCGCACGGTGATGATGGATGCGCCGGATTCGTTCGGCCGCATGACCCAGTGGCGCGTCGACGAATGCCTCGACGCCGCCGGCCAGCCCTATATCCGGCCCGGCAGCCAGTTCGATTACGGCCGCTTTTGAGAGTGGATCACCACGGCGCCTGCGCGCCGGCAAGTGGTACGCCCTAGGGGAGTCGAACCCCTCTTTCCAGAATGAAAATCTGGCGTCCTAACCGATAGACGAAGGGCGCATTTGGGCCGCGCAGGCCTGTGGCGAAACCAGCCACGAGCGCGCCTTATAAGGGGCCGGGGGGCGGCTGGCAACCCCTGGAAACCGCCCGAACGTCCGGCAAACACCGGATTTTCAGGGCGCGGCATCGCGCGTGGGCACCGCGTCCTCGAGCGTGAGCTGCACGTCGCGCTTGCCCTGCCAGTCGTCGGCCGTCAGGCGCCCCGCGACATGGAGGAGACCGCTACCCTTGTCCATCAGCGCTTGCCCCAGCGGCGTCTCGGCGGCACGAAAGGCAATCGCTTTCAGCCTTCCGCCATCCTCGCCGGTCAGAATGCAGCGCACATGCGCGCGGCCGACGAGATCGGCCTTCACGACCCGCACCGACGGCACCGCGAAACGCGGTTCGGCATTGCCGGCCCCATAAGGGCCCGCCTGCTGGATCAGATCGTAGAGATCGCGCGTCGCGCCGCGCACCGACAGCGCGCCGTCGAGCCGGAGCGCCTTGGCTTCCGAGGCGGCGGCGACCGGCTCTTCGAGGCGCTTCGTCAGAAAGGCCTCGAAGGCTTCGAGTTTGGTCTCGTTGAGCGTGATGCCGGCCGCCATCGCATGACCGCCGCCATTGACGAGGAGGCCAGCCTCAAGCGCGGCGGTGACGGCGCGGCCGAGATCGACGCCGGCGATGGAGCGGCCCGAGCCCTTGCCCTCCCCCTTCGCATCGAAGGCGAGCACAAATGTCGGCCGGTCGTATTTGTCCTTGAGGCGGCTCGCGACGATGCCGATGACGCCGGGATGCCAGCCCCGCGCCTGCGCCAGGATAAGCGGCGGCGGCGTGTTGACGCGGGCCGCCGAAAGCCGCGCCTCGACCTGCGCCAGCGCTTCCTCGAGTACCTGCGCCTCGATCGCCTGACGCTCGGCATTCATTACATTGAGTTCCTCGGCAAGCGCACGCGCCTCCTCCTCGTCTTCGGTGACAAGCAGCCGCGCGCCGAGATCGGCGCGGCCGACACGGCCGCCGGCATTGACGCGGGGACCGAGCAGGAAGCCGAGATGATAGGTCGAGGGCGCGCCGTTCATGCGCGCCACATCGGCAAGCGCCGCAAGCCCGACATTGCGCCGCCGCGCCATGACGCGCAGGCCTTGCGCGACAAAGGCGCGGTTGAGCCCCGTCAGCGGCACCACGTCACATACCGTGCCGAGCGCCACGAGATCGAGCCATTGCATCAGGTCGGGCTCGGCGCGGCCCGCATAAAATCCCGCATCGCGCAGCGCCCGGTTGATGGCAACCACAAAAAGAAAGGCGACGCCGACCGCCGCAAGCTGGCCAAGCCCGCTCTCGTCGTCGAGCCGGTTCGGGTTGACCAGCGCATAGGCCGGCGGCAAGGCCGGCTCGGCCTGATGATGGTCGATGACGATCGAGGGAAGACCCGCATCGGCCGCGAGCCCGAGCGCCTTGTGCGCCATGGTGCCGCAATCGACCGTGACGACAAGGCCGATGCCTTCCTGCTTCAGCCGCAGCAGCGCCGGCGCATTGGGCCCGTAGCCCTCGCGGATGCGATCCGGGATGTAGACGCGCAGCTCGCTGCCGACGGCATGGAAGAAACGATGGAGCAGCGCCGAGGATGTCGCACCATCGACATCGTAATCGCCGAAGACCGCAACCTTCTCACCATCCATGATCGCCCGGGCGACGCGCGCCGCCGCCTTCTCCATGTCGACAAGCGCGCGCGGATCGGGCATCAGGCTTTTCAGCGATGGCGCCAGATAGGCCGCGCAATCTTCAGGCGCGACGCCCCGCCCCGCCAGCACGCGGGCGACAATCTCGGGCAGCCCCTCGCGCTGCGCGATGGCGAGCGCCAGACGATCGTCGGCCAGACGGCTCACCCAGGCGCGCCCGCTCACCGAACGGTCGACGCCGAGAAAGTGTCTCGTCAACGTTCCGGTCAACCCGCCTCCTTGCAAGCCTCGCGGCTCAGGTGAATTTTTCGATCGCGGAATGGAACGAGTTGAGACGCCGCACGGTGCCCGTCGCCGAACGCATGACGATGGTATTGGTCGTGACGCCGCCGCGCTCGTGATGGATACCGTCGAGCAGCCAGCCATCGGTGACGCCGGTTGCCGCGAAAATCACGTCGCCCGACGCCATCTCGCTCATGTCGAATTTCTTGTTGAAATCCTTGACGCCCATGCTGGCCGCCCGCGTCTTCTGCTCTTCGACATTGGTGATGAGGCGGCCCTGCATCTGGCCGCCGATGCAGCGCAGCGCCGCCGCCGCCAGCACGCCTTCGGGCGCGCCGCCGACACCCATATAGATGTCGATGCCGGTCTCGTGATCGGTCGTCGCGATGACGCCGGCAATGTCGCCGTCGGTGATCAGCGTCACCCGCGCGCCGGCCTCGCGCACCGCGCGAATGAGATCGGCATGGCGCGGCCGGTCGAGGATGCAGGCCGTAATCTGCGCCACGCCGACCTTCCGGGCCTTGGCCAGCGCCTCGAGGTTCTCGGCCGGCGTCGCGTCGAGGTCGACAAGGCCGGCCGGATAGCCGCCGCCGATGGCGATCTTGTCCATGTAGCAGTCCGGCGCGTTCAGCAGCGTGCCACCCTGCGCCGCCGCGAGTACGGTCATCGCATTCGGCATCGCCTTGGCGGTCAGCGTCGTGCCTTCCAGGGGATCGAGCGCGATGTCGACTTTCGGTCCCTTGCCGGTGCCGACCTTCTCGCCGATATAAAGCATCGGCGCTTCGTCCCGCTCGCCCTCGCCGATCACCACCGTGCCGTCGATGTCGAGCACGTTGAGTTCCTTGCGCATGGCGTCGACGGCGGCCTGGTCGGCCGACTTCTCGTCGCCGCGCCCGACCCAGAGCGACGAACAAACCGCCGCCCGTTCGGTGACGCGCCCCATCTCCAGCGCCAGCATGCGGTTCAGCTTCGTCGTCTTCCCACTCATCGAAATTCCCATCTGGTCTCGCCCGCATCGCCCCGGGTCGTTTTATCGTCAGCGCCGGTCAGCGCAACTCGCCATCTTCTATTCTCAAAACCAGCGGTGTTCCCGCGACATCTTCGTGTTCTGCCAAATGTGCCCGCGCGCGGGCCATTGTGCCCTCGTCGGTCTCATGCGTCACGAAAACGACAGGCAGCCGCCCGCTGCCGTCCTGCCGGTCGCCGCGCTGCACAATCCGCTCGATCGAGACCGAAGCCCGCGCCAGCGCCTGCGTGATTTCGGCCATGCTGCCCGCCCGGTCGACCGCTCGCACCCGAAGATAGAACGCTTTTTTATGTGTATCCACAGAGGGTTGAGCAAGTTTTTTCAAGCGATCTGCCGGTACGATGAAAGGCGGCATAACGAGCCCGCGTGCGATATCGACAATATCGGCGAGAACGGCCGAGGCGGTCGGCCCCTCGCCGGCGCCGCGCCCCTCGAGCACCATATGCCCGACGCGGTCGGCATCGATCGCCACCGCATTGTAGACGCCCGAGACCGCCGCAAGCGGCGTTCCGTCCGGCACCAGCGCCGGATGCACGCGCTGCACGATGCCGCTTTCGAGCTTTTCGGCGATGGCAAGCAGCCGAATCTTGTAGCCGAACTCGCGCGCAAACGAGATGTCGGTGGCGCTGATCTTCTCGATGCCCTCGATCTGCACGGCGCCGAAATCGACTTCGGTGCCGAAGGCGAGGCTCGTCAGGATGGCAAGCTTGTGCGCGGCATCGATGCCGCCGACATCGAACGACGGATCGGCCTCGGCATAGCCGAGCGCCTGCGCATCCTTCAGCACATCGGCAAAGTCGCGGCCCGTCGTCTCCATCTCGGTCAGGATGTAGTTGCAGGTGCCGTTGAGGATGCCGTGAATGCTGCGGATCTCGTTAGCGGCCAGCGCCTCGCGCATCGTCTTGACGATGGGGATGCCGCCCGCCACCGCCGCCTCGTAATTGAGCGCGACGCCCTTCGCTTCCGCCAGCCGCGCCAGCGCCGTGCCGTGATGGGCGACAAGAGCCTTGTTAGCGGTCACGACATGCTTGCCGGCCTTCAGCGCCGCCTCGACGAGATCGCGCGCCACGCCTTCCGAACCGCCGATCATCTCGGCCACCACATCGACATCGCCGGCTGTCGCCAGCGCCAGCGGGTCGCGCTCCCAGCGAATGCCCGTGAGGTCGATACCGCGATCCTTGTTGGTGTCGCGCGCCGACACCGCGACGATCTCGATGGGACAGCCGGTGGCGGCCGACAAATGGGCGCCGCGCGCGGCCAAAATCTTGACCACGCCCGCCCCGACCGTGCCGAGGCCGGCAATGCCTAGCCGCAGAACCTTTGTCACGTCCGGCCCGCCCTCGTTGCATTCGGGTGGGGCACGACGCTCGCCTTGATGCCGATGCGCTCTTCATACTCGGCGATGATCTGGTCGGCATGGGTCATCATGCGCTTGACGTTGCGCGCCGCCTGCCGGATGCGCTGCTCGTTCTCGACAAGCCCGATGCGCACATGCCCGTCGCCATATTCGCCGAAGGCGATGCCCGGCGAGACCGCGACATCGGCCTGTTCGAGCAGGATCGTCGCGAAGCCGAGCGATCCGAGATGACGGAACTTCTCCGGGATCGGCGACCAGGCGAACATGCTGGCCGGCGGCGAGGGAATGTCCCAGCCGGAACGCGCCATGCTGTCGACCAGCACGTCGCGGCGGCTCTGATAGATACCGCGAATTTCGCGCACGCAGTCCTGCGGCCCGTTCAAGGCCGCCGTCGCGGCGACCTGGATCGGCGTGAAGGCGCCGTAGTCGAGATAGGATTTGACGCGGCCGAGCGCATTGATCAGCCGCTCGTTACCGACCGCAAAACCCATGCGCCAGCCCGGCATCGCATAGGTCTTCGACAGCGAGGTGAATTCGACCGTACGCTCGCGCGCGCCGGGCACCTGCAGGATCGAAGGCGGCGGATTGCCGTCGAAATAGATTTCCGAATAGGCGAGATCGGAAATGATGAAGAGATCGTGCTTGGCCGCGAAGGCCACCACCTCGCGGTAGAAATCGAGATCGGCGACCTGCGCCGTCGGGTTCGACGGATAGGACACCACCAGCGCCACCGGCTTCGGTACGCTGTGGCGCACGCCGCGCTCCAGCATGTCGAAAAAGCCGTCCGGGCTTTCGAACGGCACCGAACGGATGACGGCGCCCGAAATGATGAAGCCGAAGGCATGGATCGGATAGCTCGGGTTCGGACAGAGGATCACATCGCCCGGCGCCGTGATCGCCTGCGCCAGATTGGCGAGCCCTTCCTTGGAGCCCAGCGTCGCAATGACTTCCGTTTCCGGATTGAGCGTCACGCCGAAGCGGCGCTCGTAGTAAGCCGCCTGCGCGCGCCTGAGGCCCGGAATGCCGCGCGAGGCCGAATAGCGATGCGTCTTCGGATCGCGCACCGCCTCGATCAGCTTCTCGACGATATGCGGCGGCGTCGGCATGTCGGGATTGCCCATGCCGAAATCGATGATGTCCTTGCCTTCGGCGCGCGCCCGCGCTTTGAGCTTGTTGACACTCTCGAAAACGTAAGGCGGCAGACGCTTTATGCGATGAAACTCTTCGCTCATGGCAGATCCCTGGAGACACTGAAAACCCGCACGGCCGGGCCACGGGCGCCCTTATAACGCCAAAGGCCGCCCTGCCAAAGCCCCGTGGGACCCGCCGCTGGCGCTTTTCAGGGCTGGCTGGCGTCCGGGGTCTGGCCGATGACCGGCTTCACATCGACCCGCTTGGTGGGCGCCGGCGTGATCTCGGGGCCGGTATCGGCGCCCGACGACACGGCGGGCGCACCGTCCTCGGTCACGATGGCGGCTTCATCGGCGGTCGGCGCCTTGGCCGCCGTCTCGATCTTGAAGACCGCGGCCATGTCGCTGTGCCCGCCCCGCGCCGGCATCGGGATCACGGGCGCATCCTCGTAAAGCGAGCTGCGACCGTTGAGAACCTCGGGCGGAACATCGTCGAGCGACGGCAGCGGCGGCGGCATCGGTCCGGCGCGCTGCGTCGAGGCGGGCGCGCCCGTGCCGCTGCGCAGGAGCTGGTCGGCATGGCGCGCCTGGTCGCGGTCCGCGGCAAGTCCTTCGGCCATCTGCTGCTGTTCCGCGGTGGAGGCAACCTCGGGCCGCGTTTCAGGCACGCTGCGCAGATCGGGGAATGTCGTGCCCTTTGCCGACGCCGCCGGCGTACCGCCATACATGGCGTCGGGCTTGGCCGAGTCGGAAATCGCCGAACAGCCGCCTGCCAGCAACCCCGCCAGAAGGACCGCTGCCACGGCCGGCCCCACCTTCGCCTGAGCGGACATCTCTGAAACTCCCTGAATCCTGTTTTCGCCAGCCCGCCCGGGCACCCCAGGGGCGTCATCCGGCGGACACGCGGCAGCGTATAGTATAGGCTCGGGCAACGAAAGATTTTGTCGCCGCGAGGGCGTGACATGACGCCTCTCCAGCCCATATCGACGGGTAAGTCGATCCGGAAACGCCCCCAGGGACCCTGAGATGAGTTCGCCGAAAAGCCGCAAGAAAACAGCCGCCTCGCCTCGAAATCCCATTGCCGAAAAATCGGCGCCCCTCATCCCGTCGGCGGAAAAGACGCCCCAGGGCTTCGCCATGCCCGACATGGGCGCGCTCGCCGTCAACCTGCTGCAGGCCGCCACATTGGGCCAGAAGGCGGCGCGCCTGCTGATGGACGCCGACGAATCGCCCGCCGGCGCCGACCGCAACCTTCACGAACTCCAGCGTGTCGGCCGCACGTTGATGGCGGTCGTCGGCAGCTACCTGACCAACCCGGCCAAACTGGTCGAGGCGCAGATGGCGCTCTGGCAGGGTTATCTGACCCTTGCCGGCTCGATGACGCGCCGCTTCCTGCTCGGCGAGGACGTGCCGCCGATCGCAACCCCGAGCCGCAGCGACAAGCGCTTCCGCGATCCCGACTGGCAGGAAAACATCGTCTTCGACCTGATGAAGCAGTCCTACCTCTTGACCGGCAAATGGCTGACCGACCGCGTGCGCGCCGCCGAGGGCGTCGATCCGCATACGCGCGAACAGGCCGACTTCTATATCCGCCAGATCGCCAATGCGATCTCGCCCTCGAATTTCATTTTCACCAATCCGGAAATCCTGCGCGCGACCTTGAACTCGAACGGCGAAAACCTCGTCGCCGGCATGGAACACCTGCTGGAGGATATCGAGCGCGGCCACGGCCACATCGACATCCAGCAGACCGACATGACGGCCTTCACGCTGGGCGTCAACATCGCGACGACGCCGGGCAAGGTCGTCTTCCAGAACGAGCTGATGCAGCTCATTCAGTATGAGCCGGCAACCGAAACGGTGCACAAGCGCCCGCTCGTCATCTTCCCGCCCTGGATCAACAAATATTACATCCTCGATCTGACGCCCGAAAAATCCTTCATCAGGCATGCGGTCGGCAAGGGCTACACGGTCTTCGTCGCAAGCTGGGTCAACCCCGACGCGCGCCTCGCCCTGAAGACCTTCGAGGACTACATGATCGAGGGCGTCTATGCGGCGCTCGATGCCGTCGAACTTGCGACCGGCGAGAAGGAAGTCAACGCCGTCGGCTATTGCATCGGCGGCACGCTGCTCGCGAGCTCGCTGGCGCATATGGCCGCGCGCGGCGACGCCCGCATCAAATCGGCGACCTTCCTCGTCACGCAGGTCGATTTCACCGAGGCCGGCGAACTCAAGGTCTTCATCGACGAGGAACAGATCGCCGACATCGAACGCCAGATGCATCAGGAAGGCGGTTACCTGAAGGGCTCGACCATGGCCTCGACCTTCAACATGCTGCGTTCGAACGACCTCATATGGAACTATGTCGTCAACAACTACCTCCTGGGCCGCGAGCCGATGCCCTTCGACATATTGTTCTGGAACGCGGATGCAACCCGCCTGCCCTCGGCCATGCATGTCGGCTATCTGCGTGAGTGCTATCTCGAGAACAAACTCGCCGAGGGCCGCATGGTGCTCGGCGGCGAAACGCTCGACCTTCACAAGGTGAAGGTACCGGTCTATCTGCAGTCGAGCCGCGAGGATCACATCTCGCCCTATAACTCCGTGTACAAAGCAACGAAACTCTTCGGCGGCCCGGTGCGCTTCATCTGCGCCGGCTCCGGCCACATCGCCGGCGTCATCAACCCGCCCGCCGCCGGCAAATACAATCACTGGCTGAACGACAACCTCCCCGCCACCGCCGCCGAATGGATCGAAGGCGCCACCGACCACAAGGGCTCCTGGTGGCCGGACTGGGAACAATGGTTGAGCGAGAAGTCAGGCGAAATGGTCCCCGCGCGCAAACCGGGCGCCGGCAAGCTCAAGGTGCTGGAAGATGCGCCGGGGTCATACGTGCTGGTGAAGAGCGAGGATTGAGGGGACGCCCCCCTTCGTCTTTGCCGAGCTTGACCCGGCAATCCAGAAGCCACAAGGCGGAACGCTCATAGCAATGCGTAAACCCCGATAACGAATGCGGCGAAAGCTCCCATGCAGAGAAATACCGCCACCCAACGAGTCACATCCACCACAGCATTATATCTCCAAGATTTGCTGTCAGTAGTTTCCGCATCCTCGTCAATTGGTGTCGGATAACCATACTGGTGAGCTAAGTCTTTGAGGTGTTTTGCCCGTGGGCGCGTTACATCTGCAAGCTGCGAGTAATTGAAATATGCGAAGAGAAAAGCAAAGAAAGAAAATGCTATTCCCGCCACGAACCAACAAGCGGCACGGGAAATAGTAGCTTGTTCAATATCAGCTGATGCAAGCAAGGCAGGCAAAACACCCAAAGCCGCGCCGTTTAGCAGCAAAACCGCCTGAAGCCCTGCTTTTCCGAAGTCGGCGGCAATACCACTGAATGTTTGATGGACTTCGGACCAGTAAACGTTGGCCTCTTCATACTTCTGGACGTATCGCAGGTACTTGCGCGCCTCAATGCTCTCATCCGGATTGGACTCGCTCATTCCTCCATCCTCTTTCCCAATCTGCTGACATCCCCACAGCCTTACGCCGCCCTCGGCCCAATCCTCTTCAACTCGCCTTCAATTTCCCGCCGCCGTTCCATCAGATCGTAGTCTGCCTGCAAGCCGAGAAAGAAACCTTCCGACATGCCGAAATAGCGCGCGAGGCGCAGGTC
>NZ_JBBECC010000187.1:0-59471 GCF_040882025.1 Parvibaculum sp. | reverse complement strand
AAAGGAAAACGGCGGCCCCGAGGGACCGCCGTTTCAGTAAATTCCGGTTGGCCTTGAAAGGCTTAGCCGGCGAGGCCCTGCCAGACCGGCCAGCAATTGCCGCCCGAGCTCGCGGCGAGCGTCGCCTGAGCTTCCTGGGCGTTGGCGCCGTCGGCGGTCTTGACGCTGTCCGCGCCGCCCGTGCACCACACGTAGAACTGATGCGTTCCGGCCTTCGACTGCGCATCGAAGCTGGAATCGAGCGCCGAAGCCGCGCCGGCCAGCATGAACGCCGCGCCTGCAACCAGGCCCACAAATCCGATGGTCTTCTTCATGTCGTCTCTCCCTCCGGGTAACCTGACCCTAAAAACTCGTTCCCAGGCCTTATGTTTCGACGTTCGGCCTGTTTCCCCCGTCCCGCCGTTCTTCGCCCCGCGGACGAGCCCGGCAGACCCTTCATGGGGGCAATTCTAGCCGGTTCGATGGCGATTGTATCGCCCGGAACCCCGCGGGAATGCTGAAACTTTTGTAATGTTGCGCGCGCTGTTGCAGATAAGCGACAAAATCCCTGACATTTCGGGTCGCGCGGCCCGTCAGGCGGGCTCACCCGTTTGCGGCTCGACGCCGAATTCGCGCATCAGCGCCGCCACATCGGCCGCGACGCGCTCGAGCGCCGTCGAATCGATACCGCGCATCACGATGCTGGTGCCGAAGGTGCGGCCCCGGTAATAGGGATAGCTGCCGATGCCGATATCGGGGTTTTTCTGCTGCAGTTCCGCCAGTTTTTCGGCGATCGTCCCCTCCCCGATCTGGCCGGTGACGGTGCGGCTCAGCATCGTCGCCCCGCCTTCGAGCCGGCCCGTCAGGCTGTCCAGCATCACCTGCATCACCATCGGCACGCCGGCCATCACGAAGACATTGCCGATCTGGAAACCAGGCGCCTTGCTCAAAGGGTTGTCGATCATCGTCGCGCCTTGGGGAAGCCGCGCCATCCGCCTGCGAGCGGCCGTAAACTCGCCGCCTGTCGCCTTGTAGTGTTCGTCGAGGATACGGACCGCCTCCGGGTGATGTTCGATAGCGACGCCAAAGGCCTTGGCCACGGCGTCGGCCGTGATGTCGTCATGGGTCGGGCCGATGCCGCCGGTCGTGAAGACATAGTCGTGGCGCGCCCGGACCTCGTTCAGCACCGCGACGATGGTGTCTTCCACATCGGGAATGACGCGCGCCTCGCGCACCTGGATGCCGATCTTGTTCAAGTGATTGGCGATATAGGCCAGATTGGAATCCCGCGTCCGCCCCGACAGGATCTCGTCGCCGATCAGCAGCACACAGGCGGTAACGGTTTTCGGCATGGGCGGGTCCTCGAAGTCGCGGAACCGCAGAATAGCGCCGCACGTCCATCCCGATCAAATGGACCGGAAACGGCGGAAAACCAACTGAAATCGGCAGCGGGGCTAGGATCGGGCGGAGCAAACGACTATGTTAGGGCCTTCACCGAGACCGGAAGACCCTATGAGCTATCAGGACGCCACCGAAAGCCCCGCCGTCAACAGCGGCCGCATCAAGTTGCACGACGCGGCGGCATTCGAAGGCATGCGCGCCGCCGGGCGGCTCGCCGCCCAGTGCCTCGACATGCTGGCGGACGAAGTGAAGCCCGGCGTGACGACGCTGGCGCTCGACAAGCTCGTCTTCGATTTCGCGATGGATCACGGCTCCATGCCGGCGACGCTCAATTATCGCGGCTACCGGCACTCCTGCTGTACTTCGATCAATCACGTCGTCTGCCACGGCATTCCGGGCGACCGCATCTTGCGCGAGGGCGACGCGGTCAATATCGACGTGACGCTGATCGTCGACGGCTGGCACGGCGACACCAACCGCATGTATTTCGCCGGCGAAGCGCCGCGCAAGGCGCAGCGCCTGACCGAAGTGACCTATGAAGCGATGATGCGCGGCATCGCCGCCGTGAAGCCCGGCGCAACGCTGGGCGACATCGGCGCGGCGATCCAGGAATTCGCCGAGGGCCAGCGTTGTTCGGTGGTGCGCGAATTCTGCGGCCACGGCCTCGGCCGCGTCTTTCACGACATGCCGAACGTGCTCCACTACGGCAAGCGCGGCCAGGGCGCGGTCCTGAAGCCCGGCATGTTCTTCACCGTCGAGCCGATGATCAATGCCGGCAAGCCCGGCGTCAAAATCCTCTCCGACGGCTGGACGGCCGTGACGCGCGACCGCGCGCTTTCGGCGCAGTTCGAGCATTCGATCGGCGTCACCGAAACCGGCGTCGAGATCTTCACCAAATCGCCGGCGGGCCGGGACTGCCCGCCCTACGCCTGAACCTCGGGCGACGCATGGGGGAGCGCGCGGCGACAGACGCCAAGCCCCACTACGCCGGACATCGCGAGCGCTTGCGCGCCCGCTTCCTGAAAGCACCCGACAGTCTTGCCGATTACGAAGTGCTGGAGATGTTGCTCTTCAACGCCATTCCCCAGCGGGATACCAAGCCGCTGGCGAAAGAGCTGATTGAAAAATTCGGCGGGTTGTCCGAAGTGCTGAACGCCGAGGAGGCGCGGCTGCGCGAGGTCAAAGGCATCAAGGACCGCGTCGTCGCCGAGTTGCGTCTCGCCCGTGAGGCGGGCTTGCGCCTGTCGCAAGCGAAAGTGCTGAAAAAGGACGTCATCGGCTCCTGGTCGGCGCTGCTCGACTATTGCGCCACCGCCATGGCGCATAACCCGACCGAACAGTTCCGCATCCTGTTTCTCGACCGCAAGAACCATCTGATCGCCGACGAGGTGCAGCAGAAGGGCACGGTCGACCACACACCGGTCTATCCGCGCGAAGTCGTCAAACGCGCGCTCGAACTCAACGCCTCGGCCCTCATCCTCGTCCACAATCACCCCTCCGGCGACCCCACCCCCTCCGGCGCCGATATCGAGATGACAAAACGGATCGTCGAAACGGCCAAACCCCTCGGCATCGAGGTCCATGACCACCTCGTCGTCGGCAAGGGCCGGCATGCAAGTTTCCGCTCGCTGGGATTGATCTGAGTACGGACGATCAGGCAAAAAACGGCGCAGAAAAGAGGCAGCAGCGGCCATCACTGTGGCGGTGCGCCGCCGCGGCCGTCGAAAATGCCCCTAAACAATTGATCTGCCTCGGTTTTCAGCCGAAAGCACAGCAACGACGACAAGGCCGTACCCCCCCTCTGTCACGAAACTGTCAAAAAACTGTCACAAACCCCGTATCGACCGATTTTCGCGTTTCGAGATATCCCCACTTGAAATTCAAAATCGCCGGAACGGGAATCCGAACATCGTCTCACCGATCGGTTCGACGAGAAGTAGAACACGACTCACCGGGGCGGGGATAAGTCGGCGAGAGCCGCATTGTCAAAACTCTGTCACAACCGATTTCAGAGAAGCTTTACGGCAGCGTGATGTGGTTCGCGAAATTTCACCTGACACGGGGATAAGTCGTCGCGCGACGCTCATGCGACCGGCCGCGCGGCGACCGATTTCCGGCCCGCGAGATATCCCCACTTGAAATTGAAATTCGCCGGAATGGAATCCGGCCCCGGCGCGCAAGCGCCGACATATTATGAGAGCCGCTCCGAACGCGCTTTCACGTCGTCGCTCAGATGCCGCACGATCTCGGTCGCCTTGCGAATGTCCGCATCGCCGAGAGGGGCGCCCAGGGTCGATGCAATAGAAAGCAGCCGGGCATCGAGTTCGCGATAGAGCGCATCGCCCTTGCGCGTCAGCCGCACAAGCTTCGAGCGCCGATGCTTCGGATTGTCGATAAATTCGACCAGCCCCTCGGCCGCAAGCTCGTCGGCCAGCCGCTGCATGCGTTGACGGCTGGTGGGCCGCATCTGGGCGATCTGCGGCACGGTCAGCGGACCGAGCAGCACAAGGCTGCGCATGAAGCCGAAGGCGCCGCCGCCCCAACTCGTGATGAGCCCCGTCTTCTGGCCGAGCGCCCTTATTCTGAAGAAACACTGAGCGACTTCGAGCATCAGCTCGGCCACCACCTCGCCCTTGGCTTCGGCAGCAGTGTGCGCTGCCGTCCTTCTTCCTGTCTCTGTCCTTCGTCGTGCCGATGCCATTGCGTCCATTCCTCGCATTTCCGCCAATCTCCTCAATTGACAACCAGATTGTCAATCGTCAAGATGACACCTTGGTTGTCAATCAGAGGCACACAGCTTCGCCGCCTCCCGCATCTTGGGGAAAGACATGGCAATGGATCCGGACCCGGCCGCGCAACAGCCAACCGACAGTGAAACCGCCGGCGCCGTCGCGCGCCCGCCTCTTGTCTTTGCCGCCGCTCTTCTGCTCGGCTTCGCTGTCGATCACCTGCTGCCCCTGACCTTTCCGATTGCGGGGACCGGCCTCGCCCACGATATCAGCGCCGTCATCGCCGGCGCCCTGATCCTCTGCGGCGCTGCGGTTTTTGCCGCCAGCATCCGCAATTTCTCCGGTGCGGCAACGCCGGTCCAGGGAACCAGGCCCACCACCGCACTGGTGACGACCGGCATTCACGGGCTGAGCCGCAATCCGATCTATCTCGGCATGTTCATGACCTATTGCGGCATCGGCCTGGCCGTGCGCAGCCCGTGGATATTGATCCTCGTGCCGCCGCTTGCCGTCCTGATCCGCTACGGCGTCGTCGCCCGCGAGGAAGCGTATCTGGAGCGGCGCTTTGGCGACGCCTATCGCGACTACAAGGCCCGCGTGCGCCGCTGGCTGTAACCATCGGCGCCGGCGCGCCGTCGTCTCATCCGGCTGCGAGCATGGCAAGAAATGTCGATACGGATCATCCTTCGCCGCACGCTCGCCCTGCTGACTTTTCTCATCCTGTTGAGTTTCGTCGTTCCGCTTCAGCGGTGGTCGACCGGCGAGCAGGCCGCGCTACCCCTGCCGGTCGTCAGCGGCGGACCGCTTGTCGAGATGCCGCGCCGGGTCTGGGTGGATACGGACGCGGCCTGCGGCCATGCCTTCGACGCCGATGCCGACGATTGTTTCGCGCTTCTCATCCTGCTGCGCGCTCCCGAAATCGAGGTCGTCGGAATTTCAGCAGTGGACGGGAACGCGCCGGCTGTCGCGGTGGAACGAATTACGCGCGTTCTCGTCGCCGAGCTGGCACTTGCGCCGGCACCGCCGGTCTATCGCGGTCCCGCCGCGCACATGGCGCTCCAGGCGGCGCTGGCGGAAGGCCCACTTGCGATCGTAGCGCTGGGTCCGTTGACCAACATCGCAGAGGGCTTGCGCGGCCGCCCAGACCTCATACGCAATGTGGGACGGCTTGTCGCCGTGATGGGCCGCCGGCCGGGCCATCTCTTCCACCCGACCGAGGGGCGCGGCACCGGGATTCTGTTCGGGCACGGACCGGTGTTCCGGGATTTCAACTTCGACAAGGATCGCGCCGCCGCGCGCGAAATCGTGGCGATGAAGCTCCCTGTCACACTCATTCCCTACGAAGCGGCGCGGCATGTGCGCCTTGCGGCCGCCGATCTGGCGGCGCTTGAAGAAGCGGGAGGCGCCGCAGCATGGGTCGCGCAGCGTGCGCGCGGCTGGCTGAGCTATTGGGCCAATATTGTGGGCCTCGACGGCTTCTACCCTTTCGACGCACTGGCCGCCGTCTACGCGATCGAGCCGGAGCTGTTCGACTGCGCGGACGCAGGCGTCTGGATCGCCAAAGACGCGAGGCGCGGCCGCGGCCGGTTCGGTCCCGAGAGCCTCCTTGCCGGGCTCGAGAGCGAGCGCGCCGAAAAGCCGCTGGCGAGCGGATCGGCCTACTACTGCTCCCGCATGTCACCCGTGATGCATGGCTGGCTCATGGCACGATTCATCGGCGGCTAGCGTGCCCGGAATGGATTCACGGGGAAGGCCGCCAACAGAAGCGGGTCGCGCGGTTCACCTCAGGCCGGCAACTTCCGCACCAGCATCACGCCGTCGCCGATGGTGAGGAGCGTGGCGTCGACGCGGGCATCGCCCGCGATCTTTAGGTTGAGCGCCTTCAGGGCCTCGGTGTCGGCATCGCCTTTTTTCGCCTCGGCGACGGCGCCCGACCAGAGCATATTGTCGAGGGCGATGAGGCCGCCGGGGCGCAGCAGTTCGAGACAGGCTTCGTAATAGGCGTCGTAGCCTGTCTTGTCGGCGTCGATGAAGGCAAAGTCGAACGTGCCCGCCCCGCCCTTGTCGAGCAGATCGTTCAGCGTGTCGATGGCGGGCGCGAGGCGGAGCTCGATGCGGGAGGCGAGCCCGGCCTCCTCCCAGTAACGCTTCGCGACGGAGGTCCACTCCTCGCTGACATCGCAGCAGATGAGCTTGCCGTCCTCCGGCAAGGCGGCCGCGATGGAGATGGCACTGTAACCCGTGAAGGTGCCGATCTCGATGGCGCGCTCCGCGCCGATGGCGGAAACGAGGAGCGAAAGAAACGCGCCCTGGTCGGCACCGATCTGCATGCCGGCCATGGGAAGCCGGGCCGTTTCCGCGCGAAGCCGGGCCTGCGCCTCGCTCTCATGCGCGAGTGAAGCGACATATCTCTCGACATTCTCCGGCAGCAGCGAACGGGACATGGCGGCCCTCCAGATCTAGCCGGCGATTTCGAGCATCAGCCGGTCGAAGAACGACTTGCCGCTCATGACATCCCAGTGTTCGGCAATCTGCCCATTCTCGACGCGGAAACGATCCATGGCAACGATCGTGAGACTGAAAAGGCGTGAGCGAACCTTCTGCTCCACATGGATCACAACCATATCGCCCTCGGCGACCACGCTCAGAATATCGACATCGATCCTGAAGCGCGCATGTATGGCGCTGAAATACTGCTTGAAGCCGTCGCGCCCGCCGGGAACGTTCGGATTGTGCTGAATATAACCGGGCGCGAGAAGCCTGTCGGCAAGGGCGATATCGCCCTCGCCGATCACTCGTTCGTATAGTTCGACGACGAGCGCCTTGTTGGCGTCGGTATTCATGTGCGCGTCATCCCGCAAAGACCGGCGCGTATTTGTCCGCCCACGGACGAGCCTGTTCGAGCTCGAAGGCAAGTTCGAGGAGCACCTTTTCCTGACCCGGGGACGCCGCGAATTGCGCGCCGATGGGCAAGCCCGCTGCATTCCACGACAGCGGCACGGACATGGCGGGCGTGCCGACCACATTGTGAAGCGGCGTGTAGGTCACATAGTTGAAGACACGTTCATAAAGCGTGTCGAAAGGCACGGTGGGCGCCTGCTCGCCCGTCTTCGGCGGCGCGGCGGCGAGCACCGGCGTCAGCCAGACGTCGTAATCCTTCATAAAGGTCGTGGTCTCGGCCGTGACCTTCGCGAAATGCGCCAGCGACTTTTCCAGCGTGTCCGCGGGCTTGGCATTGAAGAGAGCGGCAAGACCGAGCGTCCAGGGTTCAAGCACGGCTTGCGGATCGAGGCCCATCTGCTTCGTCAAAGCGACGAGTTCCGCCGGGCCCGACGCCCAGGCGGCGAGAAAGGCATTCTCGAAGGCCTCGCCGGCAATCGGGTTCTTCACCGGGACGATCTCGTGGCCGAGACCGGCGCAGAGCTTCGCCACATCCTCGATGGCAGCCTTCACATCCGGCGCGGGCTCCCTGCCCTTGTAGTCCATAGTGCCGAAGGCGATCCGGAGACGCTTCCTGCCCGGCCCCTCGACGCGGCCGATGGGGGGCAGCACGGCGGCGGCGCCCGTGCGCTCCGTGGCGGCGAGAAGCGTGGCGCTGTCGCGCACGCTGCGGCTCACGCAATGCTGAAATCCGATATCGCCCGGCAGTTGCCGCTCGCCAAGTTCGATGCGGCCGCGGCTCGGCTTCAACCCGAAGACACCGCAGCACGACGCCGGAATGCGGATCGAACCGCCGCCATCCGTTGCGTGCGCGACCGGTACCATGCCCGAGGCGACCGCCGCCGCCGCGCCGCCGGACGAGCCGCCCGGCGAATGCGCGAGGTTCCACGGATTGTTGCAAGCGCCGAGCAGCAGAGATTCCGTCGTGCCGAGCAGGCCGAATTCCGGCGTGTTGCTCTTGCCGACCATGATGAAGCCGGCATTCTCCTTGGCCGCGATGATCGGGTCCGTCTCGGCCGAGATGTTCTCGGCGAGGAAGCGCGAGCCGGAGGTGGCGCGTGTGCCCTTCAGATTGTCGAGATCCTTCACGAGGTTCGGAACGCCAGTGAAGGGGCCTTGCGGCAGCTTGCCCTTCGCGGCCTCGCGCGCCCTGTCGTAGAAGGTGGCGACGACGGCGTTGACCTGTGGGTTGACCTGCTCGATGCGCGAAATGCCGGCCTCGACGAGTTCGAGCGCCGTCAGCTCGCCCTTGCGCACCAGTTCGGCCTGCGCCGTTGCATCGAGTTTCGCGAGTTCCGGCATGACCGAAGCCGGCTTTTTCGCGGAAAGATTGGTGTCCATGGCCCGTTCCCCCTGTTTTTTGTTTGCTGCGGGAAAGGCTAACCTAACGGCGAGCGAAGCGGGAAGCGATTCAGCGCCCTCAAGGCCGTTTCGAGCGAGAAAAGCACCCTACTTGAGGGGCGGGCCCCCCGGTGCTAAACCCTGCCCATTCCTTCACGCCTGCCCCGCCAACCCTTTGAGAGGCGCCGATGATCCCCCGCTATTCGCGGCCCGAAATGGTCGCCATCTGGGAACCCGACACGAAGTTCCGCATCTGGTTCGAGATCGAGGCGCATGCCTGCACGGCGCTGGCGGAACTGGGCGTGATCCCGAAGGAAGCAGCAGGGAATATCCGGGCGCGCGGTGACAAGGCGGTGTTCGATGTCGCGAAGATCGACGCGATCGAACGCGAGGTGAAGCACGATGTCATCGCCTTCCTGACGCATCTGGCCGAATTCATCGGCGAGGATGCCCGCTTCGTCCATCAGGGCATGACCTCGTCAGACGTGCTCGACACCTGTTTCAACGTGCAGCTGGTGCGCGCCACCGACATTCTGCTTGCCGACATGGACGCGCTGCTCGCCGCGCTGAAGCGCCGCGCCTTCGAACACAAGGATACGGTCTGCATCGGCCGCAGCCACGGCATCCATGCCGAGCCGGTGACTTTCGGTTTGAAGATGGCGCAGGCCTATGCCGAGTTCGAGCGCTGCCGCGAGCGGCTTGTGGCGGCGCGCAAGGAAGTGGCGACCTGCGCGATTTCAGGCGCGGTGGGCACCTTCGCCAATATCGACCCGCGCGTCGAGGAACATGTCGCGAAGGCCTTGGGGCTCGAGCCCGAGCCCGTGTCGACGCAGGTGATCCCGCGCGACCGGCATGCGATGTATTTCGCGACACTCGGCGTCGTCGCCTCGTCGATCGAGCGGCTCGCCACCGAAATCCGCCATCTGCAGCGCACCGAAGTTCTGGAAGCCGAGGAGTTCTTCTCCGAAGGCCAGAAGGGCTCGTCGGCGATGCCGCACAAGCGCAACCCGGTGCTGACCGAAAACCTGACGGGGCTCGCCCGCCTCGTGCGCGGCATGGCGCTGCCGGCGATGGAAAACGTGGCGCTCTGGCACGAACGCGACATCTCGCACTCGTCCGTCGAACGCATGATCGGCCCGGACGCAACCGTGACGCTCGACTTCGCGCTGGCGCGCCTCACCGGCGTCATCGACAAGCTGCTGGTCTATCCCGAGCAGATGCAGAAGAACCTCGACAGGCTCGGCGGCCTCATCCATTCGCAGCGCGTGCTGCTGGCGCTGACGCAGAAGGGCGCGAGCCGCGAGGACGCCTACCGTCTCGTGCAGCGAAACGCCATGCCGGTCTGGCGCGGCGAAGGCAATTTCCTCGAACTGCTGAAGGCGGACAAGGACGTGTCGGCGAAACTCTCAGCCACCGAACTCGAAGCCCTGTTCGACCTCGGCTACCACACCAAGCACGTGGACACGATCTTCGCGCGGGTATTCGGCAAGGAAGCGATGGCCAAACAGGGCAAGGCGGCGGAGTAAAAGCCTCTGGCGCCCCTAAAAAGGTCGAGATCAACCTAGGTTCAGAACGGAATATCGTCGTCCTCACGTTCTGTGAAGACCATACGAATGTCCACATCTGCGCTGGACTGGTACTGCTGCACCAGCCCACGAATTGCTCGCCGAGCAATCCAAGCCACTGAAACCTCTAGTCTTTCAGCCATTTTTTCCAGCGCTTCGATATCCTCTGTGTCGAGGGTCACAGTGATGCGCTGATTTTTTCTTTCGACCATTGGATCATCAATCTGCGTCGAGATGCTCTGAACACCAAACAGATGCATAGTGCTGCCTTGTGCATCTAATAGATGCATGATACATAATAAAACTTCCAAAGCAAGCATATAGCCGCAGGTTGCATAATGGACGAACCCGAGGGCTTTTCGTTTGAAACAGGTTGGCGTGGCTTTAAGGGCTCCGCGAGAGGACGCACTGCCATCTTCTGCTTGGCTGGATTGGCTGCCTTGGCGATTGTTGCCACCACCGTAGTAATGGTGAGCCTTTCCCGTGGTAGTTGGATTCAACACACTGTTGCGATGGTTTCCGACCGCATGAACTAAGTAGAAGTCCACTTCTAAATCGAACGTTGTTGATCTGTTCGTTGGAACTCCCCCCTTTCACTTCTCCGTCACAAATCCGCCTATACTGCCCGGCAAACGACATTCGTTACCGAGGGGCTCCCATGCTTCGTACTGCTTTCGACGGCGCGCGCCGCCGCCGCATCTATCTGTTTCGCCATGGCGACGTCTCCTATGTGGACGACCAGGGCCACCGGGTCGCCGATCCTGCGGTGGTACCACTGACGGACTGGGGCCGCGAACAAGCGAGCCTGACCGGCAAGGCGCTTCAGAAAATTCCGTTCGACCGGGCGGTGACGTCGAGCTTTCCGCGCTCGGTCGAGACGGCGCGGCTGATCCTCGAAGGGCGCGGGCTCGAGATCGAGCCGCTCGAGCATTTTGTCGAACTGCGCGGCGATCCCGCATTCCGCAATGCCATCACGGACCTCAACGACATCGCCTATTCCTTCCGCAACGCGCATCAACCGGGCGCCCGCTACAATGGCGGCGACAGCTTCGAGGAGGTGAACACGCGCGTCATCTCCGCGCTCGAAACGCTGATCGCCGAACCGGAATGGGAGACGCTCGCCCTGGTCGCGCATGGCGGCATCAACCGCCTGGTGATCGGCTGGGCGCTCGGCTCCGGGCTCTCAACCTTCTCGGCCATCGACCAGAACACGGCCTGCGTCAACGTGATCGATTTCGACGAACACCCGGAAACGAGACAGATCGTCCGCAAGACGCTGCGTGCGCTCAACGTCACGGTCTATGACGTCGTGAAGGAAGGCAACCACCTCTTCTCGCTCGAGCAGATCGCGGCACGGCTGAAGGTGCGCGAAGTCGCCTGAGCCGGACGCCGCGGGGGAAATGATGACAGCACGGAAAATCCGTCTCGGCATGGTCGGCGGCGGCATGGGCTCGATGATCGGCGACATGCACCGGCTCGCCTCGGCCCATGCGGGCTTCGAGCTTGTGGCGGGTGCGCTTTCATCGACAAAGGCGCGCGCCGACGAGAGCGCGGCGAAAGCCGGCATCGCGCCTGAGCGAAGCTACGCGACCTTCGCGGAAATGGCGGAGCGGGAAGCCGCGCGCGCCGACGGCATCGAAGCCGTCGCCATCCTGACCCCGAACCATCTCCATGCGCCGGCCGCCCGCGCCTTCATGGAAAAGGGCGTGCATGTCGTCTGCGAGAAGCCGATGACGGCGACGCGCGCCGAAGCGGAGGAACTGGTGGCGCTGGCCGCGGCGCGCGACATCGCCTTCATCGTCACGCACAGCTATACCGGCTTTCCGATGGTGCGCCGCGCGAGGGAGATCGTCGCGGCGGGTACCATCGGCGCCATCCGCTCAATCCGCACGACCTATCTGCAGGGCTGGATGGGCCCGCTGGAAGCGGCGGGCGCGACGCCGCCATCGAACTGGCATTTCGATCCGGCGCGCAGCGGCATCGCCGGCACGCTGGCCGATGTCGGCAGCCATGCCTATTTCATGGGCGCCTATGTCACCGGGCTCGAACTGGCCGAGGTCGCGGCGGAGCTGACAAGCTTCGGCACTTTCTCCGGCCTCGACAACGACGCGACAGTGTTGCTGCGCTATGCGGGCGGCGCGCGAGGCGCGCTCGCCTGCTCGCAGATCGCGGCCGGACACGACAATGGCTTCGGCTTCGACATCGCGGGCGAGAAAGGTGCGCTTCGCTGGACGGTGGAGCGGCCGCAGGAATTGCAGCTCGCACTTGTCGGACAACGGCCCGAGACCCTGACGCCCCACGAGAAGGACATGGCGGCGATGGCGCATTGGACGGCGCAAGGCTTCGGCGGCTTCGAAAGCTATTTCGCCGCCTTCTCGCGCCTCTATGCCGACATGGCGGAGCTGATCGCCGCAAAAGGCGAGCGCCGCGCGCCGGCCGAATGGGCGCTGCTCGCACCATCCGTGAAGGACGGCTGCGAGGTGATGCGCTTCATCGACGCCGCCGTGCGCTCTTCCGCCGCCAACGCGGCATGGACGAAGCCCGCCTGAAATCAGCGCCCCTTCACGAACTTGTCGCTTTCCTCCTGCGCCGAACGGAAATTGGTCGAGAGCTGGCTCTGGTCGGCATCGGCATAGGCGCTCACCTTGTGAAGCGCATTGGCCGTCGCGTTGACCGCTTCCTTGACCATGCGGACGGCGGGCGCCGGCATCGACGCGGCGGCAGACGCAAGCGCCATCGCCTTCTCGACCACATGCCCGTCCTCGGCAACTTCCTCGACGAGCCCCCAGTCGAGCGCGTGATCCGCACTCATGCGCTCGCAAAGAATGCAGATGCGCTTTGCCCGCGCCGGCCCGACCAGCGTAATGAGGCGCGGCAGCGCGCCCCATTGCAGATTGATGCCGATCTTCACCTCCGGCACGTAAAGAAAGGCACCCTTCCCCATCACGCGCCAGTCGAGCGCCAGCGGCAGCGCGACGCCGGCGCCCACCGCCATGCCTTCGATGGCGGCGACGGTGATCTGCGGCATGTCCTCCCAGGCCTGGCAGAGCTTCACGCCGCGATAATAGGTCTGGCGCAATTCGAGATCGCTGCCGGCGGTGACGGCGCGGCTCGCCCGCTCCTTGAGGTCGATGCCGCCGGAGAAAGCCTCCCGCGTGCCCGTGAGCACCACGGCCTGGGTTTCAAGGTCGTCCTGGAAACGGCGGGCGACATCGGTGAGTTCGAGAATGGTTTCCTGATTGAAGGCGTTGCGCGCGCCCTTGCGGTCGAAGCGCACCAGCGCGACCGCGCCCTTTTTCTCGATGGTGACGTTGTTATAGGCGGTCATGGTCCGCGTCTCCCCTGTTTTGCTTGTTGCTTCTCGATTGTGGGGGGAGACGGCCGCCAAACTCAAGCGGTCCGGCCAACGCCCGCCCAGCGGAAGGCGCGGCGAAGCTCGGCCGCCGCATTGCCTTCGTAGCAGCGGCCATGCGCGAGGACGATACGCGCGGGCGCCCAGCCGATCATCTTTTCAACGGCACGTTTCACCTCCGTCTCATGGCCGCGGAAGGTGGCACGCAAATCCCTGGGCATGGACCCATGGGGATGCGCGACGCCGCCAAGCCGGAGCAGAAGGCGGCCGAAGCGCCCCTGCACCTTGTCCATTTCGAAATTCTCGATGAGATCGGTGAGGATGAGCGTGCGCGAGGCGCGGTGGAAGAAGACGGCTTCGGTAAGATAGCGGCCGGGCACGAGCACTTGAGCTATTTCACCCGCCCATTCGGGCTCCGCCTCATCCGTCAGTCTACGGTCGAATGAAATGCCGTGCGGGCCGGCTTTCTCGTCGACGCGCGGCGCGGCAAGCGACAGCGCACCGGGATAAGCCTTCTGCCAGTCGCCCACCCACCAATAGTGAATCTTGTTGGGCGCGACGAGAAAGCGGACAGGCCCGAGCGCGGCAAGCTCCGTCTTGAGCGCATCGGACAAGGCAACCGGCGAATGCAGCCACAATCCGCCATCGGCGAGCCGAACCACCGTCATGCGCGTCGGGAACGGCAGCGCTGTCCAGAGCCACTTCATGCCGATGACCGGACCGTCGACGATCCAGATGTTCTCGGCGAGCGGCTTTAGTATGCCGATCGGCTCATAGGGGTCGACATGGAACATGCCCCCACTATTTCGCGGTCGGCGGTGCATAGGCAACCCTGAAATGCCCGGATTGTCGTGTCGGACGGTGGCCCTTGCGCTAAGCTGCATGAATGCGACAGCCGCAGATTGACCGCTTGCATATGGCGACGCTGACCGCCCCGCCGGGACATCCGGCGTCGGGTTCGGACATCGAGGTTTTCGCCTATCTCGTGCGACATGGCGGAACGACGATACTGGTCGATACCGGCATGGGTGCGGACAATGCCTTTCTCGACGATCTTTATCGCGCGAACCGGATCGGTCTCGATGCCGCTCTCGCCGGGGCAGGAGCCTCACGCGCGGATATCGGTATCGTCGTGAACTCGCATTTGCATTTCGATCACTGCGGCAACAACCGCTTGTTCCCCGGCATCCCCCTCTATATGCAATCCCGCGAGCGCAAGGCGGCACGGATGCCGCGCTACACGGTCGAAAGCTGGATTGCACCGGAAGGTGCCCTCATCCATGAGGTCGACGGCGACTGCGAAATTGCGCCCGGTATCACGCTTCTCTTCACACCGGGTCATACGCCGGGCCATCAGTCGTTCGCCGTCGAAACGCCGTCCGGTCCCACAATCGTCGGCGCGCAAGTCGCCTATACCGCCGCCGAATTCGAAGCGGGCGGCGATCCGGCGGAGGCGCATGACGGCATGGCCGACAATTATTACGCGTCGATCCGTCGTCTCAAATCGCTCCGGCCCATGCGTGTTTTCTTCTCGCACGATCGGAACGAATGGCGATCTTCTGCCTGACCCTACTCCGGCAGCGCGAAGGCGACGACGGTATCGCCGAGCTTCGTCGTCGCACGCGCGTGCCCGCCCGCCGCGATGACGACATATTGGCGGCCTTCCCATTCATAGGTCATGGGGGTCGCCTGCCCGCCGGCGGGGAGACGGCCCTTCCAGAGCTCCTCGCCGCTTGCCGCATCGAAGGCGCGCAGGTAATTGTCCATCGCCGCACCGATGAAGACGACGCCGCCCGCCGTGACGATGGGTCCGCCGAAATTGGGCGTACCCCATTTGATCGGCAGCGGCACTGGCGCGAGATCGCGCACCGTGCCGAGGACGCTTTCCCATTTGATCGTGCCGTCAGAAAGATCGACCGCCGTCAGCATGCCCCAGGGTGGCGGATTGCAGGGAAGGTCGAGCGGCGACAACAGCAACTCGCGCTTCACCGCCCAGCGCGCCGGCGCCTGCGGCGAGATTTCCTCGTTCGGTTCGGCCGCCTTTGCCGCCGCGTAGTTTTCGGACGGGATCAGTGTGATGAGATGCGCCGCGCGGCTCGTATTGATGTAGAGCGTCTGCGTCGCCGCATCGTAAGCCGCGCCGCCCCAATTGGCGCCGCCGCCCGTGAAGGGAAATTCGATCGTCCCTTGCGGGCTTGGCGGCGTGTAGAGACCTTCGGAACGCGCGGCTTCGATCTTCTCGCGGCAGGCATTGGTGTCGAACCAGGCGACACCCCATGCGTCTTCGGGCTTGAGATGCTGCGGCACCAGCGGCGGCGGCGCGACGGGAAAAGGCTGCGTCGGCGACAGGAACTCGCCCGCTGCGCCACCTTGCGGCACCGCGCGCTCTTCCACCTCGAAGATCGGCTTGCCGGTGTCCCGGTCGAGCACGAAGACGAAGCCCGTCTTCGTCACCTGCACCACGGCATCGAGCGGCTTGCCGCCGCGCGTCAGCGTGACGAGGCTCGGCTGCGCGGGAAGATCGTAGTCCCAGACATCGTGATGTACGGTCTGGAAATACCAGCGGACATCGCCTGTCGCCGCCTCAAGCGCCACGACCGAATTCGCATAACGGTTGTCGCCCGAACGCAAGCCGCCGAAGAAGTCCGGGCTCGGCGAGGAGGTTGGCAGGAAGACGAGCCCGCGCGCCTCGTCCGCCGACATCGGCGCCCAGACATTGGCGTGGCCCGTATGTTCCGCGACGCCGCGCGGCCAGTCTTCCGGGAAATCCTCGGCACCGCGCGTCACCGGATTGAAGTCCCAGAGCGGCTTGCCCGTGCGCGCATCGAAGGCACGGACCGTACCCTTGGGCGCATCGGCGCGGCGGTTGTCGCTGATCGCGGAGCCGATAACGACGACGCCTTTTGCCACGGCGGGCGGCGAGGTGATCTGGAATTCGCCGGGCCATTGAAGATCCATGCCGGGATCGATGCGGACCTCGCCGTCGACGCCGAAGCCAAGACAGGGCTGGCCGGTCGGCGCGTCGAGCGCGATGAGCCGCGAGTCAACTGTGCCCATGAAGAGCCGCGTGGCGCAGAGATCGCCCTCCCCGGCCGCCGCGTCGGTCCAGGGCGTCACGCCCCGGCAGATGAACTGATTGCCAGGCCGGTAGCCGGTCGCGACCTTCGGGTCGTAGCGCCACTTCTCCGCGCCGGTGCCGGGATCGAGCGCGATCACCTCGTTGAAGGGCGAACAAAAGACGAGCGAGCCGGCAACCAGTACCGGCGTCCCCTCAAAGGCCGAATGCTTCATGTCGTCGGCATGGACGGTCATGTCGCCGGTCGAATAGGTCCAGGCGGGCGCGAGATCGCCAACATTGGCCGGCGTGATCCCGGCCGCCGCCGAATGGCGCTGGCCGCCGGCATCGCCGCCATATTGTGGCCAGCCGGCCTCCGCCGATGCCTGCCCCGCTCCGGGCCCCAGAAGCCCCAGCAGAACGATCGCTCGCAGCCACATATCGCGGATCATGCCTGTCTCCCTGACAAATTAATTGACTGAATGATTCATTCATTTATTTTGAGAGTCAAGGCGATTCGACAGGAGAGCAAAATCCGCATGGCGCGAAAGAGATCCAGACAGAACATCGAAGACATTGCCGAAGCCGCCATCGCCTGCTTCATCGAGACCGGCTATCGGCGCACACAGATGTCGGACGTGGCGCGGCGCCTCGGGATCGCGGCTGGGACGCTTTATCTCTATGTGACCAGCAAGGAAGCCCTGCTGCATCTGGCGGCGCTGCAAATCGCAGAGCAGTTGCCGAAGTCCGATGAGGTGCCGGTTTCCTTTTCCAGCATGGCCGAAACGGCGGCGGTGCTTTCAACCGCGATCGGCGAGGGCGCCCACTGGCCTGTGCTGAAGGCCGCGGTGACCGGCGGCGCGAAACCCGATGAAAAGCTGTGCCGGGACATCGGCGACGAGATTTACGATCTGCTCACGCGCGCGCGCCGGCTTGTCTGGCTGCTGGACGGCTGCGCCCGGGACATCCCCGAAATGGAGAAGATTCGTTCAGACGCCATGCGCGGGCGCTATCTCGCCGATCTCCTGACCCTGCTCAGGCGCGGCGCCGACCGGACCGATTGGCCGGATGAGAGGATATTTATCGCTGCCCGCGGTGCGATCGAGCTGATGGCGTGGTCGGCCATGCACCGGCACCGCGACCCCTCGCCCCTGCCGCGACTGCCGGAAGAGGACATCCGCCGGATCGCGGCGGGCGCCTTTGCGGCCGCCCTGTTGTCGACGCAGCAGCCCTGAAATCGGGTACGCGATTATTTACACGATATTATCGCTTTACGGGCGACAGTACCGGAATTGCCATCAATACAGGCGCCCCCGGGCCATGTTTGCCAGTCTTCGAAAGCACAGCGACTCGCGGCATTCGCCGACCGACGACGTCCGCATTGAAACGGATGTGACGCCGATTGCGGCACCGCAGCACCCACAATCGCTGGCATTGCTCGACTTCTGGACGCGCCACCGCCAGGGCAACCGCCTGCTCAGCCGCGCCGCCCTGCCCTGCCGGGAAATGAGCACGCTGCTGCCAAGCGTCTTCGTGCTCGAACCGCTGGGCCCCGATGGCGCGGACTGGCGCCTGCGACTGATCGGCACGCAGCTGACGGGCTGGCTCGGCTTCGACCCGACCGGCAAGGCAATTTCGGAGCTTTATCAGCCCGATTGTGTGGCCGACAATGCGGAGGTCTACCGCCAGGTCACGTCCGAACGCATCGTCCATGCGACGCAAGGGCGGCTCTGCGGCATCAATCGCGATTTTCTGGCCCTCGAAATCCTGCATCTGCCGATGGAAGGCGCAACGCCGCAGGACCTCCTGCTGCTTGGCAGCATTTCGATCTTTCCGGAAGAAAATGAAAGCAAGGACGGGCGTCAGCTCTGAAGCTGGCGAATGGCCTCGTCCATCAGCTCGTCCATCGTGCGGCGAAGCTGATGGTCGGACTGCTCAACCCCGGCCGCGTTGAAATCGGCCCGAATCTTGTCGAATACGTCCTGGTCGCCCGCTGCCTTGAAATCGGAGGCGATCACGTCCTGCGCATAGGCGTCCGCCTCCGCGCCCGACTTGCCAAGCAGGCCGGCGGCCCAGAGCCCCAGAAGCTTGTTGCGGCGCGCATTGGCCTTGAAGCGCAACTCTTCATCGTGAACGAACTTCTTCTCGAAACCGTCTTCGCGCTTGTCGAAGGTGGACATGGGACCGGGTCACTCCGTTCAAAGGTCAAATACCAGCGGCGCCGGGCCGCGGCAGCGTACAAACTGGCCTTAGGCATAGCCGCCCGGCCCCGCCAAATCAACCGCGATCGGGGCCTTGGACGGGCCTTGCGACGAAATAGCTAAGGCGCTGATTTTCCGGGCATTTCACGGCAATGTGCGTTGCGGCAAAACAGCACCATACGCTCATTGTAACGCCCCGGCCCTTGAGTTAACTTGCGCACGCCGAAGGGCCGATTCCATAACCGCCCTTCGCGCTTCCTCCGCTCAGCTTTCCGGGCCAACCGATTGGAATCACGACATGAGCCGGCGCAGACGCGTTTATGAAGGCAAGGCAAAGGTGCTGTATGAAGGCCCGGAACCCGGCACCCTTGTCCAGCATTTCAAGGATGATGCCACCGCTTTCAACAATCAGAAGCGCGCCGTCATCGAGGGCAAGGGCGTCCTCAACAACCGGATTTCTGAATTCATCTTCACGCGCCTGAACGAGATCGGTGTGCCGACGCATTTCATCCGCTCGATCAACATGCGCGAGCAGCTGATCCGCGAAGTCGAGATCATCCCCTGCGAAGTCGTGGTGCGGAACGTCGCCGCCGGATCGCTGTCGAAGCGCCTCGGCATCGAGGAGGGTACGGCCCTGCCGCGTTCGATCATCGAGTTCTATTACAAGAACGACGAACTCGGCGATCCGATGGTGTCGGAAGAGCATATCACCGCTTTCGGCTGGGCGACGCCGCAGGAAATCGACGACATGATGGCGCTGGCGCTCAGGATCAACGATTTCATGACCGGGCTCTTTCTCGGCATCGGAATTCGTCTCGTCGACTTCAAAGTCGAGTTCGGACGCCTATATGAAGGCGACATGGTGCGCGTGGTGCTGGCCGACGAGATCAGCCCGGATTCCTGCCGCCTCTGGGACATCCGCTCCAACGACAAGCTCGACAAGGATCGGTTTCGCCGCGACATGGGCGGCCTGATCGAGGCCTATCAGGAAGTGGCGCGCCGCCTCGGCATTCTTTTCGAAAACGAACCGAAGCGCAGCGGCCCCAAGCTG
Organism: Parvibaculum sp.; assembly: GCF_040882025.1. Taxonomy (GTDB): domain Bacteria; phylum Pseudomonadota; class Alphaproteobacteria; order Parvibaculales; family Parvibaculaceae; genus Parvibaculum. The sequence goes on along the minus strand of NZ_JBBECC010000187.1, from coordinate 39,857 downwards.
GTGAAGTGAGGAACGACGACGCATGAAGGCCCGCATCAAAGTCACGCTGAAAAACGGCGTTCTCGATCCGCAGGGAAAGGCAATCGAAGGTGCCCTGGGTACGCTCGGTTTTTCCGGCGTCGAAAGCGTGCGTCAGGGCAAATATATCGAGGTCGAGCTGGCCGAAAAGGATCGCGCCAAGGCCGCTGCAGCCATCGACGAGATGTGCAGGAAGCTGCTCGCCAACACCGTCATCGAAAACTACGCGGTGGAGCTCGACGAGAAGTGAGCATGAAGTCTGCCGTTGTCGTTTTCCCCGGATCGAACCGCGAGCGCGACATGCTCTACGCGCTCGAACTCATCACCGGCACAAGGCCCCATACTGTCTGGCACACCGAACGCGAGCTGCCCGACGTCGACCTCGTCGTGCTTCCGGGCGGATTTTCCTATGGCGATTATCTCAGAACCGGCGCGATCGCGGCGCGCGGCAACATCATGCCGGCCGTCGCGAAAGCCGCCGACCGTGGCGTCCGCGTACTGGGCGTCTGCAACGGCTTCCAGATTCTCTGCGAGGCGGGGCTCCTGCCCGGCGTGTTGATGCGCAATGCCGGCCTCAAATTCGTCTGCCGCCATGTGAAGCTGCAGGTCGTCAATGCCGAGACCGACTTCACCCGCAAATATGAGCGCGGCCAGGTCTGGAACTGTCCGGTCGCGCACGGCGACGGCAATTATTTCACCGATCCCGACACATTGGCGCGCCTTGAAGGCGAAGGTCGCGTGGGTCTCCGTTACGCAGAGGGCACCAACCCCAACGGTTCGCTCAACAATATTGCCGGCATCCTCAACGAACGCGGCAATGTGTTCGGCCTGATGCCGCATCCCGAAAACATGATCGAACCGCTGAACGGCGCGACCGACGGACGGGCACTTTTCGAAAGCGTGCTGGAGGCTGTGGCGTGATCCCGAATGTCATTCCCATCACGCCGGAGCTTATCGCCGAGCACGGCCTCAAGCCCGATGAATACCAACGCATTCTTGATCTGATTGGCCGCGAACCGACACTGACGGAGCTCGGCATCTTCTCGGCGATGTGGAACGAGCACTGCTCGTACAAATCGTCGAAGAAATGGCTGCGCACGCTGCCGACGACGGGACCGCGCGTCATCTGCGGTCCAGGCGAGAACGCCGGCGTCGTCGATATCGGCGACGGACAGGCGATCATCTTCAAGATGGAGAGCCACAACCATCCCTCCTATATCGAGCCACATGAAGGCGCCGCGACGGGCGTCGGCGGCATTCTGCGTGACGTCTTCACCATGGGCGCGCGCCCCGTGGCGGCGCTCAACGCGCTGCGCTTCGGTGCGCCGGACCATGCGCGCACGCGCCATATCGTATCGGGCGTCGTCGCCGGCATCGGCGGCTACGGCAATTCCTTCGGCGTGCCGACCATCGGCGGCGAGGTGAATTTCGATCCAAGCTATAACGGCAACTGCCTTGTGAACGCCTTCGCGGCGGGCCTCGCGGACGCCGACAAGATTTTCTATTCGGAAGCGAAAGGCGTCGGCCTCCCCATTGTCTATCTCGGCTCCAAGACCGGGCGCGACGGCATTCATGGCGCGACGATGGCCTCGGCCGAATTCGGCGAGAACTCCGAAGAGAAACGCCCGACCGTGCAGATCGGCGATCCCTTCTCGGAGAAGCTTCTGCTCGAAGCCTGTCTCGAACTGATGGCGACCGGCGCGGTGATCGCCATTCAGGACATGGGCGCGGCCGGCCTCACCTGCTCAGCGGTCGAAATGGGCGCCAAGGGCGATCTCGGTGTCGAACTCGATCTCGACAAGGTGCCCTGCCGCGAAGAAGGCATGAGCGCCTACGAAATGATGCTGTCGGAAAGCCAGGAGCGCATGCTCATGGTGCTCGACCCCGTACGCGAGAAGGACGCGGAAGCCGTCTTCATCAAGTGGGGTCTCGATTTCGCGATCATCGGCAAGACGACCGACGATTTGCGCTTTCGCGTCAGCCGCCATGGCGAAGTGATGGCCGACCTGCCGATCAAGGAGCTTGGCGACCAGGCGCCGGAATATGACCGGCCATGGGTCGCAAGCCCCAAGCCCGAAATGCTGGCGCCATCCGACGTTGCCGCGCCCAACGATGTCGGCGAAGCGCTGGCACGTCTGATCGGCCTGCCCGACATGTGCTCGCGCCGTTGGGTCTGGGAACAATACGACCACCTGATCCAGGGCAACACGGCCGTCGGCCCCGGCGGCGATGCCGCCGTGATCCGCGTCGAGCGGCAGAAAAAGGGCCTCGCCTTCACGCTCGACGTGACGCCGCGCTATTGCGCCGCCGATCCGCAAGAGGGCGGCAAGCAGGCTGTCGCCGAATGCTGGCGCAACCTCACCGCAGTCGGCGCCGAGCCGCTCGCCATCACCGACAATCTCAATTTCGGCAATCCCGAAAAGCCGGAGATCATGGGTCAGCTCGTCGGCTGCATTCAGGGCATCGGCGAGGCCTGCCGCGCGCTCGACTTCCCGGTCGTCTCCGGCAACGTCTCGCTCTACAACGAGACCAACGGCAAGGGCATCCTGCCGACGCCCGCCATCGGCGGCGTCGGACTGCTGCCGGATGTGACCCAGCGCGCCACCATCCCCTTCAAGGCCGAAAGCGAGGCGATCGTTCTGGTTGGCGAAACGAAGGGCCATCTCGGCCAAAGCATCTATCTGCGCGACATCGCCGGCCGCACCAACGATCGAAGCGCCCCGCCGCCGGTCGATCTTGCCGTCGAACGCCGCAACGGCGATTTCATCCGCACCGAAATCCGCGCCGGAAACCTCACCGCCGTTCACGATGTTTCCGACGGCGGCGTGCTAGTCGCACTCGCCGAAATGGCCATCGCAAGCGGCCTCGGCGCGCGTGTGAGACCCGAAACCGACCTGCCCCTTCACGCCTGGGCCTTCGGCGAAGACCAGGCCCGCTACCTCGCCACGATGTCGGAAAAGGACGTCGAAGGCTTTGTTGCACGCGCTGCAAAGGCCGGGGTACCCGCAGCCCGGATCGGGACGACAGGCGGCAGCGAATTGACACTGGCCGGTGCCACTCCCATATCATTGGTGGAGCTTGGGGTCGCTCATGAGGGTTGGTTGCCTGCCTATATGGCCGAAGGCGCCGAGCTTTGACGGCCTCGAACCCGGAGACGCGCTGACATGGCCATGACCGCCTCGGATATCGAACGCCTGATCAAGGAAGCGCTTCCCGATGCCATTGTCGATATCCGCGATCTGGCGGGCGATGGTGATCATTATGCGGCAAACGTCATCTCGGCCGCCTTCAAGGGCAAGACGCGAGTGCAACAGCACCAGATGGTCTATAGCGCGCTGAAAGGCGGCATGGGCAACGAACTTCACGCATTGGCGCTGCAGACCAGCGCGCCGCAGGACTGAAACAGACGCCGGCGAAACGCGCCGCGAAAGGATCAAGCAGATGAACGACAATCCGGTCTTTGACCGCATCAAATCCGAAGTCGGCAGCAACGATGTGGTGCTGTTCATGAAGGGTACGCCCGTCTTTCCGCAATGCGGCTTCTCGAACGCCGTGGTGCAGGTGCTGACCTATCTCGGTGTTCCCTTCAAGGGCATCGACGTGCTGTCGGACGACGAGATCCGTCAGGGCATCAAGGAATTCTCGGACTGGCCGACCATCCCGCAACTCTATGTGAAGGGCGAATTTGTTGGCGGTTGCGACATCGTCCGCGAAATGTTCGAGCAGGGCGAACTGCGTGAATACCTCGCCGCCAAGGGCGTCGAAACGCAGGCGGCATAAGGCTTCCATCTCCGGACAACAAAAAAGGCCGCTCTTCCGAGCGGCCTTTTCGTTTGCTTGCGCGCAAGAACTAGCTGCGCGAGTAGAATTCGACCACGAGGTTCGGTTCCATACGCGCCGCATAAGGCACATCGGCGAAGGCCGGGATGCGCACGAATTTCGCGGTCATCTTGTCGTGATCGACTTCGAGATAGTCCGGCGTGTCGCGCTCGGCCGACTGCGCGGCTTCGAGCACCAGCGCAAGCTGCCGCGACTTCTCGCGCACCGACACCACATCGCCCTCGCGCACGCGGTAGCTCGGCACGTTGACGCGCTTGCCGTTGACCATCACATGGCCATGGGAAACGAACTGGCGCGAAGCGAACACGGTCGGCACGAACTTGGCGCGATAGACGACGGCGTCGAGACGGCGTTCCAGCAGCCCGATCAGAAGCTCGCCGGTATCGCCACGCAGACGGTCGGCGTCCTTGTAGATGCCGCGGAACTGCTTTTCGGAAATGTTGCCGTAGAAGCCCTTCAGCTTCTGCTTGGCGCGCAGCTGCACGCCGTAGTCCGAGAGCTTGCCCTTGCGGCGCTGGCCGTGCTGACCGGGGCCGTATTCGCGGCGGTTGACCGGGCTCTTCGGACGACCCCAGATGTTTTCGCCCATCCGGCGGTCGATCTTGTATTTGGACTCCTGGCGCTTTGTCATCGCGGTTTCCTTGGGTCAGATATTAAGGAAACGCGCCCTCCTTTGCCCTTTTCGGGCTGACAGGCGGTGGCTACAAGCGTCGCCATCCCCACGGGTGCGTATTCTAATGAAACCGGGCCCCCGCCCAATCCACAAAGAATGCCGGGAGCCCGTTTCGAGGCGGGTTTTAGCGCGCGGGGTCGGGGGTGTCAAACCGGGCTCATGCGCGTCATCCGGCCGCCGGACCATCGCCCGTCGCAACGGCGATCGCAGGCCCGAAATCGCCGGTGAGGGGCCGCCGGAAGCTCAGCACGGCATCCCCGCCCTCCCGGTGCATATCGACCGGGCAGCCATCCGCCAGAAGCCGCGCCGGGCCGTTCAAAGCCAGACCGGGAATGCGCAAGACCTGACCCGCCGGCCGTCCCAGAACGATGATGTTGACGACGCCCGGTCCCCGCGTGAACCGGACCGGCAATCCGTCCGCCGTGACCGCGGAGGCTTCCTCACCGGGCGCGCCGCCGGGCCGCGTGCCGTAGACGGCCGCGCCGTTAAGTCGGAGCCAGTCGCCGAACGCCTTGAGGCGGGCGAGCTGCGGCTCGGGAATCGTTGCGTCGTCGCCGCGCGGGCCGACATTGAGCAACAGGTTGCCACCCTTCGCGACACCGTCGATAAAATCGGCGAGCAGCGTGTCGGCCGCCTGATAGTCCTCTTCCTTGTCGTCTCGGTTGAAGCCGAAGGAATGGCTCATGCCGCGTGTCGCTTCCCACTTCTTGGCTTGCACGGTCGGGAAGCGGCGATATTCGGGCGTGCGGAAGTCGCTGTGCGGGATCTCCTGTGGCAACACGCCCTCGACGGCTTCGGGATGCTTCGCGATGTAGCGCCTGGCGAAGAAGTCGAGCAGGCGCCGCGCCGGCTTCAACCGCAGCAGCTTCGAGGAGAGCTTTGCATGCACCCAGCGGTCGTTGACGACCCCTTCGGGCACGGCGTTGTAGTAGTCGGCAAAGAGCCGCAGCATGTCGTCGAACCCCGTCGGCCAGGAAATATCGTTCCACAACACGCTCGGTTCGTAGCGCTCGATCAGCTCCCGCGCCTGCGCCAGCGCATAGGCCGGATAGTCGCCACCCGGCGTCGAACCGACGAAATCGGCGAAGGTGCGGAGCGGCTCGCGATTGAACGTCCAGTCGACGCCGCCGGAATAATAGACGCCGAAGCGCAAGCCCCGCGCGCGGACGGCGCGGGCGAGTTCGCCCACGATGTCGCGTTCCGTCGTCCAGTTGCGTTCGTGCCGGTTTGCCACGCCGCTCGGCCACAGGCAGAATCCGTCATGATGCTTCGTCACCAGCACGACATATTTCGCGCCCGCATTCGCGAAGGCATCGGCCCAGCTCTCAGGATCCCAGCTTTTCAGCCCTTCAGTGAAGGCTTCCCTGAAATCGCCATAGGACCGCCCACCATAGGTTTCGGCGTGAAAAGCGGCCGATGGCGTTCCCGGCACCTTAATCGCATTCGCATACCACTCGGTATAAGGCGTCATCGCGACGGCGCGGTCATAGTCCTTCTTGAAGGCATCCGAAATGCTGCCCAGGCGCGGCGCGAAGGCCGGAATGGAAAAGAGGCCCCAATGAATGAAGATGCCGAATTTGGCGTCATCGTACCATTGCGGCAGCGGCCGCGAATTCAACGATTTCAGCGTACCCGAATATCGTTCCAATTTTTGCCCTCCCCCCTTGGCCTGGCCCTGATCCGGTCTCGCAGTCCAGCCTGTCAGTCGGGCGGCCCCTCGCCCTTCGGATAGCGCCTCGTGAGCGCGGCGACGACACCCCGGAGCGTCCTCACCTCCTGCTCGGTGAGCCCCGCCCGCTGGAACATGTGGCGCAGGTTCCGGATCATTGAGGGCCGCTTTTCGGGTGGCTTCAGAAAGCCGAAGCGGTCGAGCTCCCCCTCAAGGTGATTGAAGAAGCCGACAAGCTCTCCCTTGTTGGCCGGCCGCGTCTGCTGGTATTCGATCCGCTCCGCCTCCGTCGCGTCCCCCGCCTTGTGCCATTCATAGGACATCAGCAATACGCATTGCGCAAGATTGAGCGAGGCAAAGGCCGGATTGACCGGCACCATCATCAGCGCATCGGCAAGCGCGAGGTCGTCGTTTTCGAGGCCCGTGCGCTCCGGTCCGAACAGGAGACCCGTCCGCCCGCCCTCGCCGATCGCCTCGCGCAGCTTCGCCGCCGCCGTCGCGGGCGTGAAAATCGGCTTCACCATGTCGCGCGCGCGCGCCGTCGTTGCGACGAGATAGTCGAGATCGGCGACCGCTTCGGCGGTTGTGCTGAAGACTTTTGCCCCTTCGACCACAATATCGGCACCCGATGCCGCTGCACAGGCGCGCTCGTTCGGCCAGCCATCGCGCGGCCTGACCAGCCTAAGGTCGGTCAGGCCGAAATTGAGCATGGCGCGCGCCGCCGTGCCGATATTTTCGCCGAGCTGGGGCGCGACCAGAATCACCGCCGGTCCCGGCTCATTCGGGGCCTCGTCTCGCCTGGTCTGGTCGGTTCCGGCCATGGGGATTGAAAGTTTCCGTTAGGGAAGTCGGCGAGCGTCAATAAGCGATTGCCCGCCTTTAATCAATCGGCGCGCAATGTTATAGGGAAGAGGCTCACAAGGCGCGGTTCTCGCGCTTTCCCGCCCCGCCCGTACACGCCTCGAAGGACCCCCCATGCCGAAGATCAAAGTTGCAAACCCCGTGGTCGATCTCGACGGCGATGAGATGACCCGGATCATCTGGCAGATGATCAAGGACAAGCTGATCTTCCCCTATCTCGATCTCGATCTCGACTATTACGATCTCGGCATGGAGCATCGCGATGAGACCGACGACAAGGTAACGGTCGAATCCGCCGAGGCAATCAAGAAGCATGGCGTCGGCGTCAAATGCGCGACCATCACGCCCGACGAGGCCCGCGTTCAGGAATTCAAGCTGAAGAAGATGTGGAAGTCGCCGAACGGCACAATCCGCAACATTCTCGGCGGCACCGTATTTCGCGAACCGATCATCTGCCGCAACATCCCGCGCCTCGTGCCCGGCTGGACCGAGCCGATCGTGATCGGCCGTCACGCCTTCGGCGACCAGTACCGCGCCACCGACATGCTGATCCCCGGCAAGGGCAAGCTGACGATGAAATGGGTGTCCGACGACGGCAAGGAAACGATCGAGGAGGAAGTGTTCAACTTTCCGTCGGGCGGCGTCGCGATGGGTATGTACAATCTCGATGACAGCATTCGCGATTTCGCCCGCGCCTGCCTGAAATTCGGTCTCGATCGCAAATATCCGGTCTATCTCTCGACCAAGAACACCATCCTTAAAACCTATGACGGCCGCTTCAAGAATCTTTTCCAGGAGATTTTCGAAAAGGAATTCAAGGCGGATTTCGACGCCGCGAAAATCACCTATGAACATCGGCTGATCGACGACATGGTCGCCTCGTCGATGAAATGGTCGGGTGGCTATGTCTGGGCCTGCAAGAACTACGATGGCGACGTACAGTCGGATTCGGTCGCGCAGGGCTTCGGCTCGCTGGGTCTGATGACCTCCGTGCTTTTGACGCCGGACGGCAAGATCATGGAAGCGGAAGCCGCCCACGGCACGGTGACGCGCCACTACCGGGCCCATCAGCGCGGCGAGGAAACCTCGACCAATTCGATCGCCTCGATCTTCGCCTGGACGCGCGGCCTCTCGCATCGCGCCAAGCTCGACGGCAACGACGCGCTGGCGAAATTCTCCGCAACTCTCGAAAAAGTCTGCGTATCGACGGTCGAAAGCGGCTACATGACGAAGGATCTGGCGCTGCTGGTCGGCTCCGAACAGTCATGGCTCTCGACTGAGGGCTTCCTCGACAAAGTGTCCGAAAACCTCAGCAAAGCACTGACGAAACAGGGGTTGATCTAGGCGGCGCCGGCAAGTTCGCCGACAGCCGCCCGCACAGCATCAAGCGCGGCTTCGGCCTTGGCGCCGTCCGGGCCACCGGCCTGCGCCATGTCGGGGCGTCCGCCGCCGCCCGCGCCTCCCATCGCCGCGGCAGCTGCCTTGACGAGTTCGACCGCATTAAAGCGCGAGGTGAGGTCTGCGGTGACGCCCGTGGCGACAGCACCCTTGCCATCCTCGCTGACGGTCACGAAGGCGACCACGCCCGAACCGATCTGCTTTTTCGCGTCGTCGACAAGCCCACGCAAATCCTTCGGATTGACGCCGTCCAGTTTGCGCGCCACGAGTTTCACCCCGCCAATTTCCTGCACAGGCGCGTCGAGCGACGGGCCGCCGCTACCGCCGCCCATGGCAAGCTTCTTCTTCACATCGGAAAGCTCGCGCTCGAGCCGCTTGCGCTCCTCCATCAGCGAGACGACGCGTGCCGGCAGATCTTCCGGCGAGATCTTCAATGCGCCGGCAGCTTCCTTCGCGATGCGCTCCTGTTCGATGAGATAGCGGCGCGCGCCCTCACCCGTCAGCGCCTCGATGCGGCGGATGCCCGACGCAACGGCGCCCTCGCTGACGATCTTGAAGATCGCAATGTCGCCGACGCGGCGCACATGCGTGCCGCCGCACAGTTCGACCGAATAGATGCCGTTATCATTGTTCTCGTCGAGACCCATCGCCAGCACGCGAACTTCGGCCCCGTATTTCTCGCCGAACAACGCCAGCGCCCCGGCTTCGATTGCCTGTTCGGGCGTCATCAGCCGTGTCGAAACTTCGGCATTCTGCCGGATGACCCGATTGACGATGGTTTCGACCTCGGCGATTTCGTCCGCCGTCATCGGTTTCGGGTGCGAAAAATCGAAGCGCAGGCGCTCCGGCCCCACCATCGAGCCCTTTTGCGTGACATGCGGCCCGAGCACGCGGCGCAGCGCCTCATGCACGAGATGGGTCGCCGAATGATTGGCGCGCGTCGCGGTTCGAAGCGCGCTATCCACCTTCATCTCGACAATATCGCCGACCTTCAGGGTGCCCCGCGCGAGCGTGCCGATATGCACATGCATGTCGCCGAGCTTTTTCGCCGTGTCCGCGACCGGAAATTCGGCGCCCGCCGGCGTGAAAAGGACACCGCTGTCGCCAACCTGTCCGCCCGACTCGGCATAGAAAGGCGTCTGGTTGGCGATGATTGCTGCCCCGGTTCCCGCCGTGATTTCCTCAACCGGCTGGCCATCGACGATGATCGCCACGATCTTGCCTTCGGCGGTCTCGGTTTCGTAACCGAGAAACTCGGTCGCCCCGTTCTTTTCGCGCAGTTCGAACCAGACGGCTTCCGTTGCTTTCTCGCCGGAACCCGACCAGGCGGCGCGCGCGTCCTGACGCTGCTTCGCCATCGCCGTGTCAAAACCCGTCTGATCGACGCTCATGCCGCGGGAGCGCAGCGCATCCTGCGTCAGATCGAGCGGGAAGCCGTAAGTGTCGTAGAGCTTGAAGGCGACGTCGCCGGGCAACACGCCCTTGCCCTGCTGCTTCTCGATTTCCTCGTCGAGCAGTTTCAGCCCGCGCGTCAACGTTTCGCGGAAGCGCGTTTCCTCAAGCTTCAGCGTCTCGGTGACAAGCGGTTCGGCACGGCGAAGCTCGGGATAGGCATCGCCCATCTGCCTGACCAGCGCCGGCACCAGACGCCACATCAGGGGCTCGGCAACGCCGACAAGCTGCGCATGCCGCATGGCGCGGCGCATGATCCGGCGCAGCACATAGCCACGCCCCTCATTGGACGGCATGACGCCGTCGGCGAGCAGGAACGAGCTCGATCGCAAATGATCCGCGATGACGCGGTGGCTGACCGCATGCGGCCCGTCGGGATCGCTTTTCGACGCTTCCGCCGAGGCGACGATGAGGGCGCGCATCAGGTCGGTCGCATAATTATCATGCGTTCCTTGCAGAACGGCGGCAATCCGCTCGAGCCCCATGCCGGTGTCGATCGAGGGCTTGGGAAGTCCCGTCCGCGAACCATCTTCGTGCTGCTCATATTGCATGAAGACGAGATTCCATATCTCGATAAACCGGTCGCCGTCTTCGTCCGGGCTGCCGGGCGGACCGCCGGGAATTTTGTCTCCGTGATCGTAGAAGATTTCGGAATTGGGGCCGCAGGGACCGGTGTCGCCCATTTGCCAGAAATTCGACTTCGCGCCCAGCCGGACGATCTTGTCGTCGGAAAGCCCCGAGATCTTCTTCCAAAGACCATGCGCTTCGTCGTCATCCTCATAGATCGTGACCATGAGGCGGCTTTCGGGGAGCGCGAATTCCTTCGTGATGAGTTGCCAGGCAAACTCGATCGCCTCGGCCTTGTAGTAATCGCCGAAGGAAAAATTGCCGAGCATCTCGAAGAAGGTGTGATGCCGCACCGTATAGCCGACATTGTCGAGATCGTTGTGCTTGCCGCCGGCCCGCACACATTTCTGGGACGAGGCCGCGCGGACGTAGGGACGCTTTTCTTGGCCCGTGAAGACATTCTTGAACGGCACCATGCCGGCATTGGTGAAGAGCAGCGTCGGATCGTTGTTCGGTACAAGCGGCCCCGAGGCGACGACCTCATGGTCCTCGGCCCGGAAGAACTCCAGGAACTTGCTTCTGATCTCGTTGAGGCCGGCCATGGTTTCGTCTGTCTCGCAATCGGGCTTCGGGGACACGGGAACACCGCACGGCCAGAGCCGCACATCCACCCGCTTGTCCCCCGATTATCCGGAAAAATACAGCGCCCCAGCTTTTACCTGCCGCCCCGCCGACTGTCCAGAAAGGGCCGAAAACGGCTCGCGGACATGAAAACGGCGCCGGAGGGTACCCGGCGCCGCTTCGGCTCTCATCAGGAAACTTGAAATACGTGGTTCAGGCGCTGGCTTCGAGATCGCCGTCGTCATCCTCGGCTTCGGGACCCGCTTCCATGATCTGCGCGGCGATCAGGCCGGCATTCTGGCGGATGGAGGCCTCGATCTCGGCGGCCATGTCGGGATTTTCCTTGAGAAACTGCTTGGCGTTCTCGCGGCCCTGCCCGATGCGCTGGCTGTTATAGGAGAACCACGAGCCGGATTTCTCGACGATGCCGGCCTTGGCGCCAAGATCGACCAGCTCGCCCATCTTCGAGATGCCTTCGCCATACATGATGTCGAATTCAACCTGCTTGAAGGGCGGCGCGACCTTGTTCTTGACGACCTTGACGCGGGTCTGGTTGCCGACCACCTCGTCGCGATCCTTGATCGCACCGATGCGGCGGATATCGAGCCGGACGGACGCGTAGAATTTGAGGGCATTGCCGCCGGTGGTGGTCTCGGGGCTGCCGAACATCACGCCGATCTTCATGCGGATCTGGTTGATGAAGATGACCATTGTGTTCGACTTGGAGATCGACGCCGTGAGCTTCCTGAGCGCCTGGCTCATCAGCCGCGCCTGAAGGCCCGGCAATGAGTCGCCCATTTCACCCTCGAGTTCGGCCTTGGGCGTCAGCGCCGCCACCGAGTCGATCACCAGCACATCGACCGCGCTGGAACGAACCAGCGTATCGGCGATTTCAAGCGCCTGCTCGCCGGTATCGGGCTGAGAAATCAGAAGCTCGTCGAGCTGCACACCGAGTTTGCGGGCATAAATGGGGTCAAGCGCATGTTCCGCGTCGACAAAGGCGCAGACACCGCCCTTCTTCTGCGCTTCGGCGATGGTCTGCAGCGCCAGCGTGGTCTTGCCCGAAGATTCGGGACCATAGATTTCGATGACCCGGCCGCGCGGCAAGCCGCCGATCCCGAGCGCGATGTCGAGGCCAAGCGAGCCCGTCGAAATCGACTCGATCTCGACCACCTGCTCGTTCTTGCCGAGCCGCATGATGGAGCCCTTGCCGAACGACCGCTCGATCTGGCTCAACGCGGCGTCCAGCGCCTTCTTCTTGTCGCTATCGTCTTTTCCCACGAGGCTCACAACATTCTTCGACATGACCGGTTTCCCCTTATTCCATTGCGCGTCGAGTCGTGCAATGCGGTTAATGTACCGGTTTTGTTCTATATGGCAATGGAATTTTTAAGTATCTGTTTTTATTATATAATTTAATATGAGTTCACAAAAAGTTCCGGAAATTTAGCGACGCATATGCTTTTCGGTCGAGCCCGACGATCAGGCAACCCGGATTCACGCGTTACCCGGCGGCGGCAAGTGGCCGAACAGCTCTGCAAGCGTTTCGGCAGGCGGTTTGCCGGCCGTGTCGATCACGATGCGCTTGTCGTCCCAGGGCATGTAGTCGCGACCCTGAACTTCCGCCCATGTCGGCTGTTTCAAACCGGCGATATCGGACACGCGCGTCTCAACACGCCTGCGGTGCTCAGCCGGATCGGAACAGATCACTTCCACCTCTACGGCTTCACATCCCGCACTTTCCGCAACCTTTCGCCAGGCCGACCGCGTAAAGCTTATCGGGTTCACGGAATCCGCGATCACCACGCGTCCGATCTGCAGATTGTCGGCGGCAAGCGCGAAGCCTGCCGCATATCCGGCGTCCTCGACCGGATCAATCTGCAAGCTCGAATTTTTCAACGCCTGCTCGATCGTGTCGATGCGCAGATAAGTCGCATCGAGACGCCGTGCGACTTCGCGGGCGAGCGTCGTTTTTCCAGTGCCGGGAAGTCCCGAAAAAATGATGAGCACACCATCTCCCGAAGCGGGTTTATTTCGCCTTCATCACTTCCTTGACCGCCGCCGCAAGCTGCTTCAGCGAGAAGGGCTTGGGCAGGAAGTGGAATTCCTGCTCGGGATCGAGGCTCTTGGCGAAAGCATCCTCCGCATAGCCTGAGACGAAGATAATCGGCGTGTCCGGAAGCTTGTGCTTCAACTCCTTGGCCATGGTCGGTCCGTCCATATTGGGCATCACGACATCGGACACCACGAGATCGATCCTCCCCTCATGGGCGTCAACAATCGCGAGCGCCGCTTCGCCGCTCTCGGCCTGCAATACCTCATAGCCGCGCGTCGCCAGCGCCCGGGCGGCAAAGGTGCGCACGGCGTCCTCGTCTTCGACCAGCAGGATCGTTCCCTTGCCGGTCAGGTCCGATGGCTCCGGCGGCGCGGCAGCGAGCGAAATCTCCTCCGCCCGACGGTCGGCGGCCGTCTCAATGTAACGCGGCAGGTAGATGCGGAAGGTCGTGCCCTTGCCGACCGTCGAATAGGGAAAGATGAAACCCCCCGTCTGCTTGACGATGCCGTAAACGGTCGAAAGGCCGAGCCCGGTCCCCTTGGAGGGGTCCTTGGTCGTGTAGAAGGGTTCGAAGATCTTGCCGAGATTTTCCTTCGGAATGCCGTGGCCCGTATCCGCGACTTCAATCAGCAGATATTCACCATGCGGCATCAGCGCGTGATCGAGCGCGCGGCTGTCGGCCTCCGACACATTGGCGGTGCGGATGGTGAGACGGCCGCCCTCATCCGGCATCGCGTCCCGCGCATTGACGGCGAGATTGATGACCACTTGTTCGAGCTGGTTCTGGTCGACCTTGACAAGGCCGAGATCGCGGCCATGTACGATCTTGAGTTCGACTTTCTCGGTAAGCAGCCGCGCCAGAAGATTCTGCAATTCGGCCAGCGCATCGGTGAGCGAAAGCACCTTGGGACGGAGCGTCTGTCGCCGCGAAAAAGCCAAAAGCTGACGCGTCAGATTGGCGGCGCGATTGGCGTTCTGCTTGATCTGCACCACGTCTGCGAAAGAAGGATCGCCCGCCTGGTGCCGCGCCAGCAACAGATCGCAAAAGCCGATAATCGCCGTCAGCAAGTTGTTGAAATCATGTGCGACACCACCCGCGAGCTGCCCGACAGCCTGCATTTTTTGCGACTGTGCGAATTGCATTTCGAGCGATTTTTGTTCGGTTGCGTCGATCAGGTAGACGACCAGCGACGCACCCTCGCCGGCATCGACACGTGCGGCATAGAGCTGACCGACGCGCTCCGCGTTACGGACAAGATGAACATCGACAGCGGCGCCCGGCTGGCCCGTGCGGGAAAGAGTCAGCAACTCCTCCACGGCAGGACGATCGTCTTCGGCCATGAGATCGGCAAGCCGCGTGCCGCGTTCCACGCCTGCCCCGACATAACCGACGAAGGCGCTGTTGGCATTGTCGATCCGACCACTCTGGTCGACGGTCGCAATGCCGATCGGCGCATTGTTGAAGAAGCGCGCAAAGCGCATCTCGGCATCCCGCGCCGTTACCTCGGCTTTGTCCCCTGTCGTCCGATTGAGCACCAGCGCGAGGACCGGCCCCGAGCGGCCGCCGACGTCCTCGAGCCGGCTCCGTATGATACGAACCGGCACCGCGCGCCCCTCGGGTCCTTTCAGATCGAGGTCGAGCGGCGACATCTCGCCATTGGTCTCACCATCGCTATCCGTCAGTGCAGGCGCCTCGCCCAACGCCAGATCTGCAAGCGTAAACCGGCGCTCTGTCACGCGTGCAGGTTCGATGCCCAGCCATTTGCCTAGTGTCGGGTTGAGATAGACGATGCGGCCGCTGCGGACATCGGCCGCGAAAAACCCGACCGGAGCGTTTTCGACATAGGATAGCGACCGCTTGTGCGTACTTTCCGCCGTTTCGGCACGGTCACGTTCGACCGTCAGGTCGCGAAACAGCCACACGGCACCGCCGTCCGCGCCGCTCAACGGGCGTACCACCACCTTGTAAAGACGATCGATTCCCCCTGGCGTCGCGATGCGGACGTCTTCATCGGCGGCAAACCCGGTTCGTGCGGCCTGAGCCAGCCTGAACGCTATCTCCGCCATGTCGCCCTGACCCGCCAGAAGCCGTTCCAATGGTACCGGCCGGTCGAGATCGAACCCGCCAGCCACCATCCGATAGGCTTCGTTGGCAAACAGCACCGTGCCGCGCCGATCGGTCGCATAACAGGGATCGGGGAGTGCGTTCAGCGCTTCGACGGCGGCGAGCGGCGAGCGGCTCAGTGCCTGCGCGCTGCTACCGGAAAAACTGTAGAGAACGGCTGCAGCAATCACGAGCAGACCGAGTGCGGTCATTGCCCCGGTCATGCCGAAGGCATGAACGCCGACCGCATCCAGGAGCGCAGTAACGACACCGACCCCCACGCTGCCAACCACAATCCAGCGCCGAGCCGGCATCGATCGGATGGCGTCACGCGCTTCCGCAGACCCGTCATTGGGCGCATTGTTTACTGCATCGACGTAATCGGCTGGCGTCTCGGCCATTTCCAATTCCCGCTCCATTCTGTCGATGTGTCTGCCGCATGACTGCCCGCCGGCTCGAATCACTTCCGACCGCGCGCACCCTTCATCTTAGCCTTAAGCCGCATCACATAGCCAATCACCTCGGCAACGGCCTTGTAGTGCTCCGGTTTGACTTCCTGATCGATCTCAACGGTCGCATGCAACGCACGCGCGAGCGGCGGATTCTCGATAACCGGCACATCATGTTCCATAGCAACCTCACGGATACGGAAGGCAACCGCGTCGACGCCCTTGGCAACGCAAACCGGCGCGCCCATGCCCTGCTCGTATTTGAGCGCCACGGCATAGTGGGTCGGGTTGGTGATGATGACGGTGGCTGTGGGCACCGCGGACATCATGCGCTTGCGGCCGCGCTCGACGCGTATCTGGCGCAGCTTCGCCTTGACGGTCGGATCACCCTCCATCTGCTTGTACTCATCCTTGATTTCCTGGATGGTCATGCGCTGCTTTTTCATCCATTGCATCCGCTCGAAGAGATAATCGAGCGCCGCCACAACGGTCAGAACGGCAATCACGCCGGCAAACATTTTCAGTGCCAGCTCGCGGACCAGCGGCAAGAGCTGGGCAATCTCCCAGGTCATCATCAGCGCGAGCCGGTCGCGCTCCGGCCACACGATCATCGTGGCGACGGCACCGACAACGCTGAGCTTGACGATGCCCTTGGCGAGGTTCATCAGGCTCTTCGGCCCGAAAAGGCGCTTCAGCCCTTCCTTGGGTGAAATTTTCGACAGCTTGGGCTTCATACGATCGGCGGTAAATACCGGCGCATGCTGGATGATGTTGCCGAGCAGCGCAGCCAGCATGAGGATCGACAGCGGTGCCAGCAGAATGCCGAATGCCGTGGTGCCGACGTCAAGCCATATCTTGCGCAGATGATCCGGATCCATCGGAATGGCGTCGGGCTGCGAAATGAATATCTTGAGCGTGCCCGACAGCGACGTCGCCGTCGACGTCCCCATCATCGCGATCGCGATGGCAGCGCCCAGCATGACGAACCAGGTGCTGATTTCCTGGCTCTTGACGACATCGCCCTTCTTCTGGGCTTCTTCCAGTTTTCGGTGGGTTGGTTCTTCTGTTTTTTCTGAATCGTCATGTTCGGACATGTGCGCTCTCCGCCTAGCCGACGAACATGGAGATGGTTTGTTCGAACTCCTGCAGGAACCACGTCATCATGGCCCCCAGCAGCAGCATCAGCAAAACCAGCCCGAGCCCGATATTGGCGGGCATCGCGATGAAGAAAATCTGTATCTGTGGCATCAGCCGCGCCAGGATGCCGATCCCGAGATAGAAGATCAGGCCAAATACGAGAAAGGGCGCGGCAAGCTGCAGCCCCAGACGGAACGCACCGGCCATGATCTTGATGATGGTCTGCGTGAAATCGCCGACAGGCAGGGGCGCACCTGGACGAAAAATTTCGTAGCTGTCGCGCATCGCCGCGATCAGCAGATGATCGAGACCGGTGGCGAAAATGAGGGTCACCGCAAGGAGTGACAGAAAATTGGCGATCATCACGCCCTGCATGCCCTGCGTCGGGTCGACATTCTGTGCAAAGGCAAGGCTCATCTGCAACGCGATGATATTGCCTGCCACATGCAGCGCGCTCATGACGAGACGGGCGGCGCTGCCGATGAACAGACCGACGACGATTTCATGAACCACCATGAAGGCAAGCCCGGGGATCGTCTCCGGCAAACTGCCATAGGTGCTTGCCACGAGCGGCATCATGATGAATGACAGCAGCAGCGCCATGATCAGACGCGCCTGGGCTGGAATACTCGCCTCGCCAAGCGCCGGCATCAGCATCAGCATCGCCGCCACACGCGAAAATACGAGCAGGAAGACGAAGGCTGTTTGCGGCAGAAAATCTATGGTGATCATGATGATGCCCCCGGCACGGTCAGCCGGAGACGATCTTTTGCGCGATCAGGCTCATGAAACCGCCAATCGACGACCCCATGAACGGCAGCGCCACCAGAAGCGTGACGAAAATGGCGAGAATCTTGGGCACGAAAACCAGCGTCATTTCCTGCACCTGCGTCAGCGCCTGCAGCAACGCGATCGCAAGACCGACCGCAAGGGCAACGAACATCATCGGCGCCGCCAGCGTCAGCAGCACGTAGATAGCCTGCCGCGCGAGATCGAGAATTTCCGGTCCGCTCATTGTTGGATTGCGCCCCTGCCCGCCCAAACCGTCGCCGATCGTCAGATCGGCATACGCATGATTTCCTGATAGGCCGTGATCACCTTGTCGCGAACGGTAACAACCGTCTGCAGCGTGGCTTCGGCTTCCGCGACAGCGGTCACGACATCGACGATGTTGCCTTCGCGGCCGGCCGTTACGGCGGCGATTTTCTGTTCACCGGATTTCGCTGTATCGACCGCCTCGTCAAGCGCCTGCTTCAGGATGTCGCCGAAACCGCCGCCATTGTCCTTGATACCGCCGGCCGGCGGTGTCGCCGCGCCGGCGCCAATGCCGGCTGCGCGGGCATAGGCGTCGAGGGCGAAAGATGCCGGTATGCTCATGGCCCGATAGCTCCCTTATTTCCGCAGAATTTCGATGGTCTGCGAGATCATGCGCCGCGACGCCTGGATGAGGTTGAGATTGGCCTCGTAGCTGCGTTGCGCTTCGCGCATGTCCATCGCTTCGACCATGCCGTTGACGTTCGGCATCTTGACGTAACCATTTTCGTCAGCACCGGGATGGCCGGGCATGTATTTGAGCTTGAATTCCGACTTGTCGAATACCGGCCGTCCGAGCGACACGACATGCGTACCGATTTCGCGGTCGAGCTTTTGCTGAAAGGTCGGAACCTGCCGCTGATAGGGATCGCCGCCGGGCACCCGGGATGCCGAATCCGCGTTGGCGATGTTCTCCGCGATGATGCGCATGCGCCCGCTCTGAGCCTTCAGGCCCGAAGCCGCAACCATCATCGATTTGATAAGGTCCATGGCGCTCATGTCGATCGTCTCCCTTCAGGCCCAAAACGCTCAGGAGCGTCCGAGGGCAATCCTTATGAGACCGAGGCTCTTGGAATAGAGCCCGGTCACCGCCTGATAATCCATCTGCGTCTCGGCAACCTTGATCATCTGCTCTTCGAGTACGACCGAATTGCCGCTGGGCGTGGTTTCGAAATCGGGCTTCTTGACGATCTGCCCGCCCGTCGCTTGCCCTGGCCGAAGACCGACGCCCGGACCCATGGCCGGGCTGCCGATATGCGCGGCCTGCGTCGCAACCGGCGCGAGCACCGGCCCGCTCCGCTTCACCATCGCGCCGAAGTCGAGCGCCTTGAGATCGCGCGCCGCGTAGCCGGGCGTGTCCGCATTGGAGACGTTCTGCGCCAGCACCTGCTGACGCTGGGTCAGCCATTGCATGCGCTGCTTCATCATCTCGATGATCGGAAGGGTGCCGATTGTCATAGCCGCGTGCCTATCGTCCGGTTTGTCGAACGCCCTGTTCTGGACGCAATCGGTATACCGGTTCCGTAGCCACGCATTCCTTGGCGGCAAATCCGAGTTTTGCCCTCGAGAGTTAAGATCATGCTAACGCGGCAAAATTGTCCTGGTGCGTTCAGAAAGAGGTAACCAGAAAGCGCCTTGAAAACCCTCGCCCTTAACCCGGCATTAAGCCTGAGGCGGCAAATTCTTCCCATGACAGGGACGGCCAAGCGGCCGCCCTCAGGTGGGGTTTGCGGGCAATGGAAATTTCCGAGATTTTGCGGTTTGTCGCCGCGCTGGTCTTCATCATCGGCCTGATCGGTCTATGCGCCTTCGTCGCGCGCCGCATGGGCTTCGCCGCGGGCGGCGTCGCAACGCCGGGCGGCCAGCGCCGCCTTGCTGTTGTCGAGGTGAAACCGGTCGACGCAAAGCATCGCCTGATGCTGATCCGCCGCGACGGCAAGGAACATCTGATCCTGCTCGGCGGCGAACAACCGCTCCTGATCGAGAGCGGCATCGACGCGCCGGCGCCCGTCGCACTCGTCGACACGGCATCGGGCACGGTGCAGACATCCACGCCCGCTCTTCAGTTCCAGCGCATCGTCGATTTCATCAAGGAGCGTCGCGCGTGATCCGTTTTCCCGATCTATCGACACGCGGCAAGCGCCTGCTGACCGGTCTCGCCGTCGCGCTCCTGTCCTTTGGTCTGGCTGACCCGGCTTTCGCCGCCAACCAGATCAGTCTTGATCTTTCCGATGGCCTCGGTCTGACCGACCATGTCGTACAGATCGTCGCGCTGGTGACGATTCTGAGCCTCGCGCCGTCGATCCTGATCATGGTCACCTCCTTCGTGCGCATCATCGTGGTGCTGTCTCTGCTCAGAACCGCAATGGGCATGCAGCAATCGCCGCCGAACGCCGTCTTGGTCAGCCTCGCGCTCTTCCTGACGGCTTTCGTGATGACGCCGACCTTTACCAAGGCCTACGACGCCGGCATCCTGCCCCTGATGAACCAGGAAATGGAAATGGGCGAGGCGTTCGAGAAATCGAGCGAACCGTTCAAGACGTTTATGCTCTCGCAAGTACGCAAGCAGGATCTGAAGCTGTTTATCGATCTGTCGGATACCGCCGAACCGGAACAGGCGACCGACATCGGCCTTCAGGTACTGGTGCCGGCTTTCATGATCAGCGAATTGCGCCGCGCCTTCGAGATCGGCTTTCTGGTCTTCCTGCCCTTCATCATTATCGACATGGTGGTCGCATCGGTCCTGATGTCGATGGGCATGATGATGCTGCCGCCGATCATTATCTCGCTGCCGTTCAAACTGATTTTCTTCGTGCTGGTCGACGGATGGTCGCTGATCGCGGGCAGCCTCGTGCAAAGCTTCGGCATCTGAAGCACGCAACCGCATAGATCATTAGTTGATCGCCGGCGACGCCTCGTCTTTCAGCGACGTGACAAACCGTTCCATCGTATCGATGGAAGCGATACGGCTGGCAAGCTCGCGGAAGGCGACACCTTGCTTGACGATCGGATCGGAAATGATGGCGAAGGCGCCGGCGTCGGGGCTGCGGTTCATCGCACCACCGAATTTGGTCCGCATGCGCGACAGTCCTTCCTCGTCCTCCGCCAGCGAATAGGCAACGGCGGCGCGCATGACATGCAGGCGTATATCCTCGGAAAGCGGTTGGTCTGTCTTCCAGCTGTCGCCGAGCAGGACCTCGAAGGCGCCGCCCGCTTCTTCCCAGCGGCCCGCGCGCCACAGCACATCGGCGCGCAATGAAACGGACAGCTCGTCCGTTCGCTCTTCGAGAAGATCGAGCGCGTGATCGTATTGCTTGACTTCGGCGAGTGCCCGCGCCTCGATCAGCAGCCGGCGCTCGGCCAGTGCGTTGGGCAGCAGGTTCTGCCTGGTCGCCCGCAGCGCCGCAAGCGCGTTTTCCGGCTTCTCGTCGAGCAACAGAATGGCGGCCAGTCGCGCCGCGACCTGCGCCTTGGCGACACCGCCATGCAATCTGTTGGCAACCTGATAATCGAGAAGATGCGCCGCCTGGGGCAGAAGATCGGCCTCCACGAGGCGCTCGGCAAGGTGCCGGATCATCTCATCGCCCCTCTGGCCGATCGGTGTCAGATCCCTGAAACTCTCGAAGAACGCCAGCGCCTGCAGCGGCGACAGGCCCGCAGCTTCCTCGCCGAGGAAAAAATCGGCGAACAGATCGGACATCTGCATGTTCATTCGATGAGCATGATCGCTGTCTGGATAGTTCGAGGTCGCAATACGCATGATCTTCAGCGCTTCGACAATTTCTCCAGCCTCAAGATGAAGCATTGCAAGGTGACTCAACACCTCAAGCTCCAGCGCGTCGCCGCGCCAGGCATAGCGCAGGCTTTCGAGCGCCTGCGCCAGCTCTTCGTTGTCGATCTTGCCGGTTTTGTTGAGCAGCATCGCCTTGCCGAAACGCGCTCGCGCGGCAATGGGCGGATATCCGTTCTCGATCGCGCGATCGTATCGAATAAGTGCCTCGTCGGCGCGGCCGATACGGTCGGCGATCAAGGCATCGAGAAGAAGCTTCTCGCCACGCGATCTGCGGTGCGGCGGATCTTCGGGAAAGCTTGCCGCATGACGTTTCGCATCTTCGATATCGTCGTTTGCCAATGCGGCCTCGGCCGCGCGGGCCCGGAACGTCGTCCGCCAATCGTCGTCAAACGAGTCCATAACGGCGCCGGCCAGCACAAACTGGTCGCGCGCCGCGTCCCAATGTCCGAGTTGTGCCCGCGCCAGACCGCGCCAGACCGCGGCGCGTGGATTGTTGTCCAATCCGTTGCCGCTGAGACTGCTGATCGCGTCGACATAACGGCCGCTCATGGTTTCGGATACGCCTTTGATGCTGCGAAAGGAGGCCTCCTTGGCAAGGGCCGCATCGTCGTTCGCAGCGGCGTTCAACGCGGTCAGCGCTTCATGCGCCAGTCCATAACCCAGCAGAAATTTCGCATAGTCGAAGCGCACGGCGCCCCGTTCCTGAGTTGTCGTCGTGGCCAGGCGATCCAGATAGTATTGGCGCCGCTCAATGAAGTTCTTGCCGGGCGCCTGGCGCCAGCCGGCAAAATCCATTACCGCCGGAAGTGCTGTGGTGCTGGCGAGAATGCCGCCGCCGGACACGGCACCGCCTGCGTCGCCCGAAAGCATCAATCCGCCCATGCGTGACACCACCACATTGTCGGGCGCTGCGGCGACATTGAGATCGTCGGCGATCGGCACGACGGCAATACCCTGCGAGGTTTGAAGCGCCTGAAACTCGACAAAGCTTTGAGCGGCCTGCATGGACTGTGACGGTCCGCGCGCTGTCGCAACAATCAGCATATCACCGACAAGTCGATCCTCGAACTTGAGCACGTTACGCGTGCCATTGAGATTGAACATCACGCTGCCGCGTCCGTCGTCCCGCCAGTTGCGTGAAATGGTAATGGGACGGCCGGTCGTCTGAAGCGCTTCACCCGCGGAGATGCGCCAGTCGGCACCCTCTTCGACAACGCTGACAAGCACACGCTCAAGCAACGGCAAGACCAGCGCAACGCCTCCGTCGAACCCAACCACTTCCGGCGTTCCGAACGGGGTCGGCGACCCGGCGTCGGGCTCGCCCGCGAAGTTGGCCACATCGATCGGCAACGGCGCGTCGAAGACCATCCACAGGCGATTCGCGCGCTCGAACACAGCAGCGCCAACGGGCTCAGGCCATGAAACGACAATGTCCGCACTGCCGCGCCCGGCCCGGACACTGGCAACTGCCTTGCCGACGGGCCGTGCGCCAAGCGGCATCGGTCCGACGGCGGCGTCGGATGAGGCATTCACCTCTGAAGGGTCGAGGGCATCGTCGGCAGGGGCATCGTTGGTATACGTGTCGCGATCTGCGTCGAGCGCGGCCGTTTCGGCAGGTACAGCTTCTTCCACCGCCGGTTCGGTGCGCGCGGCCTCCGGGCGAATATCCTTCGGCCCCGCCGCGACCTCCTCGGAAACGTCGCCCCGTGCATTCCCTGGCTTGAGGTCGAGAACCACCGCCATGTCCTCGCGGAAATCGTTGATGCGGATACCGGGTTTGAGCGTCAACACCACAGCGAGCCGTCCGTCATGTGCGATGGCAGTCGCATGGCTGAGATAGGGCGGTGGATCGACGCGCAGCGATGCCAGGTCGATCTGGGCCGTCCGGTCGAAGGTGATGGTGGCAAGCCCCTGCCGTTGCACGAGTGAGTACAGCACCGGCTGATTCCAGTCGAAAACGAGGCGCGTAATCCCCTCATGGCGGACGACGCGTACGGCCAGATCGGGCAGCGGCACCTCCGGATCGACGATGCCCTGCGCCTTGGCGATGGAGACGGCTTCCTCGGCTTTCCTTTTTGCATCGGCGGCGGCGGCGATACGCGCCAAAACCTCCTCCGGCAGCGGCGGCGCGGCGCCGGCCCATTGCGGTGGCATCAGATCGACGTAAAGCGCATTTTCAGCCTGCTTTGTGTCGACCCGAAAATCGGTCTTGAGCGCGAAACGCAAAGCCTTGCCATCGGCGTCCTGACGGGCGGTCGCGATATAGCGCGGCAATTGGCGCGCGAACTCGTCGAGATTGACGGTAACGGCCTTGTCGAAGGCGAGTACGAGAACGCCGGCATTCGCCTCGACCCGGTGCTTGGGAACCGCGCCCGCAAATGTAAACACCATACGCGCGTAGCCGTCCTTCTCCGTCAGATCGAGACGCTCCGGCGCCGCCTGCGCCCAAGCCGGCGCGAGCAGAAAAATCAGGGCAAACGCTATCGCGCTCGCGAGATTGCGATGCCTTGTGCCGCCCGTCATATGTTGATGGATTTCGCTCACACCCGGCGCGCGCCCCTGCAGCTTCTGCCAATATCATCCGGCATTCTGCCGGCCTATCGGTCAGTTTACGGGTCGGTCGGTTAAGTGGCTCTTAAGGGACGATGGTTTTTCGCGGATTAGCTGGCGTTTTTGTCGATGGAAAGACCCGCTTCCGGAGCCGGCTCTCCGAGTGAATCCTGCAGTGGCGGCGTGTCTATCAAGCGGTCGCCGGTCGCAAGTTCCACAGTCAGGTCCTGCGCGACCACCGGATCCATCGCCGCGAGCACGGCCGACATTTTGCGCGGCTGCATCCGCTTGACGACATCAAGCAGCACGCCCATGTCGAGCCGCTCGAAAATCCGGGCGGCATCCTTGGGTTTCATCCCTTCATACATCGACACCAGACCCGCCATTTTCTCTTCCTGAGCCTCGTCGATCTCGGTAATCCGGGCATTGATCTTCTGCTCGATCGCCTTGAGTTCGGCGATACGGTCTTCGACCCGCTTCTCGGCTGCCACCAGAATTTGCTCGCGCATATCCAGCGTTTCAGCCCTTTTTTGTAGTTCCACACGCCGTGCCGCCAGGCTTTCAAGCACGGACAGCTCGGCCTTGCTGAGCCGAGGATCGTCGGGAGCGGCGGAATCTTCCGGCTGTGCGCCCTCCGCGGCGGTCGTCGTTTCGTCGCCTTCTTCCGATGCCGGCGCGCCGGTGTCGGGCGTCTCGGTTTCGGATGTCTCGGTCTCGGATGTCTCGGTCTCAGGCGTTTCAGTCTCGGGTGTCTCGGCCTGCGCGACGGCGATCGCCGCGAACGACCGCGTACCTGCCCCGCCCGTCGCCAGGTCGGCAAGTTTCAGGCCCAGCAGCAACGAAGCGCAGAGTATAACGATCGGCAGCAGGCGAAGACGGTCCAGCATGATTTCAGTTGCCTCAGCGGGCCCGTTTCAGCGCATCGAGAAGAGGATGCGTTGCACGGGACGGATTGGAATCACGAGGAGCATTCGTTGGCGCCTGACGCGGCCCTGCCGCCGGTTGCGCTGCAGGTCTTGCGGCAGCCGGCCGGACGACCGGAGGTTTGTCGTTCCGGCCGAGCCGATCGGCGATACGGTCGCCGGCATCCAGCATCAACGCCAGTTCGTCGGCCAGCGCGCGGGCACGTTGAACCCGCTCGCCAAGGTCCTCCCCGGTCGCAGCGCTCGCATTCTTGAGGCTGTCGATGGCTGATACGGCCTGTGTGGTCGCTGCGTTGAGATCGCGAACGAGATCGCGCAGCCCGTCCTGGCCGGTTCGCATCGCCCGCAGGCGGCGGTCCAGCATCGCGCAATAGACAATGGTTGCAATCAGAAACAGGCAGACGATGCCCTCGAGAAGAACACCGAACGGCAACTCCGTGAAAATCGTCATTTGAATGCCCCCGTTATTCGGGTCTCAAGCGCCTTCTGTTCGGGCTCGGCGATAGATACGCGCTTGTGCTTGCGCATCGCCTGTTCGACGCGCACGGCGACGTGATTGCCGACGCGACCCATCCGGCCCTTGGCCACGTGCACCCCGCCGCAACGCATGTC
This sequence comes from Parvibaculum sp., assembly GCF_040882025.1. GTDB lineage: Bacteria > Pseudomonadota > Alphaproteobacteria > Parvibaculales > Parvibaculaceae > Parvibaculum. Next base: position 14,321 of record NZ_JBBECC010000187.1, on the reverse strand, counting down.
GATCATGCCGTCGGGCGTGTTGTTGAACATCAACGTCTGCCCGACCTGGAAATCCATGACGTCGCGCAGCGCGAGTTGTTGTTGGTCGAGCACCGCCTCAAGCGGAACCCGCGTGGACCAGAGTTCGGTGGCGAGATGCTCTTCCCAGATCGAGTCGCGGCCGAATTTCTCGCCCATGAACATCTGCAACAGCAATTCGCGGATCGGCTCCAGCGTCGCATAGGGCAGCATCAGCTCGATGCGCCCGCCGCGATCTTCCATGTCGACGCGCAACTTGACGAGAATGGCGGCATTCGCAGGGCGCGCAATGGCCGCAAAGCGTGGGTTGGTCTCCATGCGATCGAGCTCAAGCGTCACCGGCGACAATGGCTCAAACGCTGCCTGCACATCCTGGAGCACAACTTCGATCATGCGCTGCACAAGATTGAGTTCGATCGTGGTATAGGGCCGGCCTTCGATACGCATGGCCGCCGTGCCGCGCCGCCCGCCGAGCAACACATCGACAATCGAATAAATGAGATTCGAGTCGACCGTGAACATGCCGTAATTATCCCACTGCTTCGCACGGAAAACCGCGAGAATGGCAGGCAGCGGGATTGAATTGAGATAGTCGCCAAACCGGATCGACGAGACGTTGTCGAGCGAGACTTCGACATTGTCGGATGTGAAGTTCCTGAGCGATACGGTCATCAACCGGACCAGCCTGTCGAACACGATTTCGAGCATCGGCAAGCGCTCGTAGGAAACGAGAGCCGAATTGACGATGGCATCGATGCCGTGTCGATCGGATACTTGCCCCTCTTCGATTTCGAAGCCGAGCAGGCTGTCGATTTCGTCCTGGTTGAGTACGCGTTCAGGCGCTTTCGCCGCCGCATGCGCAGCAGCGACCAGTGCGTCCGCGTCGCCTTCCTTGACGTCTGTGGTGGCCATAAATCGGTCCCCGAACCCTTACTGAACGATAATTTCCCGGAACAGGATGTCTGTCACCAGCGGCTGCTGGGTGGCGAGCGTCATGCGACGCATCAGTTCTTCCTTGAGGCTGAGCATCCCTTGCGAGCCTTCGAGATCTTCCGGTCTGAGGTCGCGCAGAAATGTCTGGAACCCATCGAGCACGCGCGGCATCTCGATCTCGAGACGCTTCACAGCCTCGGCGTCGACAACCTGCAGCGATACACGCATTTTGAGATAGTGCGCCGGCGGCGGTCCGCTGAGATTTACGAGGAAGTCGGGCAGATCGTAGAAAACGGGATCGGCGACAACTTCGACCTCGGGTTCTTCCTCGGTCGACCCGCCGAGAATACCTGACATATAGAGGCCAACCCCGGCACCGATAAGAACCAGCAACGGCAACGCGACGTAGAGAACAAGCACTTTGCCGGCAAGCCGGCGTCGCGCCGGCTCTTCGGCGGCTTCATCTTCCTCATCGGCGACTTCGGTGTCGACTGCAGCCATCTTGAAATGTCCCACCTCGTGGAAGTCACAGATCTTTCGTCCGCGACATCTATTGCCTCGCAATCATTGCATCGCGGCTTCTTCGCGGCACAAAGCGATGCTCTCTTACTTTGGTTAATGAAGCGTTGTCCCGTCCGCGTTCCCGCGCTTTCTTTCTGACAACTTGCGAACACGGCGATATCCGCTGCCCGGAGCGGCAGAAACTGCCTGGCATTCCCTGCCGCCAAAGAGGGGCCGGCTCCGCCGTCAGACCACTATCTATTTGATTTCAATAAAGTTTTACTTTGGCACAGGGCCTGCACATCTGTCGGCGGGACGCCAGTGCCCGCGGCCCGCCCATTGGATCGGACGAACGACCACGTCATGGAAAACGCACTTCTCATAGGTCTCTCCCGTCAGATGGCGATGACGCGCGAGATGTCGACCATCGCGAACAACCTCGCGAACATGAATACGTCCGGCTTCAAGTCGGAAGCGATGCTGTTCGACCAGTTTTTGATGAAGGACGCCTCGGAAGGCAGCCAGGCGTCGAAAATCACCTTCGTTCAGGACTTCGGCCAGCACCGCAATCTGCGCGACGGCACGCTGCAGATGACCGCCAATCCCTTCGATGTGGCGATTACGGGCGACGGTTTTTTCAGAGTCCAGACCGAAAACGATGTTCTCTATACCCGCAACGGTCACTTTCGCCTTGATGAGGCCGGCCAGCTCGTGACAGCCGGCGGAGAGCCGGTGCTGACCGACGCCGACGCACCCATGCGCTTCGCCCAGGACGAAACCGATATCACGATCGCGCGCGACGGCACGGTCTCTTCAAGCCTCGGTCTGCGCGGCAAGATTTCCGTCGTGACCTTTGAAAATCTGCAAAACATGCGGAACGTGGGTGGCACGCTCCTGAGCACATTGCAGGACGAACAGCCGATCGACGAGCCGCGCGTCGTGCAGGGCGCTCTCGAAGGATCGAACGTGCAGCCGATCGTCGAGATGACAAACATGATCGAGGTAACGCGATCATACGCAAGCGCGCAGAAACTTATCGATCAATCGGATCAAATGCGTCGCAAGGCTATTCAGGAACTCGGAAGCCCGGCCTGAGGCCAGCCTTCGATATGACACAAGAGTAAGGAAAAAGTCCCATGCAGTCGCTCAGCATCGCCGCTACCGGCATGATGGCCCAGCAGCTCAATGTCGAGGTGATCTCCAACAACATCGCCAACATGAGCACATCCGGCTTCAAGCGCCAGCGCGCGGAGTTTCAGGACTTGCTCTACCAGAACCTTCGCCGCGTTGGCACCAACTCGTCGGACGCTGGCACCATCGTGCCCGCCGGCGTGCAGATCGGCCTCGGTGTCAAGACGAGCTCGGTCTATCGCGTGATGACGCAGGGCAACATGGACAATACCGAAAACAAGCTCGATATCGCCATTCAGGGGCGTGGTTATTTCCGCATCGAGTTGCCGAGTGGCGAAGATGCCTACACCCGCGCCGGTTCGTTTCAGATCAGCGGCGATGGCCAGCTCGTAACCTCCGACGGATACACCGTGGCGCCGGGTATCTCCATCCCGGCGGAAGCGACGGACATCACCGTCAGCCGCGACGGTCAGGTCCAGGTCATGATCCCCGGCCAGACGGCCGCGCAGGTCGTCGGTCAGATCGAACTCGCGAACTTCGCCAACGAAGCGGGTCTCGATCCGCAGGGCGACAATCTTTTCCTCGAAACGACAGCCAGCGGCGCGCCGCTCATCGGCACGCCCAACAACGCCGGTTTTGGCGGCGTTCTACAAGGCTTTCTCGAAACTTCGAACGTGAACGCGGTCGGCGAAATCACCTCGCTCATTTCGGCCCAGCGGGCGTACGAGATGAACGCCAAGGTCATCACCGCGTCAGACGAAATGATGTCCGTCGCCACAAACGTCAAATAAGCGGTGAAAGAAATGTATGTGCGTATCGCCTGTCTGACTGGAATACTCGCCGCCGCATTCTTTGCGGGCGCCGTCGCCGCCGCAGAACTGCGGCCGGCAATCACCGTTACGGGCGAAACGGTAACGCTTGGCGACCTCTTCGACGACGCGGGCCGTGCTGCCCATGTCATTGTCGCCAACGCACCGGCCCCTGGCCTCAAAAGCGAGATTACCGTCTCTCGCATTTCGCTCGCCGCTCGTCGCAACGGCATCGAGTGGCGCAATAATGCCGGCCTGACACACATTGTTGTCGGCCGCAGTGGCCTGCCGGTACCCGAACACGAAGTCGCTGCGGCAATCGCCAGCGCCATCGAAACGCAATCCTCATCGCTTCCGTCGGCGGCTACCCTGCAGATCGATTTTGTCAACGGTACTGCCGGTATCCAGGTCGCCGAAAATGCCGAACAGAGCGTTCGCGTCGAACAACTCTCTTTCAATCCGCGCAACGGTGCTTTCAACGCAATTGTTCGCGCGCCCGCTAACGACATGATGAGCCCGCTGCGTCGTGTCGCCGGCCGCGCCTATCCGGTCATCGACGTGCCCGTGCTGACCCGGGATGTCATGCCGGGCGATGTCGTGCGCCGAAACGATATCGATTGGATTCGTCTGCCCTCCACGCGCGTCAGTCAGAACATTGTCACCTCGCTGGCCCAGCTTGTTGGCATGTCGCCGCGCAATCCGACCCGTGCAGGCGAGCCGCTGCGCATTTCCGACATGCATCCGCCGCTCGTCGTCGAAAAAGGTGCACAGATCGACATGAGCTTCGTTTCCGGCTCACTGACATTGACCGCGCGCGGACGCGCACTTGATAGCGGTGCAGTCGGCGACGTCGTAAACGTACTCAACAGCCGCTCCAACCGGACCGTCCAGGGCATTATCGAAGGCCCGAACATGGTCCGTATCGACGCGCCGGGTGCCGCGCGTGCAGCGGCGGCACTTGACGCCGCCGCCGGCAATTCCTGATCGCGATACCGGAAGATTTGACCGAAAAGGCCTGGAAAAAATGTTTGTCAGTACCGCTTATCGCCTTGTCGCCGTCGCTCTGGTCGCCGCAACGCTGGCCGGCTGCAACACCGCCGACCGCATCGGCAACATCGGCAAGGCGCCCGATATGGCACCGGTCGGCACGATCGAGCCGCGCGTCTCGATGCCAATGCCCGCACCCGAAGAGATTGTCTATCAGCCGAATTCGCTCTGGCGTTCGGGCTCGCGTGCTTTCTTCCGCGACCAGCGCGCCGCCCGTGTCGGCGACATTCTGACGGTCCTCATCGACATCGCCGACAGCGCCAAGGTCGACAATTCGACCAAACGCACCCGCGCCAATTCGGAAGATGCCGGTATCGACAACCTGCTCGGATATGAAAGTTATCTCGGCAAAATCTTTCCCGATGCGGTTGACAACGCCAATCTCGCCCGCCTCGGCACCAACAGCTCCAGCGCCGGCGCCGGCTCGGTCGACCGCGAGGAAAAGATCGAACTCACGGTCGCCGCCGTCGTGACCCAGGTTTTGCCGAACGGCAATCTCGTCATCTCCGGCCGCCAGCAGGTCCGCGTCAACTTCGAAGTGCGCGAGCTCGATGTCACCGGCATCGTCCGGCCCGAAGACATCTCGAACGTCAACACGATCCAGCACACCCAGATCGCCGAAGCACGCATCGCCTATGGCGGCCAGGGTCAGATCTCCGACGTGCAGCAGGCGCGCTACGGCCAGCAGCTCTTCGACATTCTGATGCCATTCTGATTTTCCGGCCGGCACCTCGCATGAAAAACGCGGCTCCTGCGAGCCGCGTTTTTTCCGTATCCGGACCGGATGAGCCTCAGTCGTCGCGATAGACTTTCTCGCGGCGCTCGTGGCGCTCCTGCGCTTCGATCGAAAGCGTCGCGATCGGCCGCGCATCGAGGCGCTTCAGGCTGATCGGCTCGCCGGTTTCTTCGCAATAGCCGTAGGTACCGTCATCGATCCGCCGCAGCGCCGCATCGATCTTGGCGACGAGCTTGCGCTGCCGGTCGCGGGTGCGAAGTTCGAGGGAACGTTCGGTTTCGGAAGAAGCGCGGTCGGTAATGTCGGGATGCTGCACATTGTCGTCCTGCAGGTGCTGCAGCGTCTCGCGATTTTCCTTGAGGATGTCTTCTTTCCACTTCTCGAGCTTGCGGCGGAAATATTCCTTCTGCCGCTTGTTCATGAACGGCTCGTCGTCCGACGGCATGTAGCCCTTTGGTAAACGCACAGCCATTCGCGGCAATCTTCCTTCGACACAAGCCCTTGCGGAAACGGGCCGGACTATAGCGACCGGCCCCACGATTCTCAACAGCGATAGGCCTGCCAAACCGGTGAAATATCTGTGAAATCAGGAAGCGGGAGGAGACGTCCCGCCGCCTCGGAAAACCTAGATTTTACTATAGGTTCCGAACTTGGCCAGTTCGACCCGTGCCCTGAGTTCGATCTGGTCGAGAATCTCGCGCAACATCGGATCGGCAACGCCGCCCAGCTGCCGCTCGACCACGGAAAGAAGACGGGAAAGCTTGGATTTCGGCACCTGGCCCATCAGCAGCGCCAGCTTGATGTCGTCGAGAATATCGAGCATTTCCTCGGCCCGGGCGACCGCCTTGCGGCGGGGCGCGTGGAGCGCGTCGTCGGCCGCGCCCGTCTCCTGAAGTGCCAACAGCGCATCGACCGCCCCGAGCGAGGCAGGCCCCGAAAGGCCGGCCGCTCCCCGCGTGGCTCCGGCACCGGCAGGGGCAAAGCCGCTGCCGCCGCTGCGAACCCCGCCGCCACGCGCCGCGCTGCCCTGGGATGCCGCTCTGGTATTGCCGATCTTCATCTCGGTCCCCATCCCCCGATCCGGCACCACCGCGCCGGGTTTCAGTGCCTCCAAAATGGACCGGAGGTCTTAAAGCGGCGTTAAACTTAATCATTGCTACAAGGGAGTGGCGGCAGGAATTGCCGCCAGGTGGCAGGAGCTGCCCGCGCGTCGCCCCCGAACGCCCGTTTCTCAACGCCAGGAAAAAGAAAACGCAATATAAATCAAAGGCTTGGAAAGACGCTTCCGATGGCATGCCTTTCGCTAGAAGAACGCCGTATCGCCAGCGATTGATCGGTCGTTCCATGTCCCGGCTTGTTGCCCATCGTCTCCGCTCCCTCCTGTCGCTCGTGCTCGCCGTTGCTCTTCTGGCCGCCATCATGCCGGTCGAGACGCAGGCCAGCTCGCGCATCAAGGACATCGTCGATGTCGAGGGCATCCGCGACAACATGCTGGTCGGCTACGGCCTCGTGGTCGGCCTCAACGGCACGGGCGACACGCTCCGCAACGCCCCCTTCACCCAGCAGAGCCTGATCGGCATGCTCGAACGCCTCGGCGTCAACACGCGCGGCACGACGCTGAAAACCGCCAACGTCGCCGCCGTCATGGTCTCGGCCAATCTGCCGGCCTTCGCAGCCCAGGGTACCCGCATCGACGTGACGGTCTCGGCACTGGGCGACGCCACCAATCTGCAGGGCGGCGTCCTGCTGGTGACGCCGCTGATGGGCGCCGACGGTCAGGTCTATGCGGTGGCGCAGGGCTCAGTCGCCACCGGCGGCTTCGCGGCCAAGGGCGAAGGCGCCTCCGTCGTTCGAGGGGTGCCCACCAACGCCCGCATCGCCAACGGCGCCATCGTCGAACGCGAGCTCGAATTTCAACTGGCCGATCTGCGCGCGCTGCGCCTCTCGCTGCGCAATCCCGACCTGACGACCGCCCAGCGCGTCGCCGCCGCCATCAATGCCTATCTGGGCGTCGGCACGGCGGCTGCCGACAACCCGACCACCGTCCAGCTCACCGTTCCCGCGGGCTACGCGGGCGGCGTCGTTGGCCTTCTCACCGACATCGAACAATTGCGCGTCCAGCCCGATCTCGCCGCCCGCGTCGTTATCGACGAGGCCTCCGGCGTCATCGTCATGGGCCAGGACGTCCGCGTCAGCCAGGTTGCGATCGCGCAAGGCAACCTCACCATTTCCGTCAACGAAACGCCGCAGGTCAGCCAGCCCTCGCCCTTCTCGACGCAAGGCGACACGGTCGTCGTGCCGCGCACCGACGTCGAGGTCGATGAGGAAGAAGGCAAGCAGCTCGGCATTATCGACGGCAGCATCAGCCTCAAGGAACTGGTCGACGGCCTCAATGCGCTGGGCGTCAGCCCGCGCGACATGATCACCATCCTGCAGGCGATCAAGTCCGCCGGCGCGCTGCAGGCCGAAATCGAGGTGATGTAATGGATATCGCCGCCCTGCCCCTGCCTCAAACGGCCTTTGCCCGCGCCCCGGCGCCGAGCCCGGCCGCCGGCGACCGCAACATGGGCGCCTGGGAAACCGCACGCGACTTCGAGGCCCAGTTCATGTCGGTTCTGATGCAGCCGATGTTCGAGGGAAGCGGCGAGGAGAGCGCCTTCGGCGGCGGCCCCGGCGAAAGCATGTTCCGCTCGCTGCTGGTCGAGCAATATGGCCGCGAAATGGCCAAAAGCGGCGGCATTGGCCTGGCCGACGCCGTCTACCGCGAAATACTCAAGATGCAGGAGGAGCCCCGATGACCGCCCCCGCCCGTCGCATCGCCGCCGAAAGCCTGGCGCCCGCCGATCTCGTCGAGCGCATGCTCGAGCAGACACTGGCCCTGACCGGCATCGTCCGCCGCGAAACCGGCCTGCTGCGCGACCGGGCCCAGCCCCAGGTCGCCGCCTTGCAGCCCGAGAAAATCCGCATCGCCAACGATTACGCGATGGATGCCCAGGCGATCCACGGCCGCAAGGATCTGATCGACCGCGCCCCGTCCGAGCGCGTCTCGAAGCTGAAATCGGCCATGATCGAGCTCGACCGCGCGCTGGCCGAAAACGTCGAGGCGCTGACCGCCGCCCGCTCGGTATCGGAAGGGCTGATCCGCATGGTCGCCAACGCCATGACCGAACGTGCGGCACCGACGCTGGGCTATGGCCGCGACGCGGCGCCCGCCGTCCGCCGTCCCGGCAATCCCTCGACGCCGGCCTCGCTGACCCTCGACGCGCGGTATTGAGCGCCGTCGCGGCCGCCGTTAACCCGGTGGTAACCACGATGACCCGCAGATAGACAATCAAACCGCCGATATGGCAGGGCACGGGGAGCGGCATCCGGCATGTCTGCATTGAAGAAGCAGCGCCTCGCGGCAGGCGACGGTGAAATCGAGAAGAGGTTCGCGCAAGGCCAGCGGCTGCAGGCCCGCGACCGCTTCGCCGAAGCCGAACAGCGCTTCCGCAAGGTCCTGGCGCTCGATCCCCGGCATCTGGGCGCCCTGACCGGCCTCACCCAATGCCTGATTGCACAAAAGAACCAGCAGGAAGCGATCGACACGCTCGACCGCGCCGCGGCCGATGCGCCGGAAGGCGACGAAATCTGGCTCTTCGATCTCGCCGGTCTCTGCACCACGGTGAAATATCTTCAGCAGGCCCGGACGCTTTACGAACGCGCGCTGGCAATCGCGCCCGACATGCCGTCATCCCTGATCAATCTCGCCAATGTCGTCGAGGAACAGGGCGACATCCAGAAGGCCATCGACCTGCTCTCGCGCGCCATCGAGATCGATCCGACCTCCGCCAGGGCCTATGGCAATCTCGGCAAGGTGCTGACGGCGACGCGGCTGCGCGACGAGGCGCTCGCCTGCTACCGCCGCGCGATCGAACTCAATCCCAACCTCTCCCAGACCTGGACCAATCTCGCCGCCCTGTTCGAAATCATGGGCCGGCATCGCGAAGCCTTGCCGGCGCTGCAACGGGCGCTGAACCTCGACCCGGAATCCGATGCGGCCCGCTGGAACCTCGCGCGTACCTTGCTGACCGTCGGAGAAATCGAGGCCGGCTGGGACATGTACGGCTTCGGCTTCTCCTGCGGTCAACGCCTGCCCTACCGTCCCTTTCCGGGTTTGATCTGGGAAGGCCAGGATCTCGCGGACAAGACCATCATGGTCTGGCGCGAACAGGGCCTCGGCGACGATCTGATCTTCTCAACCTGCTACACGGACCTGATCGCTCGTGCCGGCCATGTCATCATCGAAACCGAGCGGCGTCTTGTCTCTCTTTACCAGCGGACATGGCCGCAAGCGACGGTGCGCGCCGAGACATGGACCTCGACGGGCCTTGAAAACTACGGCGAGGTCGATTTCGACTACACCGCCCCGGCCGGCCTCGTCGCCGCGCAGTTGCGCCGCAAGCTGACGGATTTCGCCGCGCCGCGCCCGACGCTTCGGCCCGACCCCGCGCGCGTCGCCGAATGCCGCGCCTGGCTCGATTCGCTTGGGCCGGGACCGAAAATCGGCATCTCCTGGACGTCCGGCAAGATCGACGACGTCCGGGGACGCGCCTACACGAAGCTTGCCGACTGGAAAGACCTCTTTGCCATCGGGGACGCCGCTATCGTCAATCTTCAATATACCGACGTTTCGGAAGAGGCGGAGGCGCTGCGGCGGGAGCATGGGCTGACATTGCACCGCATGCCCGGCCTCGATCTCCGCGGCGATCTCGAAGGCGTTGCCGCCCTGACGGCTTGCATGGATGCCGTGGTCGCGCCCGCGAGCTTCCCGGCCGTGATGACCGGCGCCCTCGACCGCCCCTGCTTCCACTACACATGCAAGGGCTGGACGATGCTGGGCACCGACCACCTGCCCTGGTTCCCGCAAATGCGCTGCTATCTAATGAACGATGCCGGCGCCCCCTCCGATTTCGTGAAACGCATCGTGACGGACCTCGGCGCCTTCCTGCGCGCCTGACGGCCCCTGCCCGGCAAAACTTTCCCGTTCGCGGCATTTCCTGCCAGCACCCCCGGGACCCCGCCCAAGACAAGCCCTTGATTTCATTCAACTTTCAAACTGGCCCGGCCCTTGCGAAGAAGAGGGCAGATGAAATCGCGGGTGCGGAACGGCCAGAAAGATTGCCTCATGCCCCCGGTTCGACGGTGAAGAGACGGACAGCTTCCAATCGGTGGATCGTCGGTCAAATCGAAAAGCAGTTCGGACTGTTTACGTCGAATTAATGATTAATGCCGAGTGTAGTGCCCGTGCCGCCATGAGACGGCCGAGCCAAACCCTGGAGGGTAGAGACAATGGCTGATGTGGTCCTTTCCGGCGCGATCCGGTCGAATCTGCTCAGCATGCAGAATACCGCGAGGCTGCTCGATGAATCGCAGCTGCGCCTCGCAACAGGTCTGAAGGTCCGCAGCGCGGTCGACAGCCCGATTTCCTTTTTCACGGCGCAGGGCCTCAACAACCGCGCTTCCGATCTGAACAGCCTGCTCGACTCGATGGGTCAGGCGGTGCAGACGCTGGAAGCGGCGGATCAGGGCATCAAGTCGATCCTGAAGCTCGTCGACAGCATGAAGGCTGTCGCCAACCAGGCGCTCGAAACCAAGATCAAGTCGACGGTCCTCACCAGCAATCAGGACGCGGGCCCGCTGACCGGCGGCGTCACCCTTTCCTCGCTCGGTGCTCTCGCCACCGGCAACACGATCACCCTCACGGTCGGCGATGTCACCGAGAACGTCGTCATCGGCACGGGCGTCGGCGAGGTTGAGACAATCACCGATCTGATGAACTGGGTCGGCGCGACCTTCACGGGCGACGAAGTGGTCACCGCCGCGCTCACAAGCGACGGCCAGTTGCAGATTACCGCCGCATCGGGCCGCGACATCGCCATCTCGGCCGCCAACGGCGGCGCGCCGGTCAGCCTCGACGGGCTGATGGGCAGCCGTGTCACGGCGACCGACGGCGTCAATCGCGACAAGTTCGAGACCGATTTCAACAGCCTGCGCGAACAGATCGACCAGTTGGCCGGCGACGCCAGCTACAAGGGCGTCAACCTGCTGAAGGGCAACGACGTCCTGAGCGTCTTCTTCAACACCGAGCAGACGAGCCAGCTCGAAATCGTGGGCGTCGCGCTGACGCCGGAAGGAGAGCTCAACATCGCGGAGGTCGGCTACGTTTCCGGCGATCACGGCTTCACCGCCGATTCCGAAATCAAGGCCTTCGTCGAAACCCTGAACGCCGCCACCAACGTGCTGCGCCAGCAGGCCTCGACCTTCGGTGCCAATCTCGGCGTCGTGCAGATCCGCCAGGACTTCACGAAGTCGCTGATCAACACGCTGGAAACCGGCGCCTCGAACCTCACCGTCGCCGACACCAACGAGGAAGGCGCCAAGATGCTGGCCCTGCAGACGCGCCAGCAATTGGGCACCACGGCGCTCTCGCTGGCGAACCAGGCCGAACAGGGCGTTCTCCGTCTCTTCGGTTAACCGCCGCTAACGATAATCTTCGACGGCAGAGGCGGGTCCGCGGGACCCGCCTTTTTCGTTTGTCAGGTGCCGGCGAATGCCGAGGTCCTCTCTTCTCCGTCATTGCTTCGCCTTTGGCTCGCAATGACGGAGAAGGCAAAGACACGAACAGTCCGGCCCCAACGGCTTCGTATCGAACCTCCATCCCGCAACCCAAAACATTCGAACCGTCCCGTACCGGGGCATTGCGAACATTTTTCTTCGAATGATCGGAAAAATTCTTCGAATGATTAGAAAAAAAACGATCCGTTTTACGGCCTCTTAACGGAACCCGCCGCATGATCCCGCCATGGCTCAGAAAGAGCCGACGAACTAGGTCCTAGGAAAGGAACTGAACTATGGGTGATATCACCATTTCCAGCGCCGTGCGCACCAACCTGCTGACGCTGCAGAGCACGGCTCAGCTGATGGCGCAGACGCAGAACCGCCTCGCCACCGGCTTGAAGGTTTCGAGCGCTCTCGACAATCCGCAATCCTTCTTCACCGCCGCCGGCCTTTCGAGCCGCGCGACGGACATGAGCGCCCTGCTCGACTCGATGAGCCTCGGCGTGCAGACGCTGAAAGCCGCCGACGAAGGCATCAAGTCGATCCAGAAGATCGTCGACCAGGCGAAGTCGGTTGCCAACCAGGCTCTCCAGGCCGTGGCAACGGCAACGACCGTCAGCGAGACGGCCATCGCCTTCGACGCCCAGGACTCGGCGTCCGTCCGCACGATCTCCTTCCAGATCGGCACGGCGACAGCGCAAACCATCGTGCTTGCCTCGGCGGACTTCGTCACCGCGGCCTCTTCGGCCACGGCCATCGAAAGCGGCCTTGCGGGCCTCGTCTCGTCGACCGGTACGCTGGCCGGCCTGACGGTCGAACGTACCGGCGCCGTCCTGAGCTTCTCCGTCGCTGCGGGTGAAGACCTGACGATCTCCGGCGCGGGTGCCACCAACTTCGGCATCGACGCTGCAGGCACGAACGGCGAGACGCTGACGGAAGCCCGCGCCACTTTCGCCACCGACTACAACAACCTGCTCGCACAGATCGACCAGTTGTCGCTCGATACGAGCTTCAACGGCATCAACCTGCTCGCCGGCGACGATCTCTCGGTGCTCTTCAACGAGTCGAGCACCTCGAAGCTCGACATCACGGGCGTGACCTTCAACGCCGCCGGTCTCGCGCTGACGGAGACGACCTTCTCCGACATCGACGCCGATGTCACGCTGCTGAACACGGCGACGGCGACGCTCCGCGGACAGTCCTCGACCTTCGGTGCGAACCTCTCGGTCGTGCAGAACCGTCAGGACTTCACCGGCAACATGATCAACGTGTTGGAACAGGGCGCCGGCAACCTGACACTGGCCGACACCAACGTCGAAGCGGCGAACCTGCTCGCCCTGCAGACGCGCCAGTCGCTGGCCTCGACCTCGCTGTCGCTGGCCAACCAGTCGGAACAGAGCGTTCTCTCGCTCCTCCGCTAAACGGGTCCGCCTTCGGGCGAAACCGTACTCGGCAAAAACGGCGGGGGCCCTGGCCCCCGCCGTTACTTTTTGGGCACTGGCCGATAGGCCTGCCAACCGGCGGCGATTCGCGCTAAACTCCGCGTGATTCCAAAGCGCACATCATGGGAACGAAACGGCATGGCCCTCAAAGTCGAACTCAAACCGGGCGAGCGCTTCATTCTCGGCGACAGCGTCATCACCAATGACGACCAGCGCACCCGCCTTTTCATCGAGGGCGACGCGCCGATCCTGCGCGAAAAGGACATTCTCAGGGCCGCCGACGCCGACACCCCTTGCAAGCGCGTCTACCTGCTGGTCCAGATGATGTATCTCTCGCCCGATCCGCGCCCGCATCACGAAATGTATTTCCAGATTGTTAAGGATGTGGCCGAAGCCGCCCCCTCGACCATGCCGTATCTGGACGCCATCAACAGCAAAATCTTAACCGGCGAAATGTATAAAGCTCTCAAGGAAGCTCGAAAGTTGATTGAGTACGAACGGGGGCTGCTGGAGAATGTCAAGACCGCATGAGGCCTATGCCACTGCGTCGCGGATGACGATTTCGGATCCGCGTGAATTCGAAGCATCGATTCTGACCCGCGCCGCCGGCCAGCTCCAGCGCATTCGCGACAACTGGGCGCAGGAAACCGCCGGCGCATTGCGCGATGCCCTCCTCTACAATCGCCGCATCTGGACCGTCTTCGCCGCCTCGGCCGCCGAGCTCGAGCACCCGCTGCCCCGCGAGATCAAGCAGAACATCGCCAACCTCGCCATCTTCATCTTCAAGCGCACCGCCGAGATCGAAGCGACCCGCGAGCCCGAGCCGCAGCTCCTCGACACGCTGATCATGATCAACCGCGAAATCGCCGCCGGCCTCTACCGGAAGCCCTGAGGCGCCGGCGGGACCGGCAACGCGGCATCCGCCTCTCCCCCACACGCGTCATTGCCGGACTTGATCCACTGCTGTCCGGTTTGGCTTTCAAATCCATATTTGGCCGTCATGACCCGGCCCTCCTTTGTAATAAAGGTGGCGGGTCATCCACGTCTTTCTTTCTTCCTTTCGGCTTTTCCATGCCGCAAAGACGTGGATGGCCCGCCTAAAGC
>NZ_JBBECC010000186.1:10512-60235 GCF_040882025.1 Parvibaculum sp. | reverse complement strand
AGGAGTTTGTAGGTGATCGAATCCGTCAGCGCCTGGAAGGAGGCGTCGACGATGTTGGGGGAGACGCCGACGGTGAACCAGCGCAGGCCCTTGCCGTCGACGCTTTCGATCATGACGCGGGTGACGGCTTCGGTGCCGCTGGTCAGGATGCGGACCTTGAAGTCGACAAGACGCAGATCCTCGATGAAGGGCGAATATTTGCCGAGGTCTTTCCGGAGCGCCTGATCGAGCGCGTTGATGGGACCGTTGCCTTCGCCCACCGAGATGAATTTCTCGCCGTCGACGACGACCTTGACGGTCGCTTCCGAAATCGTGACCAGATCGCCGATGGCGTTGTAGCGGCGTTCGACCAGCACGCGGAACGATTCCACGTCGAAATATTCCGGCACCTCGCCGAGGATGCGGCGCGCCAGCAATTCGAAGGAGGCTTCGGCGCCGTCATAGGAATAGCCGAGAAACTCGCGTTCCTTCACCTCGTCGAGCAGGCGGCCGATGCGGCGGTCGTCGGGGTCGGCGGCGATACCCGCTTCTTCGAGGCGCGCCAGGATGTTCGACTTGCCGGCCTGATCGGAGACCGCGATCTTGCGCTTGTTGCCGACCGATTCCGGCGGCACATGCTCGTAGGTCTTCGGATCCTTCATGATCGCCGAGACATGGATGCCGGCCTTCGAGGCAAAGGCGCTTTCGCCGACATAAGGCGCATAGCGGTCGGGCGCGCGGTTGAGGATTTCGTCGAGCGTGCGCGAGACATGGGTGAGGCTTTTCAGGCGCTCCAGCGTGACGCCGATCTCGAAACGATCCGCATAGAGAGGTTTCAGCAGCAGGGTCGGGATCAGCGAGACCATGTTGGCATTGCCGCAACGCTCGCCGAGACCGTTCAGCGTGCCCTGCACCTGACGGACGCCGGCGCGGATGGCGGCCAGCGAGTTCGCGACCGCGTTTTCGGTGTCGTTGTGGGCATGGATGCCGAGCTTTTCGCCCGGTACGCCTGAGGCAATCACCTCGCCGACGATGCGCTCGACTTCATCCGGCAGCGCACCGCCGTTGGTGTCGCAGAGCACGGCCCAGCGCGCGCCGGCATCGAGCGCGGTCTTGACGCAGGCGAGCGCGAAGACAGGATCGGCCTTGTAGCCGTCGAAGAAATGTTCGCAGTCGATCATCGGTTCACGGCCGCGCGCGGCGATGGCGCGGACGCTTTCGTCGATGCTTTCGAGGTTTTCCTCATTCGTGATGCCGAGCGCGACCTTCACATGGAAATCCCAGCTTTTCGCGACAAGGCAGACGGCGGCGGTGTCGGCCTCGAGCACGGCGGCGAGGCCCGGATCGTTGGAGGCCGAGCGCCCGGCGCGCTTGGTCATGCCGAAGGCGGTGAATTTGGCATGGGCGAGCTTCGGCGGGTCGCCGAAAAAGGCGGTGTCGGTGGGGTTGGCGCCGGGGTAACCGCCTTCGATGTAATCGAGGCCGAGCTCGTCCAGGAGGGTCGCGATCAGGCGCTTGTCCTCGACACTGAAATCGACACCGGTCGTCTGCGCGCCGTCGCGCAGCGTGGTGTCGAAGAGGTAGAGGCGGTCTTTACTGGCCTTGCTCATGGTTCGGTTCCGCATCGTGGAGGGCGCAAAGACGCCGATATCGGGTGACATTCGCCACCGACCGGTCCGTGTTCCACAATGTCTGCAGGCGTGTTTGTACGGCGGCGGCGGATAAAAATCAGCCGCTAATAATCAGACCCTGAATGATCGAGAGAGCCGGGTTCATGCCGGTATCCTCGCTGGTCGCCGTTAAAAAACCCTAACGAAATCAATCCGTTAGACCATGAAGGCGGGCACCGGCCCGCTTCCGCCCGATCAGAGGTAGCAGGTTTTTCAGTTCCGGTCCATGCGGCAGGCCGGTCAGCGCCAGGCGCAGCGGCATGAAGAGAGCCTTGCCTTTGGCCCCCGTCGCCTGCTTCACGGCGCCGGTCCAAAGGCCCCAGGTCGCCTCATCCCAGGGCTCGGGCGGCAGGGCGGCGGCGGCGGCTTCGGCGAAGGCCTTGTCCTCGATGACGGGCGTGACGGGGCCCTCGACGATACGGGCCCAGTCCGCCGCTTCGGCGAAGAGCGCCAGATTGGGGCGCACTGCATTCCAGAAATCCTCACCGAGATCGCAGCCGAGCGCGGCGAGGCGGGGCTTGGCGTCGGCATAGAGCATCAAATGGAGGCAGGCGGCGTTGACGCGGGCGAGGTCCGCCGGATCGAAGCGGATGTCGGCGCGGCCGAGGCGCGCGATATCGAAGGCTTCGGCAAGGGCTTCGAGCGGCATGCAGGCGTCTGCCGTGTCGGGCATGCCGAGCCGGGCGAGCAGCGCATCGAGCGCCAATGGTTCGTAACCGGCGTCTCGAAGAGCGACGAGCGAGAAGCGTTCGGCATCCTCGCGCTTCGAGAGCGGCTTGCCGTCCGGGCCGTTCAAGAGCGCGTAATGGGCATAGGCCGGCGGCTCGGCGCCCAGCGCGCGGATCAACTGCACCTGCACGCCGGTGTTGGTGATGTGATCGGAGCCGCGAATGACATGGGTTATCCGGAAGTCGATGTCGTCGACGACGCTCGGCAGCGTGTAGAGGAAACGGCCATCCTCGCGGATCAGCACGGGGTCCGACAGCGAGGCGCCGTCGACCTCGACATGGCCGCGCACGAGATCGTCGAAGGCGGTGTGGACCTGGTCGAGGCGGAAGCGCCAATGGGGCTTGCGGCCTTCGGCTTCGAGCTTCGCGCGGTCCTCATCGGTCAGCGCCAGCGCGGCGCGGTCATAGACCGGCGGAAGCCCGCGCGCCATCTGGCGCTTGCGCTTGCGGTCGAGCTCCGCCGCCGTCTCGTAGGCGGGATAGAGGCGGCCCTGCGCCTTCAGCTTGCCGGCGGCAGCTTCATAGGCCGCCAGCCGGTCGGACTGGCGGGCGAAAATGTCGGGGCGCAAGCCGAGCCAGCGCAAGTCTTCCTCGATGGCGGCGGCGAATGCCGCCGTCGAGCGTTCGTCATCGGTGTCATCCAGGCGCAGCATGAACCTGCCGCCGGATTTTTTCGCGAAGAGCCAGTTGAAAAGCGCGGCGCAGGCATTGCCGACATGCAGGCGGCCGGTGGGCGACGGCGCGAAGCGGACGGTGATGTTTTCAGGGGATGTGCCGCTCACAGGTCCACGTCCCGGAAGCCGTTGACGATCGGGTAGCGGCGATCGCGGCCGAAATTGCGTGTCGTGACTTTCACGCCCGGCGCGGCCTGACGGCGCTTGTATTCGGAGATGTAGAGGAGGTGCTGGACCCGCTTGACCAGATCGCGGTCGTGGCCGCGCTCGACGATTTCGCGCGCCGACATTTCCTCCTCGATCAGACAATGGAGAATGTCGTCGAGCACGTCATAGGGCGGCAGCGAATCCTCGTCCTTCTGGTCGGGGCGCAATTCGGCGGAAGGCGGCCGCGTGATGATGCGTTCGGGGATCACCCTGCCCTTCGGCCCGACGCAGCCTTTCGGCATGTTTTCGTTGCGCCACTGCGCCAGCCTGAAGACACGCGACTTGTAGAGATCCTTGATCGGATTGAAGCCGCCGTTCATGTCGCCATAGATCGTCGCGTAGCCGGCCGAGACTTCCGACTTGTTGCCGGTCGTCAGCAGCATCGAGCCGAACTTGTTGGAGATCGCCATCAGGATGACGCCGCGCGTGCGCGACTGGAGATTTTCCTCCGTCGTGTCGGCCTGACGGCCCTCGAAGAGATTTTCGAGCGCCGTGGTGAAACCCGCGACCGGGGCTTCGATGGGGACGATGTCGTAGCGGGTGCCGAGAAGCTTCGCGCAAGCCTCGGCATCGGTCAGGCTTTCCGACGAAGTGTAGCGGTAGGGCAGCATGACGCAGTGGACGTTTTCGGCGCCCAGCGCATCGACCGCGATGGCGGCGACCAACGCGCTATCGATGCCGCCCGAAAGGCCGAGCACGACGCCCGGAAAGCGGTTCTTCCGCACATAGTCGCGCAGGCCCTGGACGACGGCGAGATAGAGCGCTTCGTCGCCCTCCTCCACCAGGGCCTTTTCGCCGGGCGCGCAGACCCAGCCCTTGTCCGTGCGCGTCCAGTCGGTGAGCGCGATCCTTTCTTCCCAGGCCGGCAGCTGAACCGCCAGCGAGAAATCGGCGTTGAGGACGAAGCTTGCGCCATCGAACACCAGTTCGTCCTGCCCGCCGAGCTGATTGACGTAAGCCAGCGGCAAACCGCTTTCGCGAATGCGGTCGAGGGCGAGCTGCATGCGGGCATCGAACTTGTCGAAGTCGAAGGGCGAGCCGTTGGGGACCAGCAGCAATTCGGCGCCGGATTCCTCAAGGCATTCGACGACGTCGGGATACCAGATGTCCTCGCAGATCGGCACGCCGATGCGGACGCCGCGAATGTCGAAGGGGCCCGGCATCTGGCCGCCGGCGAAAACGCGCGGCTCGTCGAAGACCGAATAGTTCGGCAAGTGGACCTTGAAGCGGTGGCCCTTGATCTCGCCCTTGTCGAGATGGAGGACCGCGTTGTGGAGCTTGCCGCCCTCGACCCAGGGGGTGCCGATCAACATGGCCGGGCCGCCGTCCGCCGTGTGGCGGGCAAGCTCGGCCGCCGCCGCCATCGCAGCTCGCTGGAAGGCCGGCTTCAGGACGAGGTCCTCCGGCGGGTAGCCGGTCAGGAACAGTTCGGAAAAGACGATCAGGTCCGCGCCTTCGAGCGCCGCGACGCGGCGCGCCTCGACGGCCTTTTCGACATTGCCCGCGATGTCGCCGACGACGGGGTTCAACTGGGCGAGCGCAATGCGGAGCTTGTCGGTCATGGGGTGGCGGAATCCGGAGCTTCTGTGGGGATATATAGGGCCGGGAACGGTGTTTCTAGCGGTTGAGAGACGCACTCACAATAGTACGCGGATGAACGGGCTTTCGGGGTGCGCCGGGCGATCCGTGACGCTAGGCTTCCCGCCAACAGCCAATTTCCGAGGGAGAGCACGTCATGACCGTCAACCGCCAGATTCTGCTGGTCGAAAACCCCAGCGGCAAGCTCGCCGAAAGCCATTTCCGGCTGCACGAGGGCGAAGTGCCCGCGCCGCAGGATGGCGAGGTGCTGGTGAAGACGCGGCTCATTTCGCTCGACGCGGCCAACCGGGCCTGGATGCAGGGCGCGACCTACCGGGCGGCGGTGGAAGCCGGGACGGTGATGGCCGGGGGTTCGGTGTCGGAAGTCGTCGAATCGAAGGCACCGGGATTTGCCAAGGGCGACCTCGTGTTCGGCGATACGGGCTGGCAGGAATATGCGGCGCTGAAGGCGAAGACCGTCAACAAACTGCCGAAGCTCGAGCCGTTGTCGCATCTCCTCAGCGTCTATGGCATTGCCGGGCTGACCGCCTATTTCGGGCTGCTCGATGTCGGCCAGCCGAAGGCGGGCGAGACGGTCGTCGTGTCGGCGGCGGCGGGTTCGGTGGGGTCGATCGTGGGGCAGATCGCCAAGATCAAGGGATGTCACGTCATCGGCATCGCGGGCGGAGCGGCGAAGTGCAAGCTGCTGACCGACGAACTCGGTTTCGACGCCGCCATCGACTACAAGGCCGCGCCCGTGGGCAAGGCGCTCAGGGCAGCGGCGCCGAAGGGCATCGACGTCTATTTCGACAATACGGGCGGCGACATTCTGGAAGCCTGCCTGTTCGGCATGAACAATTTCGGCCGCATCGCCTGTTGCGGGGCGGTGTCGCAATATGACGGGGCAGCGCCGCCGCATGGGCCGCGCGGCGTGCCCGGCCTCATTGTCGTCAAGCGGCTGACCATGCGCGGCTTCATCGTGATGGATTACCAGGACCAGCACGAGAAGGCGCTGGCCGAGCTGCAGGGCTGGGTCGCGTCCGGCAAGCTCAAGGTCAAGGAAGACATCATGACCGGGCTCGAAAACACGCCCAAGGCGCTGGTCGGGCTTCTGGCCGGCGACAATGTCGGCAAACGCATGATCCAGCTCGACTGAAAACAGGCGCATGACGCGACGGGCGCGGCGAAAGCGCGCCCGTCCAATTCCTCACAACCCGTTGTGCAGCGCCGGCACATGCGCGGCTTTCGCCCCGCCGGAAAGGCCGCTACTGTCCCTCCAACGAAAACTCAATGGAGAACGCCCCCATGCAAAATCTCATCTCGAAGGAAATCCGCCTCAAGGCGCGGCCGGTCGGCACGCCCAAGGAGAGCGATTTCGAACTGGCCAGCGCCGAAGCCCGGCAGCCGGGCGACGGCGAGGTGCTGGTGCGCAATATATGGATGTCGGTCGACCCTTATATGCGCGGGCGCATGATGGACCGGGAGAGCTATGTGCCGCCGTTTCAGATCGGCAAGGCACTGGAAGGCGGCGCGATCGGCCAGGTGGTGGCCTCGAACAGCGACAAGCTGAAGGTCGGCACTTATGTCAACCACATGCTGGGCTGGCGCGAATATGCGACGGCACCGGCAGCGGGCTTCTCGCCGGTCGATCCCTCGCTCGGACCCATCGAGGCGTTTCTCGGGACGCTCGGCATGCCCGGCATGACGGCATGGGCGGGGCTCTTCAAGGTGGCGGATTTGAAAGACGGCGAGACGGTTTTCGTTTCCGCCGCTTCGGGCGCCGTCGGCTCCGTCGTCTGCCAGCTCGCCAAGGCACATGGTTGCTATGTCGTCGGCTCGGCCGGTTCGGACGAGAAATGCAAGTGGCTCGAAAAGACCGCGGGCATCGACAAGGCCATCAACTACAAGACCTGCGGCGATCTCACCGCGGCCGTCGCCAAGGCGTTCCCCAAGGGCATCGACGTTTATTTCGAAAATGTCGGCGGGGCTCATCTCGAAGCGGCGATCAATTCGATGCGGCCGAACGGGCGGCTCGCCATGTGCGGCATGATCGAACAGTATAACGACACCGAGCCCCGGCCCGGCCCGACCAATCTCATACAGATCGTCGGCAAGAGCCTCAGGCTGCAGGGCTTCATCGTTTCCAACTATTTCCAGCACCTGCCGGAATTCTTTGCCGAGATGGGCCCGCTCATCAAAGGCGGAAAAATGCATTGGGAAGAGACGGTGGAAGACGGCATCGAAAACGCGCCGAAGGCTTTTCTCAAGCTCTTTTCCGGCGGCAATTTCGGCAAGATGCTGGTGAAAATCGGACCTGACAAAGTCGTCTGAGACGCCGGCTCATCGAGAAACGTCATTGCGAGCGAACGCGAAGCAATCCAGAAAGCGACAGATGAAGAGCTGGATTGCTTCGTCGCTTCGCTCCTCGCAATGACGTAAAGATTGCGGGGAAGAACAATGCCGACAAAGGCGCAACGCTGGGTGCTGGCCTCGCGGCCCGAGGGCAAACCGAGGCCTGAAAATTTCCGGCTGGAGGCGGTTACGCTGCCGGATATCGGCGAGCATGAACTCCTCATTCGCACCGAGCATCACTCGGTCGATCCGGGGATGCGCGGGTGGCTTTCGGGCGACAGCTACACCGCCGCGCTGCCCGTGGGCGATACCATCGACAGCGCGATGGTCGGCATCGTCGAGGCGTCGAACAACGAGAAATTCGCCGTTGGCGACCGCGTGACCGGCGGCTTCGGCTGGGTCACGCGTGCCATCTCGAACGGGCGCGGCATCCAGAAGCTCGATCCCGCGCTCTATCACGGCAAGCTCAGGCCGACCGCGGCCATCGGGGTGCTCGGCATTCCGGGCCTCACCTCCTATTTCGGGTTGCTCGATCTCGGGCAACCGAAAGAAGGCGACATGGTGCTGATCTCATCGGCGGCGGGCCCTGTGGGTGCGACGGCCGGCCAGATCGCAAAGATGAAGGGCGCACATGTCGTCGGCATCGCCGGTTCCCGGGAGAAGTGCGACTATGTCAAAGGGCTCGGCTTCGACGAATGCTTCAGCTATCGCGGCGCCGACCTCAAGGCGGCGATCGGCGCGGCGTGCCCCGGCGGCGTCGATATCTATTTCGACAATGTGGGCGGCGAAATGCTCGACGCCGCGATCTTGAACATGAAGGAACACGGGCGCATCGTCGTTTCGGGTCAGGTCAGCGAATATAACCGCGCCGAAAACGAACTCCGCGGCATTCGCAACGTGACGCGCTTCATCACGCATCGGCTCAGGATGGAGGGGCTCGTCGTCTTCGACTACTTCAAGCAGTTCCGCGAGGCGCAGGCCGAGATGGCCGGCTGGATCCATGACGGCAAACTCGTCTACACCGAAGACATTTCGGACGGGATCGAGGGCTCGGCGGCGGCCTTTATCGGCTTGTTCGAGGGCGAGAATCTCGGGCGGCGGCTCATCAAGGTGAGCTGACGAACAAAGAAAAAGGCCCGGCTGTTCACCGGGCCTTTTCGTTTTGTCCGTGCGCGGTCTTACCAGGCGCCGAGAGCGGCAACAGGTTGCGCGCGTGCGTTTTCGATGCGTTCCTTCTTCAGCCCTTCGGCGATCAGGAAGGCGAGCTCCAGCGACTGGCTGGCGTTGAGACGCGGGTCGCAATGGGTGTGGTAACGGTCACCGAGTTCGGTTTCCGAAATCGCCTGCGCGCCGCCGATGCATTCGGTGACGTTCTGGCCGGTCATCTCGAAATGGACGCCGCCCGCATGCGTGCCTTCGGCGCGGTGAACCGCCATGAAGGCCTGCACCTCGGCAAGGATACGATCCACGGGCCGCGTCTTGTAGCCCGACGAGGCCTTGATCGTGTTGCCATGCATCGGATCGCAGGACCAGACGACCTTTTTGCCCTCGCGTTCGATAACACGAATGAGCTGCGGCAGGTGCTTTTCGACATTCTCGGCACCGAAGCGGCAGATCAGCGTGAGACGGCCGGCTTCGTTCTTCGGATTGAGAATGTCCGTGAGACGGATCAGTTCTTCCGGATCGAGCGAGGGGCCGCATTTCATGCCGATCGGGTTTTTCACGCCGCGCAGGAATTCAACATGGGCGTGATCGGGTTGACGCGTGCGGTCGCCGATCCAGAGCATGTGGGCCGAGGTGTCGTACCATTCGCCCGTCGTCGAATCGACACGCGTCATCGCCTGCTCGTAGCCGAGCAGCAGCGCTTCGTGGCTCGTGTAGAACTCGGTCGTATGAAGCTGCGGCTGCGTCGCGCTGTCGACGCCGCAGGCACGCATGAAGTCGAGCGCTTCGGTGATGCGGTTCGCCAGCTCCTCATAGCGCGCGCCTTCCGAACTGTCGGCGACGAAACCAAGGTTCCAGCGATGCACGAAGTCGAGGTCGGCGTAGCCGCCCTGCGCGAAGGCACGGATCAGATTCAGCGTCGAAGCCGATTGCGAATAGGCTCGCAACAGCCGCTCCGGATCGGGCACACGCGACTTCTCGTCGAAGTCGATGCCATTGATATTGTCGCCGAGATAGGACGGCAGCGTCACGTCGCCGATGGTTTCGGTGGGCGAAGAACGCGGCTTGGCGAACTGGCCGGCGATGCGGCCGACCTTCACGACCGGCGAGGAGGCGGCGAAGGTCAACACGACCGCCATCTGCAGCAGCACGCGGAAGGTGTCGCGGATATTGTCGGCGGAGAATTCGGCGAAGCTCTCGGCGCAATCGCCGCCTTGGAGGAGGAAAGCACGGCCCTCGCAGACATCGGCGAGGTCTGCCTTCAGCTTGCGGGCCTCACCTGCAAAAACGAGCGGCGGATAGGAGCGCAGGCGCTCTTCAACAGCGGCCAGCGCTGCCGCATCCGGGTAGCTCGGGAGATGCTTCGCAGGCTTTGCGCGCCAGCTCTCCGGTTTCCAGGTATCAGCCATCGTCTTCTCTCCGAAACGCAAGAAGGCGCGCGCGCTTCGGGGCTCATGCCCGGCGGCGTCGCACGCTCCTCATATGGAAAGCGGAGTTATAGGCCACAAGGGCTCTAAAGGGAAGCCTAAGTCCTTGATCCCGCTCGGCGACCGGGAAAGTGAGGTTAATCTGCCGCCTTGACGACCGGAGCCTGCCACTTGTCCTTGAGGGTGACGAGTTCTTCCGCCGCCGTCGGGTGGACGGCGATGGTGGCGTCGAACTGGGCCTTGGTGGCGCCGAGCGTCACCGCGATGCCGACAGCCTGAATCAATTCTCCGGAAGATGGCCCCATCAGGTGGACCCCGAGAACCTTGTCGGATTTCGGATCGACGACGAGCTTCATCATGATCATTTCCCGCGAGCCGGAAAGCGTCGCCTTCAGGGGGCGGAAAGCAGTTTTGTAGATGTCAACTTCATCATATCGGTCGCGGGCGTCCGCTTCGGTGAGGCCGACGGTTCCCATTTCGGGCTGCGAGAAAATCGCAGTCGGAATGACCGAGTGATCGACGGCGATCGGCTTGTCGCCGAAGACAGTATCGGCAAAGGCGTGGCCTTCGCGGATCGCAACCGGCGTCAGGTTGGCGCGGTCGGTCACATCGCCAACAGCATAGATATTGTCGATGGAGGTCTTCGAATATTTGTCGACAATAATTTCACCAGCTTTGCCCAGCTTTATGCCGGCGGCCTCAAGCCCCAGATCCGTCGTGTTCGGATTGCGGCCGGTCGCATACATGACACAATCGGTTTTTATCAGGTCCCCGTCAGTGAGTTTCAGACGGAGCTCGCCATCCTTTCTTGCGATCTCGACGATGTCGCAATTCATGCGGAGGTCGACGCCCTTCTTCCGCATTTCTTCCGCCAGAAGATCGCGCAGGTCGTCGTCGAAACCGCGCATAAAAAGCGATCCGCGATAGAGCTGCACCGTCTCGACCCCGAGACCATTGAAAATCCCGGCGAATTCAACCGCAATGTAGCCGCCGCCGATGACGACGACACGCTTCGGCAATTCCTCAAGGTGAAAAGCCTCGTTGGAGGTGATCGCGTGCTCGATGCCCGGAATATCGGGCAGGAACGGCGCCGCACCGGTGGCGATCAGGATTTTGTCCGCCGTCACGTCGCGGTGCTCGCCCGCAAGATGGACCGTGTGCCTGTCCTTCAGCACCGCGCGGCTGGCGATGATTTCGACGCCTGCCTTTTCGAGATTACGAATATAGATGCCGTTCAGGCGGTCGATCTCCTTGTCCTTGTTTGTAACAAGGGTCTTCCAGTCGAAAGAAGTCTCGCCAACGGTCCAGCCGAAGCCGGCCGCTTCCTCGAAATCTTCCGAGAAATGGCTCGCATAGACAAAGAGCTTTTTCGGCACGCAGCCGCGAATGACGCAGGTGCCACCGACACGATATTCCTCGGCGACGGCGACCTTCGCGCCGTAGCCGGCGGCAATGCGCGACGCACGTACGCCACCCGAGCCCGCGCCGATGACGAAAAGGTCATAGTCGTATTTGCCGGCCATATTTCGCTCCCGAAACCTTATTTTGCCTCGATGATATTGGTTCCCGAAGGCGTTCCCACAATGGCCATCGCGGCGATGCCGATAAACAATCCGTTATCGACGACGCCGGCGATGCGGTTGAGCGCCGCGGCAAGTCCATCGGGGTCGGGAATTTCTCCGAAGGCGCAGTCGAAGATGAAATTTTCACTGTCTGTGAAGAACGGTTCGCCATAGTCGTCGGCGCGGCGGACGATCTTGCCGGTGCAGCCGAAGGCGGCCGCGATATCCGCCATCTTGCGTGCCGTCGCCGTACAGCCGAAGGGGATGACCTCGACGGGGAGCGGAAAGGCGCCAAGCTTCGAGACCAGCTTCGAGGCATCGGCAATGACGATCATGCGGTCGGACGCCGTCGCCACAATTTTTTCGCGCAGCAGCGCCCCGCCGCCGCCCTTGATGAGCCGCAGCTCAATATCGAGTTCGTCGGCGCCGTCGACCGTGATGTCGAGATGGGGCGTATCGTCGAGATTGGTCAGCGGGATGCCGAGACTTTCGGCAAGCTTCCCCGTGCGCTCCGAAGTCGGCACACCGACGATCTTGAGGCCATCCTTCACGCGCGCGCCGAGCGCCCGCACGAAATGTTCCGCCGTCGAGCCCGTTCCAAGGCCGAGCGTCATGCCGGGCTCGATGAAATCGAGCGCGCGGGTTGCCGCCGCCTTCTTCTGTTCGTCCACGTTCATGCCTCAGAGCCCCGCCATCGCCACATACTTCACTTCGAGAAATTCCTCGATACCCCAAGGTCCGCCTTCACGACCGAGCCCGGATTCCTTGTATCCCCCGAAAGGCGCGACCTCGGTCGAGATCAGACCGGCATTGACGCCGACAAGGCCACATTCCAGTGCCTCGGCGACGCGCCAGACGCGACCGATGTCGCGGCTGTAAAAATAGGAGGCGAGGCCGAAAGGCGTATCATTGGCAAGCTTCACCGCCTCCTCCTCGGTCTTGAACCTGAAGACCGGCGCCATAGGCCCGAATGTCTCTTCCCGCGCGGCCTTCATGCTCTGTGTCATACCGACGATGACCGTCGGCTCGAAGTAGGTGCCGCCCATCGCGTGACGCTTGCCGCCGGTGAGGATGCGCCCGCCGCCCGCAACCGCGTCAGCCACATGTTCCTCGACCTTTTCGACCGCCGCCATGTCGATCAGCGGACCTTGCACGACACCTTCGTCGAAACCCGACCCGACTTTCAGCGCCGCCACTTTCACCGCAAGTTTCTCGACAAAAGCGTCATGAATCTTGTCCTGAACAAGAAAACGATTGGTGCAGATGCAGGTCTGGCCGGTGTTGCGGTATTTCGAAGCGACCGCGCCTTCGACCGCTGCGTCGATGTCGGCATCGTCGAAAACGATGAAGGGTGCGTTGCCACCAAGTTCCAGCGAAATCTTTTTGACGGTGGAGGCCGCCTGCTTCATCAGCTCCTTGCCGATTTCGGTGGAGCCTGTGAACGTCAGCTTGCGCACCAGCGGGCTCGATGTCATTTCGCCGCCGATAATGCCGGCCTTGCCGGTAATAACGCCAAGCAGGCCCGCCGGCAGGCCCGCACGATCCGCGAGTTCGGCCAGCGCGAAGGCCGTTAGCGGCGTGGCGGTTGCGGGCTTTACGATCATGGCGCAACCGGCGGCAAGCGCCGGCGCGGCCTTGCGCGTGATCATGGCGGCCGGGAAGTTCCATGGCGTGATCGCAGCGCAAACACCGATGGGCTGCTTCAGCACGACAATGCGGCGATCCGACGTCGGCGCGGGTACGATGCTCCCGTAAACGCGCTTGGCTTCCTCCGCGTAGAATTCGACAAAGGCAGCGGCATAGGCGATTTCGCCTTTTGCTTCGGTAAGCGGCTTGCCCTGTTCGGATGTCAGAATGGCGCCGAGATCGTCCTGATTTGCCATCATCAGGTCGAACCAGCGCCGGAGAACGGCCGAACGCTCCTTTGCCGGCCGCGCGGCCCATTCCTTTTGCGCGCGCGTGGCCGCTTCAACAGCCATGCGCGTTTCGGCTTCACCGAGCGAGGGCACCGTCACGATCAACTTGCCCGTCGCCGGATCGGTGACGGCAATCTGCGGCGCTTTGTCACCCAGCCATTTGCCATCGATGTAGCAAAGGCTTTTCAACAGGCTCTTGTCCTTGAGACGATCGGCAAGTGTCATAAGAAGTCCTTTGGAATGGCCGTCGCAACGATATATCCTTGTTCCTTGTTAGCACTCCGGCCCCGCGCCGGAAAGAGGCCGGAAAGCCCCCGCACATGAAGGCCAACGCGTTCTTTTCAGAGACCTATCCGCAGGCCCGTGCGCGCTTTCTGGCCGCAGCGGACGCGGCGGGTGCGCGTATCGTGAACTATGAAAATTCTCATGCCCGGGGGCCCGGCGATACACCGCTTTTTGCCGATACGGCGTGGTTCGGCCCGGCGGATGCCGAAACCGTACTGCTCAATACAAGCGGCACACACGGGGCCGAGGGCTATGGCGGATCGGCGGCGCAAATAGCCTGGATCAGCGAAGGCGGGCCGGCGCACCTGCCGCCGGGCGTTGCCATGCTGATGGTGCATGCGGTCAACCCCTTCGGCTTCGCCTGGGGCCTGCGTGGCACCGAAAACAATGTCGATCTCAATCGCAATTTTCTCGATCACCGTCAACCGCATCCCGACAACCCGTTTTACGACGAGCTGCACCCGCTGCTCTGCCCTGAGCGGATCGACGACGCCGCAATCCAGAGAATGCTGACGGCGGGCGCGCGCTTCATCGAGAAGCACGGGCAATGGGCGCTTGAAGACGCGATCAGCCGCGGGCAATACAGCCATCCCGACGGCTATCATTTCGGCGGGCTCGCGCCCGAATGGTCGAACCTCACCATGCGGCGCATCGTGCGCGACGAGCTTGCGCATGCTCATCGCGTCGGCTTCATCGACTGGCATTCAGGGCCAGCGGGCGATGGCGAGTTGATCCACCTCTGTTTTTCCGATCCAGACAGTCCAGGCTTTTCGCGCGCCGCTTCATGGTGGGGGCGTGAGGCCCTCGACCCGAAGACGATCGATGCGATGTGGGGATCGAAGCGACCGACACGGCGCGGCGTCATGTTCTGGGGGCTTGAAGAGCAATTGCAGCTCCGGGCCGAATTCGCCGGCGCCGTCATCGAGTTTCGCTCAGCGCAGACGAAGGGCAATGCGGCCAAGGCAATGCGCGTGCCGATGCTGGAACGATGGCTTCGCTTCGTCGGCGGTTTCGATGCGCCGGAGGCCCCCGGCTACTTCGAGGAAATTCGCGACGATTATGCGCCGCGCCGGCAATCATGGCGGGAAAACGTCGTTGCGAATGCGCTTGATTGCTACGCGACAACACTTGCCGGCCTCGGTCAATGGACGCGCGAAGGCCTCAGAGCGGCGGATTGATTCAATCCAGCGCGAAATCGTAGCGAACTTCCATGATGTGCGGATAGCGAGCGAAGCCGACCGGACGGCGCGCGACAAGGCAGCCGCCCATGCGCTCGTAGAAGCGGCGCGCCTTCGCGTTTTCCTCCAGCACCCACAGATGACCGATGCGATGACCGAGACAGCCGATTTCGTCAAAGAGGTGCCGCAGAATTTCGCGGCCGACGCCGTGCCCGTGATCGTCCCGCCGTACATAGAGCGTTGTCACTTCGGCGTTCCGCATGTGGCCAAACCCGACCGGCGCTGCCCCCTGTGCGGCGATCCATGCGATACCTTCGTTGAGTGCGGCTCGCCATTCGGCCGTTGAGCGGCCAAGGTCGAGACCGTCGAGGATCGGCTGCGGCAGAACTCCCGGATAGGCTTCGCGCCAGCAGGTAATCTTCAGGCGCGCAATCGCCGCCTCGTCGGCGCCGGGCCGCGCCATACGCATCCGATATCGGTGCAGAACGTTCATTTGAAAATTATGCCGCAAAACCGGCCCCTTGCCGAATGCGAAATGGACCTGTCGCGGATAGCTGCCCGGCCTTATTGAAGGTCTCTTGAGAGACGGGGACCGCCATGACCAGGACCAGACCGATTTGTGCCGTGCCGCTGGAATATGGCGGTGCGCGGCTTGAACCGCTTGATGAAACGCACCGTGCGGGACTCGCCGCCGCCGCCAGCGCTTCGGAAATATGGGACTACATGCCGTTCGACGGCAGGGGACCGGGCTTCGATCGGTTTTTCGATTGGTCTCTCAATTTGAATGCCGAGAACCGGGAAGCGGTGTGGGTCGTCCGCAACCTTGCCGACGGCGCGATTGTCGGCACTACCCGTTATCTGAACATCGCGCCGCGTGACCGGCGCGTCGAAATCGGCAGCACGTGGTATGCACCCATCGTTTGGGGCAGTCATATCAATCCGGCATGCAAGCTGATGCTGCTCGCCCATGGCTTCGAAACGCTCGGCCTCAACAGGATCGAATTCAAGACCGACGCGCGCAATACCCGCTCACAGGCCGCCATCGCCAAGCTCGGCGCGACGCGGGAGGGCGTTTTTCGCCGCCATATGGTTTTGCACGACGGGCATATCCGCGATTCGGTCTATTTCTCGATCATTCGCGACGAGTGGCCCGTCGTAAAGGCACGGCTCGAGGAGAGGCTTGCCAGCGCGTGAGGGCCGTGCGAGACAGACCGGGCCCATATTTACCCGGACGATCATGCCCAGCCCCACCCTGCTTTTCGATCTCGACGGTACGCTGGCCGACACAGCGGCGGATCTCTGCGAGACGATGAACGTCATACTGGAATTGCACGGACGGGGTCGCGTATCGCAGGAGCGCGTCCGGCATCTCGTCGGCGGCGGTGCGCGGCTGCTGATGGAGCGTGGCTTTCGCGAAACGGGCGAGCCGGCGGACGCAGCACTGCTCGATCGCAGCTTCGAGGAATTTCTGAATTATTACAGCAATCACATCGCCGACCACACGAAGCTGTGGCCGGGCGTTCGCAACCAGCTCGATCGACTTGCCGAGCGCGACGTGTTGCTCGGCGTCTGCACCAACAAGCCTGAACACCTGTCGCGGCAATTGCTGACGCTGCTCGGCATCGATCGCTATTTCCCGGTCGTCATCGGTGGCGACACGCTGCCGGTCAAGAAACCCGATCCCGAACATTTGTTCGAAGCGGTCCGCCGGCTGGGCGGCGATGCCGGCCATGCCCTAATGGTGGGCGACTCGGAGGCCGATATCGAGGCTGCGAAAAACGCGCGGATGCCGTCGATCTGTGTCAGCTTTGGCTACACGCGGGTGCCTGTGATGGAACTCGGGGCCGATCTGGTGATCGACCATTTCGACGAGTTTCCGGAGGCGCTCAAGGCGCTGCTTCCGCATCACTTCGGCTAGAGCACTTCAGCACCCGATCGCCATCGACGAGCTCGATATCGGCATATTCGCAAATGCCTTCCTTGCGCTGAAAAATACTGACGGCGATGAGCCAGACCTTCACGACACGCTGCGGCGGCGCGCCAATTGCCTTCTCATAATCCGCCTTCAGCGGCTGGTCCTCGGCAAGCCAGCGGCCGAGGGCGGCCGGATCGGAGCGCAGGACCCAATGCGTCTCCACCTTGTCCCAGAAGGGCAAGGGGCAGCGAAAGATCGTGCCTTCCGCCAGTGAGGAGGACCACATATAGGTCAGGTCCTGACCGTTCTCGAATTCGACCGCGATGGAAAGATAGTCATGCGTCGGCTGGATATCTTCCGGCAAGTCACAGGGAAGCGTCTCCACTTTCCAGCGCCAGCGGAGGCGCGCAGTCTCCGTCAGAGGAAAATCCACCGGGAATTGCAAGATGCCGACGTCTTCTCGCGTGTGGCAGCATATGGTGTGCCCCTCTCCCGCTTTCGCATCGCGAAAAATCTCGCCGTCGCCGAGGCGCCAGAGATAGCGCCAGCCCGAAGGCGCGGGCACAGGATCGCGCGTGCGGCGGAGTGCCTGCGCGACGAGCCCCTCGTAATCGCCGGCGCGCGCCAAAGCCTCAAGGCCGGAAAGCGCCCCGCCCTTCCAGACGATCAGGCAGACGCCGATCTCTCCCTTGACGCCGCCGCGCGGGAACGCAGGATCGAAGGTACCTCGATCATCCACCCATTCACCCGGCGGCTTCGCAACGACATGGAGCGGGCCGCCCTCGTCAAGTCTCACCGTCGAGGTATTGGAGGGGGTTTTCAGGATCGTGCCCGCCCCCCCGGCACGGAGCCAGACGCCGATCCGCGCCCCGAAGCCGAGATTGAGCAACTTCGACGCCCAGAAGCCGCCAGCTGCCAGCACCGTCACTTCGTCGCCCGGCGCGACTTCAAGGCCCGCGGGAAGCCAACCGCCATCGGGGGCGAGCGTGATGAAGCGCGCTTCGCGGAAGGATCCCGCAACAGCGGGGTCGGCCAGCAATGCCGACAGCGCCTGCTCGAAGGGCCGGCCCGCCTCGGGCCCGAGCAGATGCGGCTTCAGACCACGGACGAGACTGCGAACGGCCAGACGCGTCAGTGTGGTCACAGCCCGCAGGCCCAGCTTTTCCGCCATGATTGTCTCTCCACTGTTCTTGTTTTTCGGTGCGCCGGGGTACCTTGCATCAGAGCATAACGCGCACGGACAACCATGAAAGCCGGGCTTACTGCCGCTTGACTTGGCGCGAGGGCAAAGCCTATAGACGGGCACCTCGGACGGACGGTTAGCTCAGTTGGTAGAGCACTGTGTTCACATCGCAGGGGTCACTGGTTCGAGTCCAGTACCGTCCACCATGACTTCCCCAAAATTTCCGCCTTCCAGCCCGCCAGGGGATCAGCCTGCCCTTCATGGAAAGGTCAGCCGCACAGGCGGGGAAGGTCATTCTTAAAATTCACAACAAATATGTGTTAATAAAGCAACGGAGGCCGTCCACAACATCGTTAATTGGTCGTGAGGAAGTGCGACCCTAGACTGCCACACAAGGTCCTGTCGCCGCTCCGGTGCCGGACCGCCCGACGGACCGAAGGACGATGAAAGAAAAGGAACTCAGGATCGCGCTGGTCTGCTACGGCGGCGTTTCGCTCGCCGTCTATATGCATGGCGTGACCAAGGAAATCCTGAAGCTTGTGCGCGCCTCGCGCGTCTATCATCAGGATCTCGCCCACTCGCACCGACCATCGGCATCGTACAGCGACATCGACCATGGCGACGCACGCGAGACGGACACCGAAGAACTTTACTTTGAGCTCATTCAGGCGATCGGCGAAACCGTCGAACTCAGAATATTCGTCGACACGATAGCCGGTGCGTCCGCGGGCGGCATCAACGGCGTGCTGCTCGCCCGCGCGCTCGCTCACGATCTGCCGATGGATTCGCATCGCAAGATGTGGCTTGAGCAGGCCGACATCGTCGCGCTGATGGACGAAGCGCATCTGGCCAAGCGCTGGGACAAGCTTTTCATGAAGCCGCTCTTCTGGGGCATCACCGACAAATGGCTCGCCCGCTATGCGCCCGATGTCGAGATGCGCCAGAAACTTCAGCTCTTCACGCGTTCGCGCTGGTTCAAACCGCCCTTTTCGGGTGAGATCATGAGCGGCATGTTGCTCGACGCCTGTATGGCGATGGAGAAGAATACCGCACCGAAAAATTCGCTGCTTCCCGGAGGGCACCGGCTCGACCTGATGGTGTCGGTGACCGATTTTCACGGCTACAGCCAGAACATTCCCCTGCACGATCCATCATCGATCCGCGAGCGCGAGCATCGACATATCCTGAAGTTCAGCTATTTCCGACATCCGAGCGGATTGGTGGAAAGCGATTTCGACCACAGCCATGTTCCGGGTCTTGTCTTCGCCGCCCGCGCAACATCGTCGTTTCCGGGCGCCTTTCCGGCGGTGCAAATCGGCGAGATCGACAAGGTTCTGAAGGCGCGCGGCGAGACCTGGCAAACGCGCGACGAATTCCTGCATGGAAACTTCAAACCCCTGATCGCCGCCGGCGCCGATCCTGCGAAGTCGTCGTTCATCGACGGCAGCGTTCTCAACAACAAGCCCTTCGCCGAAGCCATAGCCTCCATTCGCGGGCGCCCCGCCTATCGCGAAGTCGATCGCCGCGTCGTCTATATCGACCCGGATCCGAAAGGCGGGCATGTGGAAGCGGGTGGCATGGCCCCGGGCTTCTTCCAGACCATTCGCGGCGCGCTGTCCGACATTCCGCGCAACCAGCCGGTGCGGGACGAACTGGAATCCCTGCACGACTTTTCCGAGCGTGTGCGCCGCTACCGGCAGATCGTCACGGCGACGCGTCCGCATGTCACCGAGCGCGTGCGACAACTCTTCAACGGCGACGCCGAGACGCCACCGACCCCGGAACTTCTCGCCAAACTGCGCAACAAGGCCAACGCGCAATCGGCTGTAGAGGCCGGCTATGCCTACGACGCCTATATCCAGCTCAAGGTCAGCTCAGTGCTCGACCAGATCACGGACGTCGTCGCCGATCTGTCGGAAGCAGTGCATCACCCCAGCGACCGGCTGGCGCTGTCGCGCGCCGTCGAGACATGGGCGAAGGATCGTCATATTTTCCCGGTGCTATGGGCACAGCATGCGAGCGAAGGCGCCGAACCCAGCAAGGAAGATTCCTGGGTTCGGTTTCTGCGCGAGTTCGATGTTAATTTCCGCGTGCGCCGGCTGCGCTTCGTTATACGCCGTCTCAATGAGCTATATGCGCGCAATGGCGAAGCTGAAGGCAACGACTGCGATCCGGACGCGCTCGACGACTTCAAGGCGAGCCTCTACAAAAGTCTCGAACGTTTGCAGTCGGAATCGGCGCTGCGGCTGAGAACCGACGAAGTACGCGCCATCTGCAAGGCAATCTACGAGGATGGTGTAGCGGAACCGCACGAGGTCAACCGCTTTGCTTCCTTCGTCGCACCGAAGCTCGATCTCGTGGGGCTCGACCGCGAAACCGACGAAACATTCGCACTTATGGCCGCAACCTGCCTGCCGCCCGAGGCCCGAATCGAATTGGTGCAGGCCTATGTCGGCTTTCCCTTTTTCGACGTACTGACGCTGCCGCTGAACAAGTGGCAGGATCTGGACGATGTGGATACGGTGCTGGTCGACCGCATCAGCCCGGAAGACGCCAAGGCGCTGCGCGAAGGCGGTGCACCGGCAACGCTGATGGGACGCGATCTCGGCTATTTCGCCGCATTTTTCAGCCGTCGAGCACGGGAGAACGACTATCTGTGGGGCCGGCTTCATGCCGCAGATCGGCTGGTCGATATCGTCGCGAGCGCCGCACCCGCTGCCCTTCATGCCTCCGACCTCGATCTCCACCAGCTGAAGGCGCGCCTGTTCCGTGCGATCCTCAAAGCCGAGCGACCGTTCCTCGAAAACGTTCCCGATCTTTTCGACGATCTCGAGCGTGAAATCGGGATCCGTTTTGGCGAAGAGATTGCAAAAGAGAAGGCGCCTGCCGCAGAGTTGCCGGCGACAGAGGACGATGACGACGACCGGGACCAGCCCGTGCCGCAACGGGCCTGAGCATCAGCCGCCTGCAAGCGCGCCGCAAGGCTGCAGGTCGGCATGGCCCGAGACGATTGCGTCGCCGGAAATCCATGCCGTGATATCGCGCCAGACCGCCTCGCGCTGCAGATCGCGAAGCAGCATATGCCAGCCTTCCGGATAACACAGGGCCGTCACCGGCGCCGCGCCCGATCGCATGGCGGCGAGCGCATCGGCCAGAGGGGGCGCAGGGACGATCCGGTCGTTCGCGCCATAGAGCAGCAGCACCGGCACGCCGAGATCGGGCGCAACGGCATAGGCGCTGTCCATCAGATTGACGAGGCCGTAGATCGTATCGATCCGCGTTTCCTTGATGACGAGCGGATCGCGACCGAGGGCGCGGAGCATTTCGATATTGTCCGACGGCATGATCTCAAGGCCGCGGCCCGTCAGCGTGTAGGACGGCGCGATGTGGGCCGAGGCCCAGAGAACGACGCTGTAGAAATCATTCATCACCCGCCAGCCCCAGACGGCAGGCGCCGCCAAAATGAGGCCGTCGATCTCCGGCGGCTCCGGCAGCATCATGGTGCGCATGGCGACGGCGCCGCCCATGCTTACCCCGAGAAGATAGACCGGCAGATCCGGATGACGGGTACGCACGAGCTTCACGACGCTTGCCGCATCCTCCGCCATGCGGTTGTCGCCCGCCCAAAGCCCGCGTCCCGGTGCGCGACCGAAGCCGCGTTGGTCGATCGCGTAGACGACAATGCCGCGCTCCGCAAGCCACGGTCCGGGGCCTGGTTCCGAGAAAGCATTGGAATAATCGTTGAATCCGTGCAACGCGACGACGGCTGCGTGGGGCTCGTCCGCGAGGAAGACGCGCATGGGGAGCGAGGCGCCGTCCGCCATGATCGCCGTGGTCGATGCCGCGACGATGTCGAGACGCGCATTGTAAACGGGATCGCCGACCGCCATCAGGCGCGGTGCGCAGGCGGCAATGCCGGCAACCACTATCGCCGCGGAGAGGAGAAGCCGCCCTGCCCGCCTCATGCGGCATCTCCAACGAGGCGTCGTATTTCGCGTTTCAGCATTGGCAGCAGCTCCGCCTCAAACCATGGATTCTTCTTGATCCACGTATTGTTGCGCCATGAAGGATGGGGCAAAGGAAGGGCGCGGGGAAGGTATTCCTTCCATGCGGCAACGGTGGCGGTGAGATTTTCTTTCCGGGTCTTTTCGAGATGCCAAGCTTGTGCATATTGACCGACAAGCAATGTCAGCTCCAATTGCGGCATCAATTCGAAAAGCTCGTGACGCCAGCGGTCGGCGCATTCGCGGCGCGGCGGCAGATCGCCGCCTTTGGCATCAAGGCCCGGAAAGCAGAAACCCATGGGCACGATGGCGATGCGGGAGACGTCGTAGAACTCGTCCGGCGTCACGCCCATCCAGTCGCGCAACCGGTCGCCGCTCGGATCGGTAAAGGGCGTGCCGGAAGCATGAACGCGGGTGCCCGGCGCCTGCCCCACGATGCAGAGACGCGCGGTACGCGATACGCGCAAGACAGGGCGCGGCTCATGCGGCAAGGGTTTGTTGCGCGGCGTTTCTATACAGATGCGACAGGCGCGAATGTCGCAGACGAGACGATCGAGCTTCCTCATCCGGGCATTGTGGCATTGCCGCCGCCTGCACGCCAATTCACATCATCGGCATAGCAATCAGCAGGATCGCCGTGCCGTGCGTCAGCGCGGCTGCCCAGATGCCATAGCGCAAGCGCACGAAGCCGCAGGCGATACCCTCGACGGCGGTGAAGGCGAGGATGGACCAGCCCGCATCGGTGACCGTGAGCGCGAGGTAGGAATGACACGCGGCGAAGATGAGGCCGCTCAGCAATGCAGCTCGAACGGGCGTCACATATGTTTCGAGGCGACCCTGCAAATAGCCGCGGAAGAGCACTTCTTCGAGCAGATTGCCGCCATAGACCAGTACGACCAACCCGGCGACAAAGCCCGGTGCAAAATCGGTAAGGCGCGGGGAGAAGCCCGAGAGGGACATGGCGCCGAGACCGATGACGAGGCCCGCACCAAGGCCCGCGGCCAGGCCGGCCCCGAGATTTCCCTTTTGCCAGACGAGGAGGGCGCGCATGTCTCGCTCAACGAACCAGAGAAAGGCAACGCCCAGGACAGACGATATGCCGAGCAGAGCAAGCACGGCGCCGTCGGAATAGAAGCCGATGCGCAGACCTTCGACATTCCAGAGTCCGACCGGCGTCATGGCATCGCGGACCAGGATGAAGATCGCGATGTAGAGGGCAATGCGGATGCCGACGGCGCGCAAGGGGAGAAGCACAAGGCAAAGGGTGAAAACCAGCATTCCCGGCGCCATACGCGCGTTGTAGTCCAGCAGAATCGAAAATGTGTCGTCCATCGCGATATCTTCCCTTCGAACCGGCCCGTTGACAGCGCCGAAGCAGCACCGTCAGGATGACCGCCGATTATATGTTCGGGAAAGCCCCGCCCAACTCGCGTTCGCAAGGAGACGAATCCGTGGCCCGCCGATCGTCAAAAACGGCTGTCAGACGGCCCGTTCAGCGCCGTTCGGCGGCAACGGTCGATACCATTTTGGAAGCGGCGGCTCAGATTTTCCGGGCGCATGGGGCAAAAGGTGCGACGACCAACCGGATCGCGGAACGCGCGGGCGTCTCGGTCGGCTCGATCTATCAGTATTTTCCCAACAAGGAATCGCTTCTCGTCGCGCTGATGGAAAAGCATATCGACGAGTCGGTGACGACGCTAAGCAGCGTCATGGAAGCGACCGCCGCCGCGCCGCCACGCGCGCGCGTTGGCGCGCTTGTGAAGGCGACGCTCGACCTGCATGTCACCGATCCCGAGCTTCACCGGATCATTTTCGAGGACTGCCCCCGCCCGCCCCATGTCCGCGCGACGCTGGAACGGGTTGAGCGCCGGATGCGGACGGCGCTGGAGGCGATGTTGCGCGACTTCCCGCACAGTGTCTGTGCCGATCCGACGCGCAGCGCGTATGTGGCGACGACGCTTGTGGAGAGCATGGTGCACCGCTATGTGACCGCGTCCGAACGGCCGATGGAGCCGCAAGCCTTCGCCGATCACCTGACGGCTCTGGTGATGCGCGAAATGGCGCTCAGTTCACCGCCTTCAACAGGTTCCGAGCGATAATGACCTGCTGGACCTGGCTGGTGCCTTCGTAGATGCGGAAGATGCGGACGTCGCGGTAGAAGCGTTCGATGCCGTAATCGGCGACATAGCCCGCACCGCCATGCACCTGCACCGCGCGGTCGGCGATGCGGCCGACGGCTTCGGAGCAGAAGAGCTTGCAGCAGGAGCTTTCAGTCGCGACATCCTCGCCAGAATCGCGGCGGCGCGCGGCATCGAGTACCATGCAGCGCCCCGCATAGGCTTCCATTTTCGAGTCCGCCAGCATCGCCTGCACCAGTTGCAGGTTTCCGATCGGCGCGCCGAATTGCTTGCGCTCAGCGGCATATTTCACCGAATCCTCGACGAGACGGTCGGCGACGCCGATGCAGACGGCGGAGATGTGGAGCCGGCCGCGCTCCAGCACCTGCATGGCGGTGACGAAGCCTTTGCCCTCCTCCGCGCCGAGAAGGCAATCGGCGGGGATGCGCGCATCCTCGAAAATCACGTCGCAGATATGT
The DNA here is from genome assembly GCF_040882025.1 of Parvibaculum sp. GTDB lineage: Bacteria > Pseudomonadota > Alphaproteobacteria > Parvibaculales > Parvibaculaceae > Parvibaculum. The sequence goes on along the minus strand of NZ_JBBECC010000186.1, from coordinate 35,817 downwards.
GCGCCCTGCTGACCCATTTTCTTTTCCGGCTTGCCAACATGAATGCCCGGAATATCGCGCGGCACGACAAAGGCAGAGACGCCTTTCGCACCCGGTGTCTTCGGATCGGTGCGCGCCATCAGCGTGAAGGCATGGGCCTTGTTGGCGTTGGTGATGTAACGCTTGGTGCCATTGACGATGTAGTGGTCGCCGTCGCGAATGGCGGTCGCCTTCAGCGAGGCGGCGTCCGATCCCGCTTCAGGCTCCGTCAACGCGAAGCTGACGATGACTTCGCCGCTGGCAATCTTCGGCAGCCAGTATTCCTTCTGGTCCTGGCGGCCATGCATGACAATGCCCTGGCTGCCGATGCCCACATTGGTGCCGATGACCGAGCGAAAGGCCGGCGAAGTGCGGCCAAGTTCGAACATCAGCAGGCACTCTTCCTCCATGGTGAGGCCGAGACCGCCATATTCGACGGGCACAGATATGCCGAAGAGGCCGAGATCGCGCATTTCCTGCACAATCTCGTCCGGTACCTGATCGGTTTCCGACACCTTGTCCTCGATCGGACGCAGCCGCTCATCGACAAAGCGGCGGACGGAGGAAATGAGCTGTTCGCGTGTTTCGGCGTCGAGGGCCATGGGATTCCCGCTGGTCAGTGACAAGGCTGCGGGAATTTAGGCCATACGAGGCCAGCGGGTCAAAACATCAGGCGCCTGCGACGGGTCGGGCAACCGAGGCGCCGAGAATGCGGTCCGTGCGCTCGCCGCCGATCGAGAGCGGCATATAAACGCCCTCGAATGTCACATGGCCTCGCCCTGCATATTCCATGCTGCCGGCGGCGGCATAGGGGCGGCCGGCCTCGGCCACGAATTTGTAGAAATCGAAGAGAATCGTTCCGAAGCCCTGCTTGTGCTCATCGACTTCGACCACGCGCCGGCCGCGGAAATTGGCGCCATGTGCAGAGACAATATCCTCACCCAGCAGGCGATAGGTCAGATCAAAGGGTTCCCAGTTGACCTGCAGCATCAGCAGATTGGGCATGAAACGGGCAAACTTAATCGGGTCCATCTCGTCGGGCCGCGGCATGGCACGCGCGCCCCGCACGCTCTTCCAGTATTCGAGCATGTGGATGCAGAGCGGCTCCCGCAGATCTTTCAGGCGACGGAACGCGACCGTTTCCGCGCCCGCCAGTTCAACGACGTCCCTGTAGTCTTCGGTCGATTGCGTCATTGGTCCGCGCCCTGCCTGCAGCTCTCGCCGCGCCCAGAAGCAGAATGCGCCCAAGCTGCTAACAGAATATGAATCTCCATCGGAACGCTGTGGATAAAGGAACGGATTTGGAGTACGCAGCCTTCCTGATAGAAACGCGCATTCGAAAATCAAAACATGCGGATTCGTTCATGAATATCGAAGCGCCGAATCGGCTTTCCGGCTACCAGACATGGGAGGGGCACGACCCTTTCGAGGATCATGCCGGGCCCTTTTTCTTCCGTGAACATGCCGACGGGCGGGTCACCTGCGCCTTCGAGGCCAAAGCACAACATTGCAATGGCGGGGGCTTTCTGCATGGCGGGCTCTTGCTGACCTTCGCCGATTTCTCGCTTTTTGCGATCGGCCGCTCCGTCCTTCAGGGGCCATCTGTAACGCTCTCACTCAATGGCGAGTTCACTGCGGCAGCGGGCGCCGGCGAATTCATCGAAGCGCGTGGCGATATTGTACGAAATACAGGAAGCATGGTTTTCCTGCGCGGGCAGGTTTTTACCGGACATGACGCCGACGAGCGTGTCCTCCTCAACTTCTCGGGTATCGTGAAGCGCGTGAAGAAAAGGCCACTCGCGGACTAACGCGGCCCGCTATGCCCCCGATAAAAATCGCGGCTGTGCGGCGGTTGTCGGTCGCTCCTCCCTTGCCGAATTGGAATAGTAAACTGTCGCCGCCAGAATCCGATCGACCTGCTCACCATCTTGCGACAAAGGCAGATATATTGCTTCGTAATTGTTGTAGCTCTTGTCGACCATGTCCTGCGTTCCGCCGGTACCGACAGCCCTGCGCTCCGATACCATCCAGGTGAAAAACTCATGCAGGAGAGTTCCGAGCCCAGGAAGCTCCGTGTTGAGCGATAGCAAGGTGCGGCCTTTGGGATTGAAACCGAAATTGGAAATCACATCCTCGCCGACGAGCCTGAAGGACAAGTCGAAGGGATCGCGATCGACCTGGACCACGAAAATCTTCGATGCGTGGCGCGCAAATTCACCGAGGTTCATGTCCGCTGGCGCGGGCATCAGACGGTCGCCTTTTTTCTCCGTCCAGTAATTCAGCATGAATTTCGTCATCGGATCTTCAAGCTCGGACAGCCGAATGAATCGCGTCGTCGTCGCACGCGCGGCCTTGATCATCTCCTCTTTGGTTGCCATGAATAGTTCCTTCCGCGGGCGGGCGTTCGCGCCTTCTCCCGTCATTCTGCATGATGTGGGTGGAGAATTAACGCGCCTTTAACGAGGCGAAGGTGCAGGCCGACCGCGAATCAGCCTATTTCCTCTTGGAAAGGCCTCTCCGCCTGCTACAACCGCGCGCGCAAGGGGCATGTCCCCGGACGACAATCGCGGCGCGAGGAAATTTTTCCCATGGTTACGCTGAGCGTTCTCGATCAATCGCCGATCCGAAAAGGCGGCACAGCAGCCGAAGCCATCGCCAACACGATCGCCCTCGCGCGCCATGCCGAGCGGCTCGGTTACAGCCGCTACTGGCTGGCGGAGCATCACAACACATCGTCCTTTGCGGGTTCGGCGCCGGAAGTGCTGATCGGCGCGGTCGCCGCCGCGACATCGCGTATCCGCGTCGGCTCGGGCGGCGTCATGCTGCCGCATTACAGCCCGCTCAAGGTAGCCGAGTGCTTCCGTGTTCTCGAAACGCTCTATCCGGGCCGTATCGATCTCGGCCTTGGACGCGCGCCCGGCGGCGACATGCGCACAACGCGCGCATTGCAGCCGGGGCCGCAGGCCTATGACGTCGGCGTCTTTCCGCAGCAGGTCGAGTTGCTGGCACAGTTCCTCGAAGACTCGCAAGGACTCGCCGGCGAGGCCGGTGGCTTTCCAACCGATCACCCTTACGTCGGCCTTCATGCAACACCGCGCGGACCCGGCATGCCCGATCTCTGGATGCTGGGTTCAGGCGGCGACGGCGCAATCATCGCCGCGCAATTCGGCATGGCCTACTGTTTTGCCCATTTCATCAATCAGGATGCCGGCACACAACCGCTGGAACTCTATCGCCGCAACTTTCGCGCTTCGCGGCATCTTTCCTCGCCGCGCGGATCACTGGCCGTTTCCGTCACCGTGGCCGAAACCGAGGAGGAGGCCAAGCGCATCTCCGCTTCGCGCAATCTCTGGGTCATGCAGCTCCTGCAGAACCGTGCCGGTCCCTTCCCCTCGATCGAGGAAGCGCTCGCCTACCCTTATACGGACCAGGACCGCGCCATGCTGCGCACGATCGAACAGCGGGGCATCACCGGCGCGCCCGAACAGGTGCGCGGGCGCTTGCTGGCAATGGGTGAAGCCCATGGCGTCGACGATTTTGTCGTTCTTACCATCACCTACGACCAGAAGGACCGGGAGCGCTCCTACGAGCTGCTGGCGGAGACCATGGTATCGAAAACCGTCTGAGCGGCGATCTATTCTTCAGTGCCCGCAGGATGATACTGGCCGCAGCGGAGGTGCACGCCTAGTATAGGCGCTCAATCGCCGAGCAACGAAGCGGTTCAGAATGAACGGCGCAGCAAACACTCCACAAGCAACGCTGGATTTCAGCAGCATGGTCTCCTCTCTCGAGGGTTGGGCGTTGTTGCACATGTTCACGTGGTCTGCTTTCGCGCAAGCGGCCGTGCTTGCCGGCATTCTCTTCGCCGCCTTTATCGTCCAGCGGCGAATTGCTCCGTCGTTCGACCGGTTCACCGAGCGGACCGTCCATAGCCCTGTTCTCAACCGCCCATTGGCGCGGCTGCGGCTTGTCGTGCCGGCGCTGGTGGCTGCGCTGGCCGTGTGGCTCGTCTATGCATTGGCACGCTCGGTCGGCCTTCCGGGTGAGATTCTCCGGATTGCAGCCAATCTGCTGACCGCATGGGTCGTTATACGGCTCGCGACAAGCCTTATCCGCCAGCCCGGCTGGGCGTCGCTCGTCGCAGCTATCGTCTGGAGCATAACGGCCCTCGCATTGCTGGACCTGCTGCAACCCCTCTATGCACTTCTCGACTCGGCCGCGTTCAGCATCGGCGCGTTCCGCATCTCGCTGCTTGGCATCATCAACAGCATCATTCTCTTCGGTATATTCATACTGGCCGCCAATTTTCTGCTGCGCCTTACCGAGGACCGCATGGCGCGGCTGGAAGGCGTTTCAGCAGCGGCGCGTGTCCTGATCGTCAAAATACTGCGCATCGCCTTCATCATTGCCGCGATAATCTTCGCGCTCACTTCCGTCGGCGTCGACCTCACGGCCATCGCCATATTCTCCGGCGCGGTCGGTGTCGGCGTCGGATTCGGCTTGCAGAAGGTCGTCTCCAACCTGCTGAGCGGGATCATGCTGCTGCTCGACCGCTCTCTCAAGCCCGGCGATGTCATTGAGGTCGGCGACGCCTATGGCTGGATCGAGCGGATGGGCGCGCGCTATATCACGGTCGCGACACGCGACGGCAAGGAATATCTGATCCCCAACGAAGACATCATTACGCAACAGGTCGTCAACTGGTCGTACAGCAACCGTGCCGTCCGCATCCGGATCGGCGTCGGCGTTTCCTACCGGTCGGATGTGCGCAAGGCGATGGACCTGATGGTCGAGGCGACATCGGCGCTGCCGCGCGTGTTGCAAGACGAGGTGCATAAACCACAGGCGCGTCTGGTCGAGTTCGGGGACTCCTCCGTCGATCTCGAGCTCCGCATCTGGGTGCTGGACCCGGAAAAGGGCGTTGTGAACGTCACCAGCGACATTCGCCTCGCCATTTGGGACGCGTTTCACGCCAATGACATCGAATTCCCGTTTCCGCAGCGCGATCTCCATATTTCCTCGGCCAAAGGTCTGGAGGACCTGGCGAAAAGGCTGGAAAAAGCCGGGGATGCCGGCAGCCTCGACCCGACCGGCTCGGGGCGTTCGGGCGACTGAGCCAACTTGACACCGAGGCAGGCGAGACGAAAGCTCGCCCTCGGCCCCCGGCGCCCTATCTGCCTTTGGAGATTGCTCCGCGCGGCACAGAAGGAGATGCATCATGGCCAACGCTCTGGTTTCGCTTCGTAAACACCTTGTTGCCGCACCGCTTCTGTCTTTCGTGAAGCGCGTTCTCCCGGCCATATCCGAAACCGAGCAGGCCGCACTCGACGCCGGGACGGTCTGGTGGGACGCCGCCCTCTTTTCCGGAAACCCCGACTGGCGGACGATCCTCGACACCGCGCCTGCCGGGCTTAGCGACGAAGAGCAACGCTTTCTGGACGATACGACCGACGAGCTCTGCACGATGCTTGACGACTGGCGTATCTCGAGCGCGTTCGAGCTGCCGGAAGACGCCTTCGACTTCATGAAGACCAAGGGCTTCTTCGGAATGATCATCCCGAAGGAACATGGCGGTCTCGGCTTTTCGGCTGCAGCGCAATCGGCCATCGTCGCGAAATTGTCGACGCGCAGCATAACTGCTGCCGTTACCGTGATGGTGCCCAACTCGCTCGGGCCCGGCGAGCTTCTGCTGATGTATGGAACGGATGCCCAGAAGAAACGCTATCTGGAGCCGCTGGCGCGCGGCGAGGAGATACCCTGTTTTGCGCTCACCAGTCCGGTTGCCGGCTCCGACGCCGCATCCATGGAAGATGAGGGCATCGTCTGCCGCCGCGAAATCGACGGTGAGCAGGTGCTCGGCATACGTCTGACATTTTCCAAGCGTTACATCACGCTCGCACCCGTTGCGACCGTGATGGGGCTCGCCTTCAAGCTGCGCGACCCGGATGGGCTGCTCGGCGGCGCGGAAGATCGCGGTATTACGGTTGCACTCATTCCCACCGACACCAAAGGTGTGACGATCGGTCGGCGCCACCTGCCGAGCATGCTCGCCTTCGCAAACGGTCCGATCGAGGGCAAGGACGTTTTCGTTCCGCTGGACGCCGTGATCGGCGGGCGTGACCGCATCGGCGACGGATGGCGCATGCTGATGGGCGCGCTGGCGGCGGGACGCGGCATTTCGCTGCCTGCCCTCTCGACGGGTGGGGCACAGTTTGCGGCGTATACGACAGGCGCCTACGCGCGTATCCGCGAGCAATTCGGCCTACCGGTCGGCAAGTTCGAGGGTGTGCAGGAAGCACTGGCGCGGATTGCGCGCATCGCCTACGAACTCGAAGCGGCGCGGCGGTTGACCTGCCAAGCGATCGATGCCGGCGAAAAGCCTGCGGTGATTTCGGCGATCATGAAGTATCACGCGACGGAGCGCATGCGCGATGCCGTCAACGACGCGATGGATGTGCACGGCGGCAAGGGAATTTGCGAGGGGCCGAAGAATTATCTCGGATCGGCGTATCGCGCCATTCCCATCGGCATCACTGTTGAGGGCGCCAATATCCTGACGCGCAGCCTGATCGTGTTCGGACAGGGCGCCATTCGCTGCCACCCCTATCTGCTGACCGAGATGGAGGCCGCACAGGACGAGGACAAGGCGCGGGGCCTTGCGGCTTTCGACAAAGCCATTTTCGGACATATCGGTCATGTATTTGCGACATTCGGCAGGGCGATGCTGCGGGCGCTGACGGCGGGCGGTTCGGCATCCACGCCGGACGCCGGACCGCTGACTGCGGATGTGAAACGATTGTCGAGGTACTCAGCGGCGCTGGCGCTGGTGAGCGAAGTCACGCTCATATCGCTCGGCGGCGCGCTGAAGCGAATGGAAAGCCTGTCGGCGCGGCTCGGCGATGTGTTGAGCGAACTCTATATCTCGTCGGCCGTCATAGCGCGCTTCGAGCACGACGGACGTCCCGAGGCCGACCTTCCGCTCGCGCGTCTGTCGCTGGACAGCTCGTTCCACCGGATCGAACAAAGCCTCGACGGATTTCTGGCGAACTTCCCGAACCGGTTCCTGGCGGCTTTCATGCGGATGACGGTCTTCCCCTATGGCGTGCGGCGGCGGCCGGCGCCGGATGCGCTTGCCCGCGAATGCGCCGAATTGTTGCTGGCGCCCTCGGCAACGCGCGACCGCCTGACCCGCGGCATCTATGAGCCGCGCGGCGACGACGAAGTTGCTCTGCTCGCACGCACCTTCCACCAGGTTCACGAGGCCGCCGGGGCGCGCGAGCGGCAGCGCAAGAGCGAGGCCCTGAGCGCGGCTGATGAACGAACGCTCGCCGAGGCCGATCGGCTGGTGCGCATCGTCATCGGGGTCGACGATTTTGACGCCGAGGAACTCTCACCACCGCAGCATGCGGAGACGCCACCGGGGGCGACGCAGCAACGCAGGGTCGTGTAGGCTTTCCAGGAGAATCGTTCTTCCGGCCTTCTCATTGGACGCCCCACGCATGACTCAGGACCAGGTTGTCATTCTCGCCATACTGGCGGGCACTATCGCGATGTTCGTGTGGGGCCGCTGGCGCCATGACATGGTGGCGATGGGGTCGCTGCTGGCCTGTGTGCTCGCCGACCTTGTACCGAGCGCGGCGGCTTTTGCCGGATTCGGACATCCGGCGGTCATCACTGTTGCCTGCGTGCTGATCCTCAGCCGTAGCTTGCAGCAGTCGGGCGCCGTTGATGCGTTCGCTCGCGTTGCCTTGCCACAATCCGCCGGCGCCCTGGTGACGATCGCGGCGCTGACGGGACTTGCCGCGGTGCTTTCGGCGTTCATGAACAATGTCGGCGCGCTGGCGCTGCTGATGCCGGTTGCCGTGCAGATCGCCGCACGTCAGGGTCTACCGCCCGGCAAGGTCCTTATGCCGCTTGCCTTCGGGTCGATCCTGGGCGGCATGACGACGCTGATTGGTACGCCGCCCAATCTGATCGTCTCAGGTTTCCGGGCCGGGACCGACGCCGGCAGCTTCGGCATGTTCGACTTCACGCCGGTCGGCATTGCGGTTGCGATTTCCGGATTGATCTTTGTCATCATCTTCAGCCGCTGGCTCGTTCCAACACGTGAGCGCGCCGGCGCGGAAGGCTTCGAAACCGGCGCTTACCTCACGGAGGCGCGCGTTCCTGCAAAAAGCAAGGCCGTCGGCATGACCTTGCGCGAGATCGACAATCTGCTGGAAAAAGCAGATGCGCAGGTCATCGGGCTTGTGCGCAACGAGGCGCGCATACCGGCTCCGAGCCCTTTCCGCGAGGTCCAAGCAGGCGATATCCTTGTTATCGAAGTGGAACCCGAGGGCCTCGTTTCCGCCTTGTCCGCGCTCGGTCTCAAGCTGGAAGAAGACGTTCGCGGCGACGAGAAGACGGAAAGCGAGGATGAAGCACCGGCCGCGACCGACGATACCCCGACAGAGGGCGACGACGCCCATGCGGACGAAAACAACGCCGCCGTCGAAGACAATCGAAAGGCAATCCAGTCAGACGAAGTTGTCTTGATGGAGCTGGCGGTACTGCCCGACTCTTCCTTTGTCGGACGATCGGCCACCGGTATTCGTCTACGCACGCGTTACGACATCAACCTGCTCGCCATTTCGCGCCAGGGTCAACGGTCGATGGCGCGACTGCGCACCATGATGGTTCAGCCCGGCGACGTGTTGCTGATGCAGGGCCGGCCGGAAACGTTGAACGAATTCGCCTCGCAATTTGGCTGCGTACCATTGGCAGAGCGAGCGTTGCGCATTCCCGACCCCCGCCAGGCCCTGACCGCCAGCGGCATCATGGCCGCGGCTGTCGGCGGTGCCGCCTTTGGACTCGTTCCTGCCGCGGTTTCCTTTGCCGGCGGTGTTCTGGCCTCGATGGTCCTGCGCGCAACATCGCCGCGAACCATCTACAATGCGGTCGACTGGCCTGTGATCGTTCTGCTGGCAGCCCTCATTCCGGTTGCCGGTGCGATGGCGACGACCGGTGCCGCCGGCCTTGTCGCGCGCGTCCTGCTGGATACGCTTGCGCAGGGTCATGCCGTCGTCGCGCTGACGCTTATCCTGATCGTCACAATGACATTGTCCGATTTCATGAACAACGCGGCGACCGCCGCGGTCATGTGTCCGATTGCGATCGGCACGGCCGACCGGCTCGGCGCCAGTGCCGACCCATTTCTGATGGCGGTCGCCGTCGGTGCTTCCTGCGCCTTCCTGACGCCGATCGGACATCAGAACAACACGCTGATCCTCGGTCCCGGCGGCTTTGCCTTCGGGGACTACTGGCGCCTTGGCTTGCCGCTTGAGCTGATTGTCGTTGCCGTCGGCGTGCCGATGTTGCTTCTGATCTGGCCGCTCTGAGACGGCAAAACGCTCAAACCTTCAACCGGTAACCGGTCTTGAAGATGTAAACCAGCGCCGCGATGCAAAGCGCGAGGAAGCCGAACGTCATGCCAAGACTGATTCCAAGGCCGACATCGCCGCTGCCGTAAAAGGCCCAGCGGAAGCCGCTGATCAGATAAACGACCGGGTTGAACAGGGTCACCGTCTGCCAGAAGGGTGGCAGCATCGTGATCGAATAGAAGCTGCCGCCGAGGAACGTCAGAGGCAGGACGATCAACATCGGTACCAGCTGCAACCGCTCGAAACTGTCAGCCCACACGCCCAGAATGAAGCCGAACAGGCTGAATGTCAGCGCCGTGAGCACAAGGAACGACAGCATCCAGAAGGGGTGCGCAATCTCATAGTCCACGAAAGCTCTCGCCGTGATCAGAATAATGACACCGAGGATAATCGACTTGGAGGCCGCCGCACCGACATACCCGATGACAATCTCGAGGCCGGAGACTGGCGCGGAGAGCACCTCGTAGATCGTGCCTGAATACTTCGGCATGTAGATGCCGAAGGAGGCGTTGGAAATGCTCTCGGTCAGCATGGTCAGCATCAGCAGGCCGGGGATGATGAAGGCGCCGTAGGGGATTCCGTCGATCTCGGTGATGCGTGAGCCGATGGCCGCGCCGAAGACGATGAAATAGAGCGATGTCGAGATGACCGGCGACACGATGCTTTGAAGGAGCGTGCGAAACGTACGCGACATTTCGAAAACGTAGATCGCGCGAATGGCATAAAGGTTCATGGTCTCGCCCTCACCAGACTCACGAAGATATCCTCAAGCGAACTCTGACTTGTCTGCAAGTCCTTGAAATCGACGCCGAGATCACCCAGGCGCTTCAGCAGCGCCGGAATACCGGTATGTTCGCTCTGCGCATCGAATGTGTAGACAAGAGAGCCGCCGTCTTCCGCGAGATCAAGGCGATAGCCGTTCAATCCGTCGGGCACGCTTTCCAGCGGCGATTGGAGTTGCAGCGTCAGCTGCTTCTTGCCGAGCTTCGCCATCAGCGCGTCCTTCTCTTCCACCAGAACGATCTCACCGTTGCTGATGACGCCGATGCGGTCGGCCATCTCCTCCGCCTCTTCGATGTAGTGGGTCGTCAGAATGATCGTGGTGCCGTTTTCGCGCAGGCGACGGACCATCTGCCACATGTCGCGCCTGAGCTCGACATCGACGCCGGCCGTTGGCTCATCGAGGAACAGGATCTCGGGTTCATGGCTGAGGGCCTTGGCGATCATCACGCGGCGCTTCATGCCGCCGGACAGCGTCATGATGCGGTTGTCCTTCTTGTCCCAGAGCGAGAGATCGCGCAGCAGTTTCTCGATATAGGCGGGATTTGGCGGTTTGCCGAACAGACCACGGCTGAAGGTTACCGTCGCCCAGACGCTCTCGAAACCATCCGTCGTCAGCTCTTGCGGCACAAGGCCGATCAGCGAACGCGCGGCACGAAATTCGCGGACAATATCGTGACCGCCCGCCAGCACCCGGCCGCCGCCCGGATTGACGATGCCGCAAACGATGCTGATGAGCGTCGTCTTGCCGGCGCCGTTCGGGCCCAGCAACGCGAAGATTTCGCCCTTGCGGATTTCCAGATCGACGTTCTTCAACGCCTGGAAGCCGCCGGCATAGATTTTCGAGAGATTGGCGATGGAAATGATGGGCTGCATGGGGCGCCGGTTCCGACTCACAAGACCTGTTTCCGGTGAGCCCTGGAAGATGGGCCCTCCGGATTTGATTTTCAACGAAGGTTTTCGCAGACGCTGTTGGGCGGGAAAACCCTATGCGGCGTAGGCTTGTTTCAGCGCCTCAATGTCGAACTTCTTCATCTGCATGAAGGCCTTGGTGACGCGCTGCGACTTCGCGGTGTCGGCATCGAGCAGCATTTCGGGCAGAACGGCCGGTACCACCTGCCAGGACAATCCGAATTTGTCCTTCAGCCAGCCGCAAACGCTCTCTTCGCCGCCTTCGGAAAGCTTCGACCAGAAATAGTCGATCTCTTCCTGCGTGTCGCAATGTATCTGGAACGAGATCGCCTCATCGAACTTGAAAATCGGACCGCCATTGATGGCGACGAATTTCCGGCCGGCGATTTCGAAATCGACCGACATGACCGAGCCGGCCTCCCGGCCGTGGATATCGTGTCCTTCCTCGCCATAGCGCGTGATGTTGCCGATTTTCGCGTCTTTGAAGACCGACATATAGAAGTTCACGGCCTCTTCGGCCTCGGAATCGTACCAGAGGCACGAGGTGATCTCTCGAGCGGGCAGTTTCATCGGATTTCTCCTTCGATACGCATGAATACAGTGAAAGCGTGGACGCTATTCCGCCGCGCAGCAGGACCCGGCGTCGCTGACGTTTTCATATTCGTCGTGAAGCTTGACCCAGCTCATGGTGCCGTTCTCGTTGCGGCCTTTCGGCACCATGTCGAGATAGGCGAAAGCGGCAACGGTGGTTTCCGAGCCACGCGCATAGGTCGAGTAGGTATGGAAGACCTCACCCGCGTCATTGCGCGCAAAGATGCTCATGCCGTGCAACTCTTCAGCGACATAGGGGGTTGTGCCGTAGTTGTAACCAACGTCGCCGCGCGCCACCTGCTCAGGTGTGAAAGAAACGCCGAAGTCGTAATTGAACGATGTTCCGTGCGACGACACCCAGTCGAAGCACCAACCCATGCGCTTCTTCACGACTTCGATCTCAGGCAGCGTGGCGCGCGAAACCGCGACGAACGACAGATCGGCCTGTTCGAAGTGTTGCCGCGCCGCATCGACATGATCGGCGCCGAGCGAGCAGCCCGGACAGATATGATCGGAGCCCGGCGTCAGCATGAAATGCTGGACGACGAGTTGGCTGCGTGGCCCGAAGAGGTCGGCGAGCCGCACCTTGCCGCGCGCGCCCTCGAACACATAGTCCTTTTCGATCTTCACCCAGGGCAGATCGCGGCGAAGCGCGGCGACCCTGTCGCGTGCATGCGTCAGGGCCCGTTCCTCGACCAGTAACGCCTTTCGCGCGTCCAACCATTTTTCGCGGGAGACGACGCGGTGTTGTGCCATTTGCATGCTTCCAGCGAGATTTGTCATGACTGCTTCCTCCAGATTGAGAGATTGCGGGTTCACAGGTGCGCGAATATTTCGCGTTTCGCGGTCGTTACGGGTGGCGGTGTGCCGGTGCAAAGCGGCTGGGCCAGAATTTCCGCAATGACGGTGCGGCCGTTTTCATTTGCCCGCGTCAGGTAGTGATCGAGATGCTGTCCGACGAGCACCGAAAGGCCAACCGCGACGGCGGCGACACCGAACAGGCCCAGCACGCCGCGAATGTGGCTCCACCACGCTGGAAGAGCGGTCATCGCCAATATGCTCGCGACACAGCACAACATGGGTCACCTGCGGGTTTGGGACCGTTTCACAGATCGACAATCGCCTTGAAGCCGCCATACATCATGCGTTTCGGATCGAACGGCATGGAGGATGGCATCTGAAGGCGCGGGTCAGCCATCACCTTGGCGTTCACCTTGTCGCGATGCGCGCGAGACTTGTAGGTGATGAAAGCGAAGATCACGGTTTCACTGGACTTGATCCCGATGCCCTTCGGAAAGGTCAGAACACCCTTGATGTTGAGGTCGTCGCCGGCACATTCCTTATAGTCGAGCGCGCCGTATTCCATCCATATCTTGCCGGCCTTGCGCGACATGCGCCTGTAGGCCTCGACATTCTTCTTCGGGATCGGCACAACAAATCCATCCACATAGGTCATTTCGTCTCTCCTTCAGTCGTCGATAGCCTGATAGGCCGATGTCAAGAAATCGGAAAAGATGCGCGGGGCGGGTTTCGCTCTCCCCTGCCTCAGGCGAAGAATTCCTCGAGCTTGTTGAGCGAACCGGTCCAGCCGTGTTCGTGGCCGGCGCGGGAGGCCTCGTCGAACAACTGCTCGTGATGCAATGTCAGGATCGTTTCATCGCCGTCGGCCTTCAGCGTCACGGTGACCTGCGACTCGCGCTCCGGTGTGGTGATCCAGGCCCAACTGAAAACAAGCTTTTCGTTCGGCACGACCTCGCGATAGACGCCGCTCACCTCGTGCCGATCGCCGGTGTTCTCGATCATCACAGCACGGAAGTGGCCGCCGACGCGCGGATCGCATTCGGCCTCTTTCGTGACCACATTCTCCGGGCCGAACCACTGCATCATTTGCGCGGCGTCCGTCCAGGCGGCGTAGACGCGGGCGGGCGACGCCCGGAGCCGCTTTTTGATGGTGAGGCTCGGTCGCGCCGCGGGAGCTGAATGATCTTGGATGTTGGCGTTGGCGGACATTCGTCTTCCTCCAGAAAAGCGGCGAGCCTGTCGAGCGCGCCGGACCAGAAGCGCTGATAGCGGATAAGCCACTGCATCGCTTCCTCCATGGGCGCCGCGTTTATTTCGCAGGTGACGGTGCGCCCTGTTTTGGTTTTCTCGATCAAACCAGCATCCGACAGCACATCGAGATGCTTCATCACAGCCGGCAAGGACATCTTGAACGGCCTGGCAAGTTCGCTCACCGACAGGGCGTCTTCTCCCTCGAGCCGCGCCAGCAACGCGCGCCGCGTCGGATCGGCCAATGCCGCGAAAGTCCGGTCGAGAACAGCTTCTTGATACTTAACCATGTAGTAAAGTATTGAAGCGCGACGTCGCTTTGTCAAGCACTTCAATGCGCGAACATTCAAAAAAAGAAACAGGGGACGTCTCCGTCCCCTGCTCTTTGTTCTCAGGCGTTATGTCGCGCGGGTCAGCTCGCCAATTTCAACGGCTGTTCCGGCGCGGGGTTCGTGAATTCCATCGCGCTGTCTTCGATGCTGCCGAACTTCAGCGACACGATGTCGAGCGCGTAGTTCTGGTAAAGTTTCCACGGCGCTTTGGTGCCCTGCTTCGGGAACTCGTTGATCGAGCGCTGCACATAACCCGAGGTGAAATCCAGCCACGGCTCTTCTTCAAGCGACGGATCGGCGACGCGCGGCGTCGCCTGACGCATCCCCGTCTTGTCCATGTGGTTGAGCAGGCGGCAGAGATAGGCAGAAGTCAGATCGGCTTTCAGCGTCCATGAGGCATTGGTGTAACCGAAGGCGGAAGCGAGGTTCGGCACGTCGCTGTACATCATGCCCTTGTAGGCAAAGGTCTTCGACAGATCCATCCGCTTGCCGTCGACCGTCACTTCGAGGCCGCTCAGAAGCTGCAGCTTGAGGCCGGTGGCGGTGACGATGACATCGGCTTCGAGCTCCTTGCCCGACTTCAGCTTGATGCCGGTTTCGGTGAAGGTGTCGATATGGTCGGTGACAACCGATGCCTCGCCTTTCTTGATCGACTCGAACAGGTCGCCGTTCGGCACCAGGCAAAGGCGCTGGTCCCACGGGTTGTATTTCGGCGTGAAATGCGTGTCGACGTCGTAGTCGGGTCCCAACTGCTCGCGCACACCTTTCAGAATGAATTCCTTGGCGCGCTCCGGCTTCTTGCGGCACATGTTGAAGAAATACATGCCGAGAAGGACATTTTTCCAGCGTGTAATGCCGTAGGCCATCATCGCCGGCAGGCGGCGGCGCAGCCAATTGGCGATGCGGTCTTCGGCTGGACGCGAGACGACATATGTCGGTGAGCGCTGCAGCATGACGACATGCGCGGCCTCCCTGGCCATCTCCGGGACCAGCGTTACAGCGGTGGCACCGCTGCCGATCACAACGACGCGCTTGCCGCTGTAGTCGAGATTTTCCGGCCAGAACTGGGGATGGACGATGTCGCCCTTGAAACGATCGGCGCCGGCGAATTCAGGCGTGTAGCCTTCGGCGTAGTTGTAGTAACCGCTGCACATGAAAAGGAAGTTGCAGCTGTACTGCACCAGTTCCTTCTCGGGTCCACGCTCGATGTCGACCGTCCATGTCGCCGTGTCGGTCGACCAGGCGGCCCGCTTCACCTGATGGTGGTAGCGGATGTGCTTGTCGATACCATGATCGCGCGCCGTTTGTTCCAGATAGTTGAGGATCGACGGCCCGTCGGCAATTGCCTTGGCCTCTTTCCAGGGGCGGAACGAATAGCCGAGCGTATACATGTCGCTGTCGGAACGGATACCTGGATAGCGGAAGAGATCCCATGTCCCGCCAAGCCGCGCGCGGCCTTCGAGAATGGCGTAGCTCCGCTTCGGGCTATAGGTTTGCAGGTGATACCCCGCGCCGATACCCGATATGCCCGCACCGACGACCAGCACGTCGAAATGTTCCATGGTCATTGACCCGCGTCCTCACAAATTTTGTTATTGCTGACAATTTATCAGTCTTCAGGGTATCAATCCAGCAGGCATTTCCGGCCAACCGGCCGCTGCGTCAGTCGGCCGTTTGGGTCCGGATCTCCCGTCTGCGGGCGGTCCGCCGCTCCAGTCCTGCCCGCAAACGGCGTTGCCGCGCGTGGGTGATCGGGTAGCGCAGTATTATGGCGATCGAAATCAGCCAGAGGACAAGCGGCACCAGGCAGTACATGGCCAACAGCGCAAAAAGCGCCTCGGGCGAGTTGTCCTTCGATTGGGCATTGAAGCCCGCCCAGGCGAGGAGCGGCAGCGCGAGGCCGACGCCCATCGCCTCGAAGGTCTTGCGGACCATGCCGAGAAAGGCAAACAGGAAGGCCGCCCGCGGTTCGCCGCTCTTGATCGTGTCGAGATCAACGACGTCGGCCATGATCGAAGGACCGAGAATGGGTGCGGCGCCCAGCGCAAGACCCTGCACCAGATTGATCGCCAGGAGGCACCAGAAGACGGCGTCGGGCGCGACCGGCTTGACGAGATAGATGACGGCAGGCACCAGCGTGAAGGCAAACATCGAGGCGAAGCCCGCAACCGCGATGGCCTTGTGCTTGCCGATCCGCCCGCCCATCCAGACCCAGAAGGGCGAGCCGACGACGCCGGCCAGAAAAAGCACAAAAATCAGGATTGTGCCCGCGGCGCCGATGCCTGCCACATGGTCGAAGAAGAAGATGACGACGCCGATATTGATCGAGCCTGCCAGCGCGCCGAGCGCAGAGCTGAACAACACGATACGAAACGGTCCGTTCTTCATCGCAACGCGCAGGCCGCGCCGGAACGGAATCATCCCGGTCAGAGGCACCTTCGGCTCCGGCACCGATGTAAACATCACGAGCGCGCAAAGCGGCAGCAAACCGGCGGTGAGCCAGCCCAGGACGCCGACAGCGCTGCGGCTCGCCGCGCCGCTCTCGCCGTCGGCCGCCTCACCGCTCATATAGGCGCCGACAATGGGCGCCGTGATGGCGACGAGCAGGCCGATCAACAGAAAGATTTCGCGGCTGCCGGAAATGCGGTTGCGTTCCTTGTAGTCGCCCGAAAGCTCCGCACCCCAGGCACCATAGGGAATGGTGATCAGCGTGTAGCCAAAATAGATCGCGGCGATCCAGATCAACAGATAGAGGTTGGTCACCTCCCCCTGCGGCACGAAAAGCATCAGTGCGGAGACGACCATCAGCGGCACACCCATCGCGACCCAGGGGCGACGGCGGCCCCAGCGCGTATGCGTCCGATCCGACAGGCGGCCGATCAGCGGATCGGTGATGACATCGGTGATCCGCGCCAGCATCAAGATGAAGCCAACCGCCGCCAGATCGAGACCGAGTGTGCTCGAATAAAAAGGCGGGATGTAGACGGCAACCGGCAGGCCGATAACGGCGAGCGGCATCACCAGCTGGCCATAGGCGATGAGCTGCCATGGCGTCAGCCGCGGTGTCTCGCCGTCCTTCGTCTCCATTCACCCCTCCCCGGGTTCTCCGTCGTCACTTAGTAAATTCATTTTACGAGTTAATGGCGCGACGCATAGGCTCAATTTGCACTTTTCCCGGTTCAGCCTGCGTTCAGGTTGAAAACGTCATTCTCGTTCTCAGCCGATGGTTCGAGAGGCCATCGGTCACGTTTCACCCAGACTTTGTCGAGTACGGGAAAACGTTGGGCGGCGTCCATTCCGTACCCCGTGGACGCCGCCTTTCTTTTTTCAGGCCGCCGCGCTCGGCCGCGCCGAGATGCGCGCATGCCAGGCACGCAGATGCGCGGCATCTTCCGGCATTTTCAGCCCCGCGAAATCCGCAAAATCGACCGTGCAGAGAGCCGTGATGTCCGCAACCGAGAAGTCGGCGCCGGCAATGAAATTGCGGTCCGCCAGTTCCCGATCAAGCCAACGGAAGGCGGCCTCGGTCTGTTCGCGGTTCGATTCGCCGAAATCGTTGAACTGTTTCACGATCTTTGCTGTGTAGGGATGGGCATGGCGCCAAAAATTCCCGATCGGGCCCATCAGCACGAACTCGACCCGGCGGAGCCACATGTCGACCTGTGCGCGCTCGAGGGCGGTGCGTCCGAAGAGCGGCTTTTCCGGGTGCGTCTCCTCCAGGTAGCGGCAGATGGAGACGCTCTCTGAAATGGTCGTGCCGTCGTCGAGTTCAAGTACCGGCGTCTGGCCGAGCGAATTCTTTTGCCGGTATTCGTCGGACTTGTGTTCGCGCTTGATCAGCGACACCTCCTCAAGCGGGAGGTCGATGCCTTTTTCGGCAGCGAAAATACGCACGCGGCGCGGATTGGGCGCCGGCATGGCCGAATTGAAGAGCTTCATCGGATTCCCTTCCGTTCTGTTTTCCCGTTTTCGAATTCAGGTAATGAGGCCGATCACCGCGCCGGTCATCGAGGTCGCCAGCGTGCCGGAGATGAGCGCGCGCGGCGCCAGCTCGACAATCTCCGAACGGCGCGAAGGGACGATGGCGGCAAGACCACCGATCATGATGCCGACGCTGGCCGGATTGGCGAAGCCGCACAGCGCATAAACCATGATGAGGCGCGAACGGTCGCTCAAGCCTGCGCCCGCCTCGCCCGCCAGCGCAATGTAGGCGAGCAGTTCGTTGAGGATCGTCTTTATCCCCATGATCTGGCCAGCAGCAGCCGCTTCCGATGCCGGCACGCCCATCAGCCAGACCAGTGGCGCGAAGACCCAGCCGAAAATGCGCTGCAAGCTCAGCGGCGTGCCCAATATGTCGGGCAGCAACGCGAGCAGAATATTGACGAGAGCCACCAGCGCCACCATCACGATCAGCATGGCGATGATGTTGAGCAACAGGTTCAGGCCATCGAAGGTGCCGCGCGTCAAGGCATCCATGCTGTTTTCGTATTCGACGGCGGGCACGTCGTCGCCGACGCCGGTCGGGATCCTGCCATGCTCTTCCGGCACCATCAGGCGCGCGATCAGCAGCGCGGCGGGCAGCGAGATCAGGGAGGCCGTGATGATCTGTCCGAGCGAGCCCGACACGACGGAAGCGATGATGCTCGCATAAAGAAAGAGCACGGTACCTGCGACGGTAGCGAGGCCGACCGTCATCACCGCGAAGAGTTCGGAGCGCGAGAGTTTTTCGAGATAGGGTTTAACGAGGAGCGGCGCCTCGACCATGCCGACAAAAATGTTGGCGGCCGACGACAGGCCGACCGCTCCGCCGATGCCCATGGTTTTGCGCAAGAGAAAGGCGAAGCCGCGCGTGACAGCCGGAAGGATGCGCCAGTACCAGAGAAGCGCGGATAGAGCCGACATGAACAGCACCAATGGCAGCGCCTGAAAGGCCAGCACGAAACTGTTCTGCGGATGGGCGATTTCGTAAGGCGCATCGCCGCCACCGACATAGCCAAAGACGAAGCCTGTGCCAGTGCCCGTTGCCGCCATCAAGGCCTCGACGACGCTGTTGAGGCCCAGCATGGCGTCGCGCGCCAGGGGCAGTTTCAGCAGCGCCAGAGCAAGCACGAGTTGCAGCGCAATGGCGACGGCGGCGTCCTTCAGGATGGAGCTGCGTGCGGCGCGACGGTTCTCGCTCAGGATCCAGGCGAGGCCGACTATCGCGGCGAGCCCAAGGGCGCTCTGCAGGGATAAAAAAGGGCATGAAACGGTCTCTAGGGCGGGGATCCGGCGGGTGCGGCCATCATAGGGGCGACGGGTCCGCACGCAACGGGCCGGGTCGTCTTTCGGCGACACTTCGCTCCCTTGACCCCTGCCCCCCTCTCATGCACAAAGTCCTCCCAGTTTCCGCAAGGACGGCCCATTTCCCCCTCCGAAAGAGCGGCGCGGGCGGCTGCGGCCCCTTCCCTTCCGGCCCCATTCGACGGCCGGCAGTTCAACTGGAGAATTACCGATGAGCATTCGATTTGACGGCAAGGTTGCCATTGTCACCGGCGCAGGCGGCGGACTCGGCCGCTCCCATGCGCTGGAGCTTGCGCGCCGCGGCGCCAAAGTGGTGGTCAACGACCTCGGCGGCGACCGGACCGGCGCCGGCGGCTCGTCCGATGCGGCCAACAAGGTGGTCGAGGAAATCAAGGCGCTGGGCGGCGAGGCAATCGCCAATGGTTCGTCGGTGACGGACGATCAGGGCGTCCAGAACATGGTCAAGCAGACCATGGACAAGTTCGGCCGCATCGACATCCTGATCAACAATGCCGGCATCCTGCGCGACAAGTCGTTCTCGAAGATGACGATGGAAGACTTCCAGCTTGTCGTCGACGTGCATCTGATGGGCACCGTCAAGCCGACCAAAGCCGTCTGGGAGATCATGAAAGAGCAGAACTACGGCCGCATCATGGTCACCGCGTCCTCGACAGGCCTCTACGGCAATTTCGGCCAGACCAATTACGGCGCGGCGAAGCTCGCGGTCGTCGGATTCATCAATACGCTGAAGCTCGAAGGTCAGAAGAACAACATTCACTGCAACGCGCTGGCGCCCGTCGCCTATACGCGCATGACGTCGGACCTGATGCCGCCGGAAGCCGAACAGATGCTGACACCGGACAGCGTGTCGCCGGGCGTCATGTTCCTCGTCTCGGAAGACGCGCCGACGGGTATGATCCTTTGCGCGGGCGCCGGCGTCTTTGCCGCGGCACGCATGGAAGAAGCCGAAGGCATCTTCCTCGGCCGGGAAGGCCTCACGGCGGAAAAGGTCGCCGAGAACTGGGCGAAGATTTCCGACTTCTCGAATGCCACGCCCTATTTCATGGGCGGCGAGCAGACCGGCAAATTCTTCAAGCTGGCGACCGGCGGCAAGTAAGCCTCTCCGCCGGAGGGGAAAACAAAAAGGGGAACCTTCCGGGTTCCCCTTTTTCTTTGGCGCCGCCTATAGTGCTGCGATGCTGACCCGCGCCCTTTTCGCTTTCGCGACGCTTCTCATTTCGACCTGCGGCATCTTTTCCGGCCCAGCGGCCGCGCAAGCATGCGAGATCGACCGGCCGGTGATGTTCGGCGGGCTCGACTGGGACTCCAACGCCTTTCACACCGAACTCGCGCGCATCATCCTCGAACGCGGCTATGGCTGCGAAACGGACGTGTTGCCGGGCTCGACGCTTCCGCTCGTCACCGGGCTCGGACAGGGCGACATCGACGTACTGATGGAAGTCTGGCGCGATAATGTCACCGAGCCGTGGAACGAGGCGCTGGAAGCGGGGACCGTGGTTTCGCTCGGCACGAATTTTCCGGATGCCGTGCAAGGCTGGTATGTGCCGCGCTACGTGATCGAGGGGGACGCCACGCGCGGCATTGAGCCGATGGCGCCCGATCTCCGCTCCGTGGCCGACCTCAAGCGGCACGCGCCACTCTTTCGCGACCCGGAGCAGCCGGGCAAGGGGCGGTTCTACAATTGCATTCTCGGCTGGAGCTGCGAGGAGCAGAGTACGCGCAAGCTCAAGGGATACAGGCTCGACCGTTTCTATACGAACTTCCGGCCCGGAACCGGCGCGGCGCTCGCCGCTGCTATCGCTTCCGCCTATGAGCGCGGCGAGCCTGTCGTCGCCTATTACTGGGGACCGACATGGGTTCTGGGCGCGTTCGACCTTGTGATGCTCAGGGAACCGCCCTACTCGGAAGAAGCATGGAACGCCTTTAACGCCGACCCCGAGCGCCACCCGCCCGTCGCCTTCCCGACCGTCGAGGTCATCGTCGGCGCGAATGCAAACTTCGTGGAGAGGGCGCCGGAAATCGCCGCCTTCCTGCGGGCTTACGAAACCACCGGGCAGATGGTGAGCGAAGCGCTCGCCTATATGCAGGCGCACAAGGAGGCATCGGCGCGTGACGCCGCGCTTCATTTCATCGAGACCCGATCCGATGTCTGGCGGCAATGGGTGACGCCCGAGATCGCGGAGCGGGTGACCGGCGAACGGGAGGCAGAAGCCCGAAGCTTTCCGGTGGTGCTCGAATTTCCCGTCGAGGCATGGGTCAATCGCGCGATGAAGAATTTTGTCGCGGACTACGGCAACGCCTTCCACGCAGCCAGCAGCTGGCTCCTCACCGTCATCGTGGCGCTGGAGGCAGGCCTCGGCGCCCTGCCCTGGTGGCTAATCATCCTCGCGGTGGCCGGTGCCGCCTGGCACGCTTCGCGGCGGATCGTGCTGCCCGTCGCATTGGCGGCCCTCTTGTTCCTGATCGGTGCTCTCGGCCTCTGGGAGCTTGCGATCCAGACGCTGGCGCTGATGCTCGTGTCGGTGTTTTTCGCTGTGCTGATCGGACTGCCTTCGGGCATCGCGATTGCTGCCAGCGATCTTGCGCGACGAATCGTGCTGCCGGTGCTTGACGCGATGCAGACGCTGCCGAGCTTCGTCTATCTCATTCCGGCGCTGATGCTGTTCGGGCTCGGCAAGGTGCCGGCTCTCTTCGCGACCGTCATCTACGCGACGCCGCCGCTGATCCGGCTGGTCGATCTGGGCTTGCGGAGCGTGGACCGGCAACTGGTGGAGATGGCGGCCGATCTGGGCGCCGACAAGTGGCGGCAGCTCGTCGACATCAAACTGCCGCTGGCGCTGCCGAACATCATGGCAGGCGTCAACCAGACGACGATGATGGCGCTCTCCATGGTCGTCATCGCCTCGATGATCGGCGCACGGGGACTCGGCGAGGAAGTACTGCTCGGCATCCAGCGGCTCGATATCGGGCGCGGGCTGGCAGCGGGGATCGCGATCGTTGCGCTTGCCATCGTGTTCGACCGGATCACGCAGGCTTATGGCCGCGTGAACCGCAAAGATGCAGCGATGCCGCGCTAGAGCGCTTTCTCCATGCGCCAGACCAGGATCGGTTCCCGGCCGGCGACGGTGCCGATATCGGCGTCGACCACCGCGGCGATGGACCAGCCGTGCTTTTCGTAGAAAGCCCGTGCGCGATCGTTGCCGACGCGGCATTGGAGCCAGATACGGACATGGCCATCCGCACGCAGCACATCCTCCGCCGCCTTGAGCAATGGCGCCGCAACGCCGCGGCCGTGCCATGCGGGCAGGACGAAGACCTGTCCGATGCCATCCCCTTCCCAGCCCGCGAAGCCGACGATCTCATCGCCGACAAGCGCGGCGATGCAGCGTTCGAGCGTGCTGCCCATGCGCTGTTCGAAAAACGGGAAAGGCCGCCCCACCGCTATCTCCGGATCGAGATGCGCGTGGCCCGCGTGCCAGGCGTCGTGCCAAACGCGCGCGAGCGCCGGAATGTCTCCGGCGCCCGCCCGTCTGATCGTTATGTCGTTGGCGGTGCTCAAAGGCCGAGCACGGCTTTTGCCATGATGTTGCGCTGAACCTCGTTCGACCCCGCATAGATCGATGCCTTGCGCAGCGAGAAATAATAAGGCGCCGTCGTCATCGCGTAGTCGGGGCCGATATTGGGTTCGTTGGTCTCGACCATGCCGTCCTCGACGAAGGGCATGGTGTAGAAGCCGACCGCCTCGACCGCGAGCTCCGAGATCGCCTGCTGCAACTCCGTGCCTCGGCACTTCAGCAGCGAGGATTCCGGACCGACATTGCCGCCGGTCGATAGCGCCGAGAAGATGCGCAGTTCAGTGAATTCCAGCGCGGTGATTTGTGCTTCAATTTCGGCAATCTTCGCGCGGAAACCCGGATCCTCGGCCAGCGTCCTGCCGCCCGCTTCCGTGTCGGCGGCGATCTTCCTGACCTTGCCGATGGCGCGGGTGAGGCCGGCCGAATAGGGATTGCCGCGCTCGAATTCGAGCAGATACTTGGCGTAGGTCCAGCCCTTGTTTTCCTCACCGACGCGGTTTTCGATCGGCACCTTCACATCGGTGAAGAAGACCTGATTGACTTCCTGATGCGGCGCCGGCGTGCCGTCGAGCAGCACCAGCGGCTCGACCTTGACGCCCGGCGTCTTCATGTCGATGAGGAGGAACGAGATGCCTTCCTGCGGCTTGCCTTCCTTCGAGGTGCGCACAAGGCAGAAAATCCAGTCGGCCCATTGCGCGACAGAAGTCCAGATTTTCGAACCGTTGACCAGATAGTGGTCGCCCTTGTTCTCGGCCTTGGTCTGCAGCGAGGCGAGATCCGAGCCCGCGCCCGGTTCCGAATAGCCCTGGCACCAGAGGACGTTGGTTTCGAGGATATCGGGCAGAAAACGCTTCTTCTGTTCGGGCGTACCGAACTTCATGATGACGGGCGCCACCATGGTCGGCCCGAAGGGAACCGTGTGCGGCACGCCGGCGCGGCCCATCTCGACGTCGAAGATGTATTTCTGCGAATGGGTGAAGCCCGGGCCGCCATATTCGACCGGCCAGTTGGGCGCCAGCCAGCCCTTCTTTGCCAGTGCCTTCTGCCACTGCACATGGCTTTCCTTGTCGATATAGCCATGCTTGGAGCGCGCATGTTTCGCGCGCATTACGGGTGTGTAGCTCTCTTCGATGAACTGACGGACTTCCTTGCGGAACGCTTCGTCTTCCTTGCTGAACGACAGATCCATGATGTTTCCCGCTTACACCTTGTCGAGGAAGAGCAGCGTCGGCGCGCCACCCATCACCGCGCCCAGCGACGGGCCGGCGGCGCGGAAATATTCCGTCTTGCCATGCGCGTCGAGGTCGGCCTGGGAGGCGTATTGCTCCATCACGACATAGGTCGAGGCTTCGGATTTCGACTTGAAGAAATCATATTGCAGGCAGCCCTTCTCGTTGGACTTCACCTTGTCGCGCAGGGCGCCGAAAACCTTTTCGAATTCGGCTTCCTTGCCCGGCTGCACTTTCAGGGTCGCCACGACGCCGATGACACTCATGTTCCGCTCCCGTTTCAGATTGTCTGCCTTGTTGTTGCCGGGACTTTAGGGGTAAAGCCCGGCTGCATCAATCGTCACCCGGCCGTCCCCTGTTCGGCTAGCGAGCCGTTCCTGTTCAAAATCGAACCTTTCACTCGCCCGTGTAGTTCGGCGCCCGCTTGTCGAAAAAGGCATCCAGCGCCTCGCGATGGTCCTTGGTGTGGTGGGCGAGTGCCTGCATCGAGGCCGAGAGCTCCATCACGGTGTCGAAGGAGGTCAGCATGCCCTGCCGCAGCAATTGCTTGGTCATGCGCAGCACGTCGGGCGGCTGGTTGCAGATTTTCGCGGCGACTTCCCTGGACCTGTCCATCAAGGAAGCGGCTGGAACCACTTCGGATACGAGGCCCCAATCCTTCGCCGTTGCTGCGTCGATGGTGTCGCCGGTGTAGAGAAGCTCCGAGGCGCGGGCCATACCGATAATGCGCGGCAGGAGCCAGGCGCCGCCGTCACCGGGGATCAGGCCGATCTTCAGGAAGGTCGCGCCGAAAATGGCGCTGTCAGCAGCGATCCGCGTGTCGGCGAGGCAGGCGACATCGTTGCCCAGCCCGATGGCCGGGCCGTTGACGGCAGCGATCACCGGCACCTCGATATTCCATACCGATTTGACGATGCGGTGGATGCCGTTCCGGTACCGTTCGCGGATATGGACCCCCGGACCGCCGAAACCGTCGCCGCCTTCGCGCATGGCTTTGACATTGCCGCCGGCCGAGAAGGCCTTGCCGGCACCGGTCAGGATCACGCAGCGCACGCCCCTGTCGGCATTGATGCGGGCGGCGGCGGCGGTGAAGTTA
>NZ_JBBECC010000186.1:0-10502 GCF_040882025.1 Parvibaculum sp. | reverse complement strand
CGTCTTCCGGCGCGCCCAGCGGATTGCGGCTCTCCGGCCGGTTGATGGTCAGGGTGACGACCGGGCCGTCCTTCTCGAAAATCAGGGGTTCGCTCATTACGGGATTGCCTCTTTCCTGTGCATTGCGCCAGCGTGAAACAGCCGCGCTTGTCGAGCCGACATTCCTGCCGTGGTTGCGCGGAATTATGCAGCTTTAACCATCTTTTGGAAAACCTTGTTAAGACTTTTCGCCGAGGCTTGGCCAATGAAATCGAGGAGCCGCCGCGCCACGACGCCGGGTTGCGGGCGGTCTCCCGGTTTGACGCCAGGAGGGGCGCTACATGGCACTGGACGAGGCATCGCGGGACGCAGCGCCGGACGCCAGCGACGGCCTCTTCGGCCCCCCAACCGAGCGGTCGCGATGGACGGCCTTGCGCTCGTATGCGGCCGCGATGAGCGGGACAGGCACGGAATTGTCACCAAAGGCGCGGCTCGCCCAACTCGAATCGCTGGCACAGTCGCAAGCCAGCATGCCCTACGCATTTCCGTTGCTGATTGCCGTGTTCGGCCTCAGCCATGCCTCGGTCGTTGCCTGGCAATATATCGCGATCTGGGTCGGCGCGATGATGGCCCTGCATGTCGCGACCTACACCACCGCGCGGGATTTTCTCGGGACGACTGTCGAGCCCGAAAACGTCAATCGCTGGCGCTGGCGTTTCGAGGGGCTGACGGCCCTTTTTTCGATTTGCTTTTCATCGCTCCTCTTCCTCTTCTGGCAGCCGGACGACGCCCTGCACCAGAGCTATCTGATCTCGTCGGTCACCATTGCACTCGTTCCAATGACGCTGGTGACGATTTTCTATTTCCCGGCCTTCTACTGGGCGGTTTTGCCGGCAATCGCCGCACTGGCGCTGCGCATGGCGCTCTACGGCGAAGGGCTCTATTTTGCGATCAGCGTCGTCCTCGTCGCTTTTGCGGTGCTGCTAATCAAGCTCGCCGCGCAGGTCAACAGCGCCATGCAGCGAGCGACCGCCCTGCGCGAGGACAAGAATGTGCTGATCGACCAGCTCTTCAAGGCCAAGCGCGACTCCGACGCCGCCCGAGCGCGCGCCGAAGAAGCCAACCGCGCCAAATCGCATTTTCTCGCCAATATGAGCCATGAACTCAGAACACCGCTCAACGCCATCATCGGTTTCTCCGAGGTCATGTCGTCGGAAATTTTCGGCAAGCATGTCGTGCCGACCTACAAGGAATATGCCGACGACATCAATCGCTCGGGTCAGCATCTGCTCGGCTTGATCAACGACGTTCTCGACCTCTCGCGCATCGAGGCCGGCCGCTTCCAGATCACCGAAGAGGATGTCGACATCGCGCAGCTTGCCGAGGACAGCCGCCGCATCCTGGAAATCCGGGCACAAGGCCAGCGGGTAACGATCGCGGCGGATTTCGAACCGCATTTGCCGATCTTCCATGGCGATGCGCGTGCCATGCGCCAAACCTGGATCAACCTGCTGACCAACGCGATCAAGTTTTCGCCGCCGGGTTCGGAAGTCCGGATGTTCGCCCGCATGGAAGCCAACGGCGAAATGCGCTTCGGCGTCCACGACCACGGACCGGGCATCGCCGACTCAGAGATCGACAAGGTGCTGCATGCCTTCACCCAGGGTGCGTCTGGCCTGGCGCAGCCGGGCAAGGGCTCGGGGCTCGGCCTCTCGATCGTCAAAGGCCTGCTCGCGGTCCATGGCGGGCGCTTCGAACTGAAGAGCAAGCTCGGCGAGGGCACGCAGGCCGAATGCGTGCTGCCGCCACAACGCCTGCTCCCGCGCGCGACCATGACCAAACGCGCTTCCTGACGTTCTCAGCGTGGCGGCAACAGCCGCTTCTCCTGAAAGAGCCGGAACCATTTGCGGAACATGTCTTCCGTATCAATCACATCGTGGAAGCCGGCCTTTCGCAGCTTGATCGTCGAGACGATGGCGGCGGGCGTCTGACGCTCCGCGCCATAGGCCATCGTGAAATCCGCATAGTGAAAGGACTCGCCGACAAAGGATGCCATGTCCGGTGCAGCGAGATTGTATTTCGCGCGGAGCGCGTCCCACTCGTCGGCCCGCTTCGGCATTTCGACGCCGAGGGAGATGGGGACTGCCTCGCCCGGCTTCATGCCAAGCGCATCGGCGATGGCAGGCCAAACGTTCCTCCAGACGAAGACGTCGCCATTGGTGACGTTGAAAATCGCATTCTCCCGCCGGTCGCGGACGCCCGCCCAGGCGATGGCGTCGGCAAGGAGATCGGCATCAACGGCTTCCAGCACGGATGAGGAACCACCCGGATAGGAAAGCGGCCTGCCCTCCTCCTTCAGCAAGGCGCCATAGACGCCGATGGCGGGGATCAGGTTCATTGCCGCGCCGAGCGAGAAGCCGAAAATGATCTGCGGACGAAAGATGGTCCAGTGCCAGCCCCTGCCCTGTTGTTTCGCGCGGAGATAGTCTTCCTGATCCCAGTAGAAATTCGGTTGCTCCTTCATCTCGTCGCGGTTCTCGCGCGCGGGCACGGTCAGCGGGCGGACATGCACGCCATAGGCCTTGGTACCCTGCAGGAGCGAAACGTGACGGAGACGCGGTGCGACTTTTTCCAACGGGTCCAGGAGATTCTCGAGCATGTGCCGGTTGGTCTCTATCTGGTCCGCCTCGAGCCAGCCCGCCACAAGGCCGGGCTTTTCGTAGAGTGCGGCATAGACCACGCGCGTGACATCGGTCATGGCGGACAGGGTGTCGGCACAGGCGGCGCGGTCGGTGAGGTCGAGCGCCAGATGACGCGCGCCAAAGGTCTCGAATGGCTTTCGGCGAGAAAGCGCCGTCACCTTGTAGCCGCGCGTGGCGAAATGCCTCATCGCCGCAAAACCGACAACACCCGTGGCGCCCGCGACCAGAACATGCTCCTGCATGCTTTCCTCCCGTTGCCGTTTCCAGTGCTGAGCCTAGAAGCAGGAACGGGTAACGTCAAAAAGCACCAAAGAAAAAGGCCGCTCCGAAGAGCGGCCTTCATTCTTTCCCCAACACGGTGCTCAGGCGGCTTCGGAATAGCGCTTCAACTGATAGTCGACATTGCCGAACTGCGTGTCGATCATCGTCAGGCGCTTGAAGTAGTGGCCGACATTGAGCTCGTCGGTCATGCCCATGCCGCCGTGAAGCTGTACGGCCTGCTGGCCGACGAAACGGCCGGCCTTGCCGATCTGAACCTTGGCGCCGGCGGCCGCCTTCGTCCGCTCCGCGTCGCTCTCACCGAGCTTCAGGTTGACCATGTAGGTCATCGACACCGACTGCTCATAGGCCATGAACATGTCGACCATGCGGTGCTGCAGGACCTGGAACTTGCCGATCGGCACGCCGAACTGCTTGCGCGTCTTGCAATATTCGACCGTCGCGGTGTTGAGCTCCTTCATGCAGCCGATGGCTTCGGCCGAGAGCGCCGCAATCGCCTCGTCGGTGATTTTCTCGACGAGCGGCAGGCCCTTGCCTTCGGCGCCGATCAGCGCGTCAGCGCCGACCTTGACGTTCTCGAAGGTGATCTCGGAGGCGCGGCGGCCGTCGACCGTCGGGTAGTCGCGGGTCGAAACGCCCGGAGCCGACTTGTCGACGATGAAGACCGAGACGCCGTCGCGGTCGCGCTGGCCGCCGGAGGTGCGCGCCGTCACGATCAGCTTCTGCGCCCAGGGCGCACCGAGGACAACGGCCTTGTAGCCGTTGATCGTGTAGCCCGCGCCGTCCTTCTTCGCCGTTGTCGTCAGGTCGGCAAGATTGTAGCGGCCCTGCGGCTCGGCATAGGCGAAGGCCCAGACCGTTTCGCCACCGACGATGCCGGGGATCAGTGCTTCCTGCTGTGCCGCCGTGCCGCCTTCGCGGAGGAAGCCGCCGGCGATCACCACCGTTTCGACATAGGGCTCGACCACGAGATGACGGCCAAACTCTTCCATGATGATCATGTTCTCGATCGCACCGCCGCCGAGGCCGCCCAGCTCTTCGGAGAAGGGCGCGGCGAGAAGGCCGAGCTCGGCGAATTGCGCCCACATTTCGGGACGCCAGCCATCGGCCGTCTTCGTCACCTTGCGGCGCGTGTCGAAGTCGTATTTGTCGGCGAGGAGGCTTTGCACCGTGTTGCGCAACAGCGTCTGTTCCTCAGTGAACGAAAAATCCATCTCGTGACCTTCCCCTTGATGTTTTTGCGTTCTGGACCCTCAGAGGCCCAGAACCATTTTTGCGATGATGTTGTGCTGGATCTCGTTCGATCCGCCAAAGATCGAGGTCTTGCGCATGTTGAAATAATCCTGCGCGGTGCCGGCGCTGTAGTCGGGGCCCGGCACGAATTCGTTACCGGTCGCCTCCATGCGCGGCGCCTGCACCAGCGCATAGTTGCCAACCGCTTCGACCGCGAGCTCGGTGATGCGTTGCTGGATTTCGGTGCCCTTGATCTTGAGGATCGAGGCTTCGGGACCGGGACCCCTGCCCTTGCTCTCGGCGGCGAGCGTCCTGAGTTCCGTCACTTCGAGCGCGGAAAGATCGATCTCGAGTTCGGCAACCTTGCGGGAAAACTCGTCCGTCTTCATCAGAGGCGCGCCGTCGATCAGTTCGGCGCTCGCAATGCTCTTGAGCCGTTCGACGGCCTTCTTGGAGCGCGCGACGCCGGCGATGCCGGAGCGTTCATTGCCGAGCAGGAACTTCGCATAGGTCCAGCCCTTGTTCTCTTCGCCGATCAGGTTCTCGGCCGGTACCTTGACGTCTTCGAGGAAGACTTCGTTGACCTCGTGCGAGCCATCCATCGTGATGATGGGGCGCACGGTGATGCCCGGCGTCTTCATGTCGATCAGCAGGAAGGAAATGCCTTCCTGGGCCTTGGCGTTCGGATCGGTGCGGACAAGGCAGAACATCCAGTCGGCGAATTGCGCCAGCGTCGTCCATGTCTTGCCGCCATTGACGATGTAGTGGTCGCCCTCGCGCACCGCCTTGGTGCGGAGGCTGGCGAGATCGGAGCCCGAACCCGGTTCGGAATAGCCCTGACACCACCAATCGTCGGCCGAGAGGATGCCGGGCAGGAAACGCTTCTTCTGTTCCTCGTTGCCGAAGGTGTAGATGACCGGGCCGACCATCGAGAGGCCGAAGGGCAAGAGCGGCGAGGTCTCGGCGCGCGCGTTCTCTTCGTTCCAGATGTAGCGCTGGGTGATCGTCCAGCCGGTGCCGCCATATTCGACCGGCCAGTGCGGCACGACCCAGCCCTTCTTGTAGAGGATGCGGTGCCATTTCAGGATGTCTTCCTTCGACATCTCGCCGCGCGAACGGCGGGTGCCGCCCTTCAGTTCCTGCGGATAGTTGTTGGCGATGAATTCGCGAACCTCGCCGCGAAAGGCAAGCTCTTCGGGGGAAAAGCGCATGTCCATAGGGTCTACCTCCATAGTGGCGGCGCGCGGGCGGTCTTCGCCTCCCGCGCTTCACGCCGGCTTATTCGTTTTCAAGGTCCGGTGCCGCCCGTCCGGGAGCGCAATGCCCCGTCGATCCCGCGTGCCGAGACGCTATTTTGGCGGTGATAATAGTCGCAACGTCCCCTGTTGCAAGCGCGCGGACGGTATGTGGCGAACGGGGCGCTGTTCGGTTTTGAACGGTGGCGCGGGGCCTCAAGCCGTCTTCATCTGTTTCTGGAGCAGGAAAGTCTCCCTTCCTATCTCCTCTTTTGGAAGCACCGTGTGTTCGGCAAGAAGATCGCAAAACACCCGCCAGAGATCGCCGTCTCTTACGCCCGCCCCCTGCCCCACCAATTGCGCATAGTTCAGGGTTGCCGCCTTCCGGGCCAATCCGCCAAGCGTCTCACAGCCATTGGGGAGCGTTCCTCCGTCGCGGGGTATGAGAAACCGCCACGTCGCCAAAGCGAACACCAACAGACCGAGGGCGAGCCAACCGTTCCCAACAAGGGCCGAGGCCAACAGACCTGCAAACAGGAGAAAAAAGAGGCCGAGCAACCAGCTGCTTGCCATCACCACCGGCAGCCGAAGGCCGGAACGACTCTCGAGTTCATCCATCAAGCGCCTTGGAGCAAGGCCGGTCACATTCGCCAAACCGGTTTCGGGCCGCAACCTTCCCTGTGCGCCAAGATCGAGCAACGCGCGCCGGAGCCGGTAGAAGGCCATACTGGTTGCGCATCCTCCCTCACTCGCTTCCGCCAGGAAATGCCGCTCAAGAATTTCGAATGCGTCACCGACGGTGAGGCACTCCAATGCTTCACTGTCAGAAAAGGTGACACCAAAGGAGCGCTCAATTTCCCTGAGCAGTACAACGCTATCCAGGTCGTCATCGAGCCCAAGCGTATTCGGCACGATCTGCCCCCTGTTTGTTTTGCACCTTTAATTATACGCCCGACAGCGGCATGGGGACTAGTCAGCAATCTGATCCCGCGCCGCCATGCCCTGGTGGACCGCTAGGGCCGATTTGACGAGGCCGATGGCGAGCGCAGCGCCGGCTCCCTCTTCAAGGCGAATGCCGGTTTCGAGGAGGGGATCGAGCCCCATGGCGGCGAGCAGCCGCGCATGGGCCGGGTCGCCGGAAGCGTGCGCTGCCCTGCAGTGATCGAGCGCCGACGGATCCATTTTCCAGAGCACCACCGCTGCGGCACAGGAGACGAAGCCGTCGAGCAGGACGGGGATGCGCTGGTAGCGGGCGGCAAGGATGGCGCCGGCAATGGCCGCGAATTCGCGGCCGCCGACACGGCGTAGCGCTTCCAGCGGATCGGCGAGATGGCCTTCGTGCTGCGCGAGGGCGGCGGTGACTGCCTCGCCCGCCCCTGCCGATCCGTCCGTCCAGTCGCCCGGCGCGCCGCCGAGAAGCGCGCAGGCGAGCGCTGCCGCGACCGTGCGGTTGCCCTCCCCGGCCGCGCCGATGCAGAGGAGATCGGTGCCGCCGGCGATCGCCTCCATGCCGAAGGCCATGGTGGCCGCACATGCGGCTTCCGAAAGCGCCGCATCGGTGCGGATGTCGGGGGTCGGCAGATCGAGGGCGAGGTCGAAGACCTTGAGACCCGCATCCATTTGAAGCGCGATCTGGTTGACCGCCGCGCCACCTGCCGCATAGAGCTCGACGAGACGATGGGTCGCGTGCGCGTCCGCGCCGGGCATGGCGGCGGCGAGGCCGTGTGTCGCGGCGAAGATCGCGACGAGAGGCCGGTTGACGGCGGGCTTCGGATTGGCCTGCCAGGCGGCCATCCATTCGGCGATTTCGGCGAGGCGGCCGAGCGACCCTTGAGGCACCGCGAGATCGCGCGTGCGCGCCTGCGCGGCGGCGCGCGCCGCCTCGTCCGCTTGCGGCAGACCCGTCAGCAGATTGCGGATGTCGTCGAAAGGCAGGCCGGTGGCGGCACGGGTCATTGACGTCTCCGGCATGACGTGGGATTCGAGATGCCCCGCTCTATACTCCGTTGCACGACAGGCGAGAACCCGGAAAAACCAAGTGACTTACTCGAAGCCGATCAAAAGCCCCTGCCTCAGCATCTGCGCCGTCGACGGCCGCGCGAATGCCTGTGTCGGCTGCGGCCGGACGTTGAAGGAAATCGCCGGCTGGTCGCGCATGAGCGATGCCGAACGGGACGAGGTGTTGCACGCGCTTCCCGAGCGCATCGCGGCGCTGGGACCGAAGGCGACGGCGCCCGAAGAGGCGCTTGCGAAAATCGCCACCGCTTTGGAGACGTGAATGCTGAGAGACGTGCCTTTCTACTTCGTTCGCCACGGCGAGACCGACTGGAATCTCAATCGCAAGGCGCAAGGCCAGATCGACATTCCGCTCAATGCAACCGGCCTTGCGCAAGCGCGCGCCGCTGCCGAAATCGTACGCGGGCTCGGCATCCGCACCATCTGCACCAGCCCGCTCTCGCGCGCCTTCGAGACGGCGCGCCATGCGCGTGAAGCGGCGGGCGGTTGCGAATTTCTGGTGATCGACGAATTGAAGGAATGCGGGCTCGGCGCCGATGAGGGACGCGATGGCGGCGACTGGTTCACCGATTGGCGCGAGGGCCGCTACCTGCCCAATGGGGCGGAAGTGTATGAGGATTTTCTTGTCCGCGCGCTTGGTGGCGTCAACAAGGCGCTGGAAGCCGAAGGCCCCGTGCTTGTCGTCGCGCATGGCGGCGTGTTCTGGAGCGTGCTGCGCCATGCGCGGATCGACAACATTCCCTATGCGATGAACGGCCAGGTGATACGGCTCGATCCGCCGGGCGGCGAGAGAATGCACTGGCTCGCCGAAACGCTCGGCTAGCGCGCCGCCCTACTCCGCCAGCGTATCCAGAATCTTTTCGAACGGCGCGGGCGAGACCCCGTTCGGTTCGCGAAAGGGGTTGTCCTGGATGGCGATCAGCCAGAGGGCGACGACGGCAGCGAGGCTGAAAATCGCGATCACCGAAAAATTGGCGGCGGGCCGGTCGAGAAAACCCATGCCGAGCACGTATTGCGTAATAAAGCCAAGCAGGAAAAGCGCCGTCCATGAAAATTGCTGCAGGCGATCGGTGACGATGGCGACGCGGTCGGTGCGCGCATCGACGATGTTCTGCATCAGCGACAGCATGTGGCCGTGAACGGCCGGCGACACGCCGTCGGCAACGGGACCTTCATGCACCGTGCGCATCAGCGCCAGTAAGGCCCGCTCCGTGCCGGCGCTGCTGCGCTCCTGCAGCATGCGCGGCCATTCATCGGCGGTGACCGACCGCGCATAGACGCGGATCGCCGCGCGGATCGCCGCGCCGTTGCCGTCTGACATTTCGCTGCCGATGCCGAGACCGAGCAGCGCCGCGCTTTCGGTCTGCACCGCCTGCGACGCCCGATCCTTCCGCGTCATGGTGTCGGCCAGCAGAAAGCCCGCGAAGAGCGCGAAAAGGGTCGACACCGCCACGAAGGTCGGAAGGCCGAGAGCGCCGTTCGCGATCCGTGCGCTCAGGCGCGAACGGCATTGCAGCCAATGAATGATGCCGCCGGCGAGCGCGAAGAAAAACAGCAGGCCCGGCAGAACCAGCAAAGGAGGGAACTGAAGCCAGAAACGGAACATTGCGAACGCCCCCGTAAATCGCTACCGCCAAATGGCCGGACAAAATATTGGCACTCGACATGCCAAAGTCAAAGAAAATCGCCGTTCGCGGACGCACCGAAAGCCCCGCGAAGCGATGCTTCCGGGGTTTCGGCACGCAACAAATAGAAGGATGCGCGGGGCGCATTGAACTCGACCGTACATGTCTTGCATGTGACATGTGGCACATGTAAGGGCGGTCTCGTTCCCGCCCCGCGCGCTGCGATTTTCGGTTCGACGTCTGCCGCGTCGCGGGTAGTCCGGCGCATACCGGCCGCTACCCCGCCGGTCGTTAACCGGCCCACGTCAGTCGACCTCTTCGGCAGTGGGGTCTGGCGTCCCACACCGCAAGACTGCAGCATTCCCTCTCCACGCATTCGGCCAGTCCGGACACGCCCTTCGGTGGAGCGAGATGTATCTAATATGGGGGCGGTTTGGTGGGGGGGAGATAAGTTTTTTGAATCAGGGATGCTCGGATTCAAAAGCCTCAATCATTTTCAGAAGTTGCGCAAAACGATCGCCTTCCATCGTGCCGCGCACGGGTTCGCTTTCGAAATAACGCGCGACCTCCTTGAACGCCCATTCGTAATCGGCGTCGGAATGGATCGGTCTGATTTCCGTCATGTCACGGTCTCCGCGTCGGCCCTGTTGTAATGCGCATGCCGATCATCTTAAACCTTCTTCAGGAACTCGGTCTTGAGGACGAGGCCCTTCACCTTCTCGGCATTGCACTCGATGAGGCCGGTATCGCCGGTGAGGCGGATATTCTTGACGACCGTGCCGCGTTTCAGCGTGACGGAGGTGCCCTTCACCTTCAGGTCCTTGATGACCATGACGCTGTCGCCATCGGCCAACGCGTTACCGTTGCTGTCTTTCGTTGTATCTGTCATGAGGCCCGCCCGTTCGAAGGATTGAAAGGCCTTCTTTAGGCGCCCGCCGCGCCCGCCGCAACGATCAACCCGCGTCCTTTTTCGCGCGAGCGTCCAGCGGATCGCGCTTCAGGATGCGGCCTTCCAGCGCCCCGAGCCAGTCGAGGCCTTCGCGCAGGCGCACGACATCGCCGATGACGATGATGGCGGGGGCCTTGAAGTCCGCGCGGGCGACATCGGCGGCGGCGGTGCCCAGTGTCGTTTCGAGGACCTTCTGGTCCTTCAGCGTGGCGTTGTGGACGAGGGCCACCGGCTCGTCGGTGCGGCGGCCGTTTTCGATCAAGAGCGTCGCAATCGCCTCGAGATGCGAGAGCGCCATGTAGAGGACGATGACCGGCGAGCCCCTGGCGATCGACGGCCAGTCGAGATTTTCAGGTACCGCGCCGCCCGCCATGTGGCCGGTGACGAAGGTGACGGCGTGGTTGATGTCGCGGTGGGTCACCGGGATGCCGGCATAGCCGAGGCCGCCGACGCCGGCCGTCACGCCGGGCACCAGGCGGAAGGG
>NZ_JBBECC010000185.1:0-1873 GCF_040882025.1 Parvibaculum sp. | reverse complement strand
GGGATCAGCGCTTCGAGAACTGGAAGCTGCGGCGGGCTTTCGCCTTGCCGTATTTCTTGCGTTCGACAACGCGGCTGTCGCGTGTCAGGAAGCCTTCCTTCTTGAGCACGCCGCGCAGGTCGGGCTCGAAATAGGTCAGCGCCCGCGAAATGCCGTGACGGATGGCGCCCGCCTGGCCTGAAAGGCCGCCGCCCACCACCGTCGCGGTGATGTCGTACTGCTTCTCGCGCGCGGCTATCACCAGCGGTTGGTTGAGGATCATGCGCAGAACGGGACGCGCGAAATAAGTTTCGAGCGCGCGGCCATTGATGCTGATGCGTCCCGAGCCCGGTTTGATCCAGACGCGGGCAACGGCGTTCTTGCGCTTGCCGGTCGCATAGGCGCGGCCGAACTTGTCGAGCTTCGGCGCGACAGGCGCGGCTTCCGCCGCCGGTGCGATCGCTTCTTTCAGGCCTTCAAGCGTGGTTGTTTCGGACATGGTCATGCGATCCTGACGTTCTTGCGGTTGCGCGCCGCGAAGTCGATCTTTTGCGGCTGCTGCGCCTCATGCGGATGTTCGGCGCCGCCATAAATGTGGAGATTGCCGAGCTGCTTGCGGCCCAGGGGCCCGCGCGGGATCATCCGCTTGACGGCGAGCTCCAGCACGCGCTCCGGAAAGCGCCCTTCGAGGATGCGCTTCGGGCTCGTTTCCTTGATGCCGCCGGGATGGCCGGTGTGGCGGTAGTAGCGCTTGTCGTCGTATTTGGCGCCGGTGAGGGCGACCTTCGCCGCATTGACGATGATCACGTTGTCGCCGCAGTCGAGATGAGGCGTGTAGGTCACCTTGGTCTTGCCGCGCAGAACATTCGCGACATAGGACGCAAGACGGCCGAGCACGATGCCTTCGGCATCGATCACGATCCACTTCTTCTCGATCTCCGAGGCTTTCGCGGAATAGGTCTTCATTGCGAAACATCCTGCAAATCAAAGAGGGGCGGCGATGCGCCACCCCGGTTCGGCGCTGCTTCTAGGCGATCCCCCGGGGCCTGTCAACAACATCCAGCGCCGCCCGCGCCCGAAAAACCTTGAAATAACTGGCTTTTGTCAATGGGGTATTATAATACCCCACAATCGCCCCTCCATCACTTCGGCGGAATCGAATAAGTCGACACCGCATGGGCGACAGGCGCGGCCTCGCCCGGTCCCTCTTGCCACATAACGATCTCGCCGACCGCCAGCGCGCGGCCGAGCTTCAGGAGCCGCGCCTCGCCGATAATGTCGGCGGCTTCGGGCTTCCTGAGGAAGTTGATCGAGAGATTGGTGGTGACGGCAAGCGCCACCGGCCCGATATGCGCCAGCACCGCCGCATACATCGCGTAATCGGCCAGCGCCATCATGGCCGGCCCCGAGATCGTCCCGCCGGGCCTGAGATTGCGTTCCGTGAAGCCGAGCCTGAGCCGCGCCGTCCCTGGCCCCACGGCCTCGATCCGCGTCGTATCGGCCCCCATCCGCATCTGCGGGAACTCGCGCGCCATAAAGGCCTCGAGCTCGTCCACGCCCATCACCGGCTTCAACGTCGTCATTCGCCCGCACTCCCCGCCGCTCATCCTTGCCCGATTGCTTACAAGGCCCCGCACCGCCGCCCAACAGAAAATCGGCGCCCGCCCCTTGCGCCGCACCGCCGGCCGCCCTATCTGGTCCGGAATGAACGTTCATTCCGGACCCGGTCCCGCCGAAGACCCCAAGCGCCGCCGCATCCTTGAGGCGGCCCTCGGCCTCTTCAGCGAGGAAGGTTTCCACGGCGCTTCCATGGCGAGCCTCGCCAAACGCGCCGGCATCCCCGTCGGCACGATCTACCGCCATTTCGCCGGCAAGGAGGAGCTGATCCACGCCC
>NZ_JBBECC010000184.1:0-11738 GCF_040882025.1 Parvibaculum sp. | reverse complement strand
CCGGCACCCGTAGCTCAGCTGGATAGAGCGCTGCCCTCCGAAGGCAGAGGTCACACGTTCGAATCGTGTCGGGTGCACCACTTTTTCAGCAGCGAAAACCGGCCCGGACCCCCCCTCTGTCACGAAACTGTCATAAAACTGTCACAAACCGGGTTTTCGATGATCCGTGTACGGATTTATTCATGACTTATCCCCGGCGGCACGGCTGGCTGATCGATCCGTATACGGACTTAACCATGAATTATCCCCGGGGCGCACATGGTTTGCTTCCGCCTTGTCCCCGGGCGTGAGCGGGTGGCGGCGGTGGCGCCGACAAATGACAGGTTGAGCCTGTGAATGCCGCCAATCCACATGCCGGGATTCGGTGACGCCCGAACGATTCGCGACCAGCGACCCGGTGTCGATCCGGCGGCATCGCGCGCCGGATGTCCCGTGTCGCGCGATCAGGGCGGGGCGCCGGCGAGCGCGAGGCCTTCGAGATAGCGCGCCAGCTGCTCGGGCTGCTTGATGTAGTAAAGCTTTCGCCGCGCGAAGGAGATCGACAGGGCCGGCTGCTCCGCCCGCGCCGCCGCCAGGGCGCGGCGTGCTTCGTCGCGGCGATCGAGGCCGGCCAGCGCGACGGCCTTGTGCGCCAGGGTCCAGTACTGGCGGTTGGGTATCTCGGTTGCACGGTTGGTCCATTCGATGGCGCGCGCGAACTCGCCGTGCAGGATCAGGGCCAGCGCGCCATAGGTATAGAAAGCCCAGCATTGCGGATCGTTGGTGCTGAGGGCGATGGCCTTTTCGAAGCGGCTGACGGCTTCGTCGTAGCGGCCGAGAAAGGTGAGCGAATCGGCCAGCCCGCAATGAGCGGCCGCAAGCGACGGATTGAATTCGATGGCGATGCCGTTGCCCTCGATGGCGCTTTCATATTCGCCGCGCACAAGCTGCACGCGCGCCTTGAGGGCGTAGAAAACCGCATTCTTGTCGTCGAGCTCAAGCGCCCTGACGGTGGCCGCCAGCGCCGCGTCGAGGCGGGCCGGGGTCGGCTCGGTGTCC
Source organism: Parvibaculum sp. (assembly GCF_040882025.1). Taxonomy (GTDB): domain Bacteria; phylum Pseudomonadota; class Alphaproteobacteria; order Parvibaculales; family Parvibaculaceae; genus Parvibaculum. The sequence goes on along the minus strand of NZ_JBBECC010000184.1, from coordinate 10,700 downwards.
CAGTAGACGGTGCCGAGCACCACGGCATAGGCCCACCAGGCATGCGCGTCGCCGAAGCCCGGGTCCGCCTCGCGCGCGCGCTGCAGATAGTCCTGGGCCTTGCCGTTGTCCGGTCCGGTGAACCGGAAGAAGTGGGAAAGGCCGAGGTGAAAGCATTCCCATGCGCGCAGATCGCGCGAGCCGGCCGCGCTGACGATCTTGCGCCGCTCCTCATAGCCGATCTCGGGCTCGAGCCGCGCCGCGACGGTTTGCGTGATGTCTTCCTGGATTTCGAAGAGGTCTTCCGACTGGCGGTCGTAGCGTTCGGTCCAGATATAATTGCCGCTCTCAACATCGATCAGTTGCACATTGACGCGCACGCGCGGCCCGGCGCGCCGGACGCTGCCTTCGACGATGTAGGCCGCGCCGGTTTCACGCGCGATTTCGGCGATGCCGACGACGCGGCCCTTGAATTGAAGCGTGGTGTTGCGCGCGACGACGCCGAGCCAGCGATGCCGGGCCAGGGTGGCGATGATGTCGGCGGTGATGCCGTCGGAGAAATAATCCTGGTCCGCGTCGCCGGACAGATTTTCGAAGGAAAGCACGGCGACGACCGGCTGTTCATGCGCAACCGCCGCCCCGTCCGCCGCCACCGGCAAGGCTTCGTCCAGCGCGGCGCCGACGAAACGGAAGCCCCGGCCATGCACGGTGCGAATGAGGGATTGCGACTTTCCGTCGTCGCCGATCGCCTGGCGGGCGGACTTGATGCGGCTGGAGAGCGCGGAATCCGAGACGATGCGTCCGTTCCAGACCGCTTCGTTGAGCTCGTCCCTGGTGACGACCCGGCTCGGACGCGCGACCAGATAGGCCAGAAGCTCGAATACCTGCGGCTCGACCGGCACAAGCACGCCCGCGCGGCGCAGCTCGCGCCGGTCGGTGTCGAGTTCGCAATCGTCGAACCGCTGGATCATGCCGTTGTGCCGAAGCGGCCGGGCGGCCTTGCCCCATGGGGGCCCCAAGCCGAAAAATCCGGCCAATCTTCAGCTTTTCTCCAGGTTTTCTTCAAGGTTGGGACGGGGCCCGCGCCTATACCGGCCGCCAGGCGCGGCGACGGTCGCCGCATGCCTTTTTACGGAGAATACACATGCCCGACGTTTCAACCAAACAAGCCACGCCGGACTACGCGGCCATCAAGGCCAGGCAGAAGGCGGCGTGGTCCGCCGGCGACTATTCCGTGGTCGGCGTGACGCTGCAAATCGTGGGCGAGAGCCTGTGCGAGGCGCTGGACCTGCGCGCGGGCCAGCGCGTTCTCGATGTCGCGGCCGGCAACGGCAATTGTTCGCTCGCCGCCGCGCGGCGCTTCTGCGACGTCACCTCGAGCGACTATGTGGAAGAGCTGTTGGAGCGCGGCCAGGAACGCGCCACGGCGGAGCGGCTGCCGATGCGCTTCGAGCTTGCCGACGCCGAAGCGCTGCCTTTCGCCGACGGCGAATTCGATGCGGTGATGTCGACATTCGGCGTCATGTTCGCGCCGGACCAGAAAAAGGCCGCCGCCGAAATGGCGCGCGTCTGCCGCCCCGGCGGCAAGATCGGCCTGGCGAACTGGACCCCCGACAGCTTCATCGGCCAGTTGTTCAAGACGCTGGGCGGCTATGTGCCGCCGGCGCCGGGCCTTGCGTCGCCCGCGCTCTGGGGCACGCGCGCGCGGCTGGAGGAATTGTTCGCCGGCGCCGCCGCGATTGCCGCAACCGAACGCCATTTCGTTTTGCGCTATCGCTCCGCGCAACACTGGATCGACACCTGGCGCGCGATCTACGGGCCGCTGCAGAAAGCGTTCGAGAACCTGGACGCGCCAAAGCAGCGGGCGCTGGAAGCCGATCTCGTTGCCCTGATCGGCTCGATGAACGCCGCGCATGACGGCACGATGGCCGTGCCCAGCAAGTATCTCGAAATCGTCGTGACCCGGCGCTGAGACGACGCGCGCGCCGGAGCGTTTCATTGTTCGCGGAAGCAATGAAACGCTCCGGGTCTCCGGTTTTGTCGCGTTTCCGGACGATTCTTTCCGGGCGGGCCTTCCCGGCGCGGCATGGCCTGGCGCATCATGGCGCGGCGCATCCGGCCCGGCGTATCGTGGCCCGGCATGGCGACACTCGCGGAGACGGGATTGACGAAGACATTCTATCTGATCGCCGGCTTCGCGGCGCTGGCGCTGGGCGGGCTCGGCGTGGTGCTGCCGCTCTTGCCGACCGTGCCGTTCCTGATTCTCGCCGCCTTCTGTTTTGCGCGCAGCAACAAGGCGCTGGAGCAGCGGCTGCTGACGCATCCGGGTTTCGGTCCTCATATCCGGCTGTGGCGGAGGCGCGGCGCCATCTCGCGCCGGGGCAAGCAGGCGGCGCTGGCGGCGTTTGCCATCAGCGCGGTCGTCGCGCTGCTGCTGGCGCCGCTGCCCTGGTCGCTGGCGCCGCTGGCGGCGGCGCTGATCGGCGGCAGCTGGATCTGGACGCGGCCGGAGGGGTGAGGGTTGGTCTGTGTACGGATGGATTAGCGCGCGACCCCGTTGTCTGTCAGAGCGGTAGCGTATCTCCCATTGTCCGCACGCCTGGACATGAAGGCCGTCATCGTCGCCTTGAAGAGCCTTCCGTGATTTGGAATGCGAAGATGAAGAAGCTCATGCACAATCACGAAGTCCTGAAACTGGACATCCTGATCCACTAAATCCTCCGCAAGCGTGACGGTGCCATTGGTGGAGCAGGAACCCCATTTTCGTGTCATGCGCTGTACGCGCACCAGGCGAGGGGTCACTTTCAGGCGTTTGGACCAATACAAGACCCGAAAGCGAACTTGCTGTCGTCTCCCCTCATGCGTCAGCATCGCGCTCCCCATCGAGCAAGATCGAGAGAATGACATCTACAATCCGACCGCGATCTTCCTTGCCAAGTCCGAGCAGCGGCCGGTAGAGGGTAGCGCGCAGCTTCCGCTGCTCGTCGTCATTGACATCGGCATTTGGAAAGCGACGTGTCTCAATCTCGGCGTCGCGCGCCAATTCCATGGCGGAGATTCCGGCATTGCGAAGTGTATCGTCGTCCTTCAGGTTCCAATAGACGCCGAAGGCCCGCGTCGACAGGCCGCTGTCTTTGGCCGCCTTGACCGCTTCTTCCTTCTCCCTGGCGAGGGCCGAAAGCAAGTCCATGGCGGCAAGGCCGGTGGTCCTCCGATTCTCCAGGTCCTTCAGGATTCGCTCCGCTCTATCCTTCAACGATTGAAGAACGGGCGCTGCATCAGGTTCGTCCTCGATCTCCTTTTGAAGACCGCGCACGAGGTTGAATACCTTGCCTTCGTCCGATCCCGGCTTACCACGCAGGCTTTCGAGCGTCCTGACGTCGAAAGTCACAGTCCTGGTCAACCTACCAAGCCCTTCCTGTGTGGCACCCTCCTCGACCAGACGGCGGGTCTTGTAGGCGAGATCGGCGACATAGCCGACCCGGTCAGCATAGGCATTCCGCACGGCAGCATACAGCTGCGCCAGCCGCTTGAAGGTCGTGATGTGGTCGCGCAGTTCAGGCGACGGCGAGAGTATTTCCCACAAGGCTTCGATCTCCTTGTAGGCCTCGAAAAATGTCTTGCGCTGTTCCGGATCGAGGAAGCGGCCATAAACCAGTTTTTCCAGCTTCTCGTCGGCGCTGCCCACCTCGCCGACGTCGAGGTAGTCCTTCTTGACCTTTTCGATCCTGTCGAGGAAGTCGCCGAGAAGGAGGTCCAGATCCTCGATTACGCCGCTGACATCGGAACTATCGAACTGCAATGCCTTTTTCAGCTCGCGCAGCACGCCGACGAAATCGACGACGAGGCCCACCCTCTTCTGCACGCCATTGGCGTCGACATAGGGCCGGTTTACGCGGGCGATGGCCTGGAGGAGAACGTGGTCCCGCATCGGCTTGTCGAGATACATGCAATAGAGAACCGGCGCGTCATAACCCGTCAGCAGCTTGTCGGTGACGATCAGGATTTTCGGATTTTCGGCAGGCTTCTTGAACAGGAGGCGCACATCATCTTCGCGCTCCGCCGAAAGTTGTATCTCGGCGACCAGCGGGCGGTCGACCACGTCCGCCGCGTTTTCGGTGTAAACGGCTTCCGACCATTCGGGCGGCAACAGCTTGTCGAGTGCCCGTTTATATTTGGCGCAGGCCTCGCGATTGACACCAACAAGAAAGGCCTTGTAGCCGAGCGGCAGCACTTTTTCCTTGAAATGTTCAGCAACGAAGGCAGCAACCTTTTCCACCCGGTCGTCGGCGGTCAGGAAGGTGCGCAAGCCGACCGCGCGGTCGAGAACCTTGTTCAGTTCCTCGATATCCGTCACGCCTTCGGCGGCGGCCAGTTCGAAAAACTCCTTGTCCAGCCGTTCAGCCGGCACGGTCATCTCGCTCGGCGCCATGGTGTGGCGGATCGGAAGGGTCGTCTCGTCCTCGATGGATTCCCTGATCGAATACCTGTCGAGATAGCCTTGCTCGTCATCGGTGCCGAAGATCTTGAAGGTGCCTTCACCTTGAGCTGTCCTGGCGATCGGTGTGCCGGTGAAGCCGATGATGGTTGCGTTCGGAACGGCGGCCATCATGTAGGTTCCGAGGTCCTTGGCGACCGAGCGGTGCGCTTCGTCGATGAAGACATAGATGTTGTCGCGGGTGTTGGCATTCTTGTCGATGCCCTCGAACTTGTGGATCATCGAGACGATCAGGCCGCGCTTGTCCGTCTTCAGCAGTTCCTGAACTTCGGCTTTGGATTTCGCCCGCCAGACCGAAATATCCTGCGCCTGCATCTCGCCGAGCAGCTTTTCGACCCAGCCCTTGAGCTGACCCTCAAGCTCGGTGCGGTCCACCACCAGGATCACAGTTGCATTCCGGAACCGTGCCTTGTCTTCCAGGACCAGGCGCGCGGCGGTGAGCAGGGTGAAGGTCTTGCCCGAGCCCTGCGTGTGCCAGACCAGACCTCGCTTCCTGGCCTTGTCCTCGCAGCGCTCGACAATTTTGTCGATGGCGATGCGCTGGTGCTGGCGCAGAATGGACTTCCGGGTCTCGCCATCCTCGACATAGAACAGAATCCAGTCCCGCAACGTGCGCAGAAAGTCGGTTGGCTCGAAGAAGCTTTGTACTGCGAACTTGTAGGTCTCCTCGGGCTGCTTCTTCCAGCGCGCCATGTAGCGGCGGTTGGCGTTCCAAGTCACGCCGTACCAGTAGTCGAGCAGATGCGTGACATTGAAGAGCTGCGGCGCACCGATCAGCTCAGGCGTCTCCTTTTCGTAGCGCTTGAGCTGCGTGACGCCCCGGTCGATGGCGCCGCCGTCCTTCGGATTCTTGTGCTCGACGATGCAGACCGGCACGCCGTTGACGGCGAACATCACATCGGCGCGGTTGCCCTTGCGCGCCGGCGGCTTCAGCTTCCATTCCCAGGTGACGTGAAAGACATTCTCGCCCGGCTGCTCGAAATCGATGAGTTGCACATGGCGATGCCGTTTCTCGGCCTCGTCGTACCATTGCCGCTCGCCGCGTAGCCAGCCGAGAACCTCGCGATTACCCTCGATGGTGGGCGGGAGCGCCTCCAACTTCTCGATCACCTGCCGGATGACATCGGCCGTCATCCACGGGTTGAACCTGGCAAGCGCCGCCTCCAACTCGTCGCGCAGCATCATGCCTGCTTCGCCGCCGCGCTTCTGCCTGGCGACCTCCGGCGCGAGAGGCGTCCAGCCGATGGCGGCGGCGTGCGAAACCATCGGAAACTGGGCCGTTCCGGCCTCGCTGATCTTGAGTTCGCTCACGCCCGGCCCCTCGCGTCTTCCCGTAACATTTTGATTTTGTTAACGGATTCGAGAATATTTTTGCGAAAGATCGGGCGGCCAGGACAGATTGTCCTTGCCCGGCGCAATATCATGGCCCATATATTTATCTGTCGGGTGCCCCTGGTGGGCTCGATATGGTTCGCCCAGCCCGACATCACCGGCCCTCCTCCTGGGGGGCCTTTTCTTTTCGGGCGTCCCATGCCGCGCGGGCCAAACCTATAAGGGGCGAAGGGTCCGGCCAGACCTTCAATCCGTCGAGCACCTGCCCCGCTTTCCGCCGGTAGAAATGCGGCAGCAGCATTTCGAAATAGGGATAGGCGAGGTCCTCGCTGCGAAACGCACGATAGACGTTGTAGGCGAGCAGGTCCGCCAGTTGCACGCCGTTCGACAGTTCGCTCGCCGAAAAGAATGGATATTCGACGATCTGCGGGAACTGCAGATTCCGGTTTCCGGCGCGCTGGAAATAGGCGTGCTTCATCGCTACGGCGCGATTGAGCTGTTTGCTTGTGTCGTCCATCACGATGAGCGCCTGATGCTTGGGATGATATTCCCGCATGTAGTGCTGAATCCGTTCGAGCAGAAACTCGTAAGCCTTTTTGTGCAGCGTCTCATGCGTGATGTGGTCGTGCAGATGCCGCTTGTCGATGACGGCGGCGATGATCACTGCGTTTCTCGGTCCGAGCTGATCGAAATAGGCGGTCACCAACCGCTCGCGGTCGGCATCGTCCAGCGCATTGAGAAATGGACTTTTCTCTCCGCGTTCCTTTGCGTTGCGCATCCAGTTCGATTTGACTTCGCAATCGGCGAGATCGAACGGGCCCTTGCCTTGCCGTCTCAGATAGTCGGCAAGTTCGAGCTTCACATGGGCGATGGTCTGTTCGAAGGGGCGCCATTGGCGTTCGAACAGGCCCACCGCCAGCAGCACATAGAGATGATCCTTGGGCTTTTCGGCCGTGCCTGTCGAGGGATCGCGCGAACCGGATTCGTCGATATAGAAGAAATACATTCAGGCCGCCTTTCCGGGTGAGGCAGGCGTCAGCGCTGAGAGGTCGAGATCGGCCACGCGGATCTCGCCGGTCATCAGCTTGTGCAGCAGCGCCTTAAAGAGTTCGTCGAGCACGGCGCGCTTTCTGCGGTGCAGGTCGATCTTGCGGTCGATGGCGTCTAGGATGGCGACGATCTCACGCTGCTCGTCTAGGGTGGGCGGCACCGGAACCGGAAACGCCTTCAGCTTTGTACTGTTGATGCACGCCAGATTGGTGGTCTTGTGTGCCACCTTCAGGAAGTAGGCTTTGCCGTATGGACTTTGCGCAAGATACGCGAAGAACTCAGGGAGCATTTTCTCTCGATCAGGCCGCACCGCAAAGACGTGGTTCTGGTGCACGCACAGCTCCAATTCGCCGCGCCAGATGAAACCGCGCCCCAACTTGTCGAAATCCCCGCCTTCCGTAAGAACGACGTCGCCAAGTTGCAGGCGATAGCGTTCGATCTCCGACTTCCGGATACGGATTTCCTTCATCTCGGTGAGGTCGAGATGCCCATCCTGCACATTTGCGACGCGCAGGTAAGGCACTTCCACCACCTCAGCGTCTGCGAATTTCCTTCCCTTCGCCGCACCGGTTTGAACTGTGGCACAGTCGTCGAGCAGGCTTTCGTCCCACGTTGCCGGCACCGGACCGAATTCGGTTTCCTTCTGTGCTTCGCCCCTCAAACCGTTGCTGAACAGCACCCGCATCGCCGCGCGCTTGAGGTCTTGGGACAGTGCAATGGCTTCATCTTCAAGCTTGAGGCGGTCAACTACGACGTCGAGAGCGTCAGCGATCATTTTCTGTTCGGGCTGCGCCGGGAGTGAAACGCCAATCGAATAGGCATCCTCGCGGTTCAGCCCAGGCACCGCGCTATGGCTGTTCAGACCCTTGAGCCCTAGACTTGAAAGAAGATGAAAGAGAAAACGCCAATCGTGCCCACCCTTGTTGACAACATAATAGGCCGTGTCGATGGGCCAGAAATCTCCCTCCGAATATGCAACCTCGCCAACAGAGCCCTTGCGACCGACGATGATGCCCGGCCCAGCAATGAGCGGCTCTTCGTGATGACCAACACAACCGTTCGAGCCGAACACTTCATATGGCCCCGCCTGGCGGACGTGCGCGGGCAGGGACTTGCCGTAAGCTAGATCAATCTCGTCCCCAAGAATGGTGTCCGTCCAACCATTCATGACGCGAGCCTGGAAAGTATCTTAAAAAGGTGCAGGTCTGCTTCAACTCCGGCGTCAGATAGCGAACGAAGTGAACTGATCAATTCAGGTATGTTTGCCGCGTCCTCGGACTGTGCAGCACCAACCCACCGGCTCGGGCTGAGATTGTAATCCGCTTCCGCGATCTTCGCGCAATCCACGACAATCAGCTCGCCATCGACCGGTTCACCCCTCAGGTAGGTCGCCGCCAGCGGGCGGATGGAATCCTCGGGGATGAAATTTTTCGGCCGGCCCTTCTGCACGCACCGGCCGGCATTCATCAGCACAAGCCTGTTCTTGCGCGCCGCAGGCTTGCGCTTGGACAGCACCACGACCACGCCGGCGGCGTTGGTGTTGTAGAAGAGGTTATCGGGCAGCAGGATCACGCCGTCGATCATGTCGCGGTCGACGAACCATTTGCGGATGTTGCGCTCCCTGTCCTCGTTCTTGGAGCCGGAGCCGCGTGTCACCGCGCCGGTGTCGAGCACCACCGCCGCGCGGCCGCGCTCGTTGAGGCAGGCAAGCGTGTGCTGGAGCCAGGCCCAATCGCCTTTGCCCGTGCTGGCGCCGCCCTGCGTGCGGAAGCGATCGAACGGATCGTCGGCGAAGATGTCGGGGTTGAAGGGCTGGTTCCACATCGGGTTGGCGACGACGATGTCGTAGGTCCTGATCTTGCTGTCCGCCGTCTTGAATTTCGGATTGATCATCGTGTCGCCGCGCGCCATCTCGACGTTCATGTCGTGGATGATCGCGTTCATCTGGGCGACGGCGTAGCTCTCGGCCGTCAGTTCCTGGCCGTAGAGCTTGAGCGGCACCTTGCTTGTGGGGTCGAGTTCCTTGCCGACGAGCTGAAGCTTGACGAGCAGTCCGGCCGAACCGCAGGCATAGTCGTGGCATTCCTCGCCGGGCTTCGGGCGCATGATGTGGGCCATCAGGAAGCCGACCTCGGTGGGCGTGAAGAACTCGCCGGCGCTCTGGCCCGAGCCTTCGGCGAATTTCCGGAGCAGGTATTCGTAGGCGCGGCCGAGAAAATCCGGCTGTACGTCGGCGAGGCCGAGCCGGTAGCGCGGATCGGAGAAGGTCTCGACCACCTCGCGCAGCTTGGCTGGATTGATGTCGCGCTCGCCATTGCGCTCGGCACCGAAATCGACGACGTCGATGACACCCGACAGGGAAGGGTTCTGCCGCACCACGGCGCGGACGGCCTTGGTCAGATGTTCGCCGATGTCTTTGGGCCGCGTGCTCTTTCCTTTGTCGTCGTCGGGCCATTCATATGGTTCGCGTCCACTGATGACGGCCCAGCGCGCTTCGGGCGGCAGGTAGAAGCGCAGGAGAGCGTGATCCTCCTCGGCGATCTCCAGCGCCGTGGCGCGGTCGCCATATTCCTCGGCGAGGCGCGCGATCTCATCGTCGAAGACATCGGACAGGCGCTTGAGGAACAGGAGCGGCAGTAGATAGTCCTTGAACTTGGCCGCGTCCTTTTCGCCCCGGATGGAACAGGCGGCATCCCACAGCATCTGCTCCATGGATTTGGTGGAGGGCGTGGCCGAGCGCGCGCCGGTTCGCCGCCGCGCGACCCTGGCGGCTTCCGGTGCCTGTGCGTCGGGGGCATCCATATCAACCGCTGCCTCGGCAGCGAGGTCGGCGATGGTGGCCAGGGCCGCCTTTTGCGGCTTGTTGGCACCGCCTTCCCAACGGTTTACCGTGGCGAATGAGACGCCGAGCCGCTCCGCGAGTTGCTCCTGCGTCAGGTCGAGATTGGCGCGGATGGCGCGCAGCACCGCCACGATGTCGGGGTTTTTTGTCATGTTTGTTATATAGCAAATATTGCAAACAGTGGCAAGTCAGGATTGTGGTACCCCCTCGCGCCGCCTCAAAGCCCCAGCTCGGCGCGCTTCTTCTTGCTCAGGCCGGCGGCGACCAGGGTGTGCGAGGCTTCGAGATATTGCTTCAGCGCGCGCTTGCCGAGGCCCTTGTCGTGGTTCTGGATCCATTTCATGCCGCGCGAGGCGAGGTAGGGCGCCGGGCGGCAGCCGGGCGCGTCGCGCAGCATTTCCCAGCCGATGTCGGAGACCTTGAAGGTGATGCCGGGATGGCTGCCGCGCTCCCAGCCGCCGATGGCGAAGACCTTGCCACCCACCTTCCAGACATGCGCGCCGCCCCATTGCACGACATGGGTGGTGGCCGGCAGCGCGGCGCAGAAGGCGTTGAATTCGCGGTAGGTCATCGGCATGGGGGGATGGTGACGCATCGGGCGGGGGATGCAAAGGGGGGAGGAAGAAGTGTCACGCCCACGGGTCCGCGCTTGCGCGCGGCCCGAGGACAGGCTCCGACGCGAAGGCGCGAAGAGGTTTTTGCGAAGAGAGACGGCGCTTCCACCTTCGCTCCTTGCGGAGCTTCGGCGGACGGGTGCGCGCCTTCTGGGTTGCCGGGTCAAGCCCGGCAAAGACGATGTGGGGGAGGGGGAGCGGGAGCGGGCAATCGCGCTTGCTGAGGGAACCACCCGCCTTCGCAACGCCGATGCGCTGCTTCGGCGGGCAGGATGGGTCCCGGGGACAAGCCCCGGGATGACATTGTTTTTTTGGGCAGGCGTGTTCCTTACTTCCCACCCTCCCCCTGAGGATTCCTCTGCAAAAGGGGTGGCATTGGGATTGT